>NZ_CP104964.1:0-300000 GCF_025452235.1 Devosia neptuniae
CATAGGCGTTGGGGACGAAATCCCGCAGGGCCTTGCTCCATTCTGAATGTCGCAATGAGCTCGATTTAAGCCGTCCGCGCGGGCAGCAACGGGGTGGAAGTTCGGGAGCCGGCCCAGCCTCAGCAGACATCGATATACTGGCGTCCATAACGATCGCGGTAGACGCATTTGCCCGGCTCGGACGCCTTACCGATGACCGCACCGGATGCACCGCCAACCGCAGCACCGACTGCCGCACCTTCCCAGGAATTGGTCGTCAGCCCTCCGATGATGGCGCCGGATGCCGCGCCAATCGCCGCCCCCCGGCCTGCCGATTGCGAACAACCGGAAACGGCGATGGCAACCGCAGCGATCGCGATGATCTTTTTCATAGTGGCTCCTTTACTAAGCAGTTCGGCTTCTGCGTCGTATTCGACGCTGCGTTTCAGACCTGCTCGGTGGGCTTGGAGCCATTCACTTACATGAGCATTACGCGGCCTGTGCAATTAAGTAGAATCTGCAGGCGTGAGGAACTTTCCATCCCTGATGCCTGCATGAACGTCGCTGGGCGAGACGACGGGAAGCCTTACGACGAAGCGGCTTCCCGAAGGCGAACTCTCCGCGAGAGTGGCTTCACCACCGTGAAAATGTGCAATATCACGCACCATTTTCAGGCCCAGGCCCGAACCGGCGCCATGCGGGTTGACCCGATAGAAGGGCTCGAAAATCTGCTCGTGCCGATCAGGGGGAATACCTGGACCTTCGTCTTGAACGGCAATTGCACCATCCGCCGCCAAGGTTACCTTCAGAGCACCCCGTTTTCCTCCGTGCTGGACGGCATTCTGCACCAAGTTGATTACCAGTCTGTCCAGAGCCTGCGCGTCGCCATGCACCCAGACCGCCGTCTGGGGCTGGTCAAGCTCGATGGAGTATCCCTCGGCAATGGCATAGGGCGCCAGATCAGCAACTACCGTTGAGACTGTAGTTCTGAGATCAAGAAGCTTTTTCTCCATTGGATTCTGTCGGAGGCGTTCGAGGTCAAGGATTTGATTGACGACAACTGTTAAGCGCCGAACCACGGCCCTCAGCTTCTCGTGCGCGATGTCCGCCGGAAAGGCATCGAGCTGAACCTGGAGGATTGCAATGGGGGTCCGCAGCTCATGTGCTGCATTCATGAAAAAGCGCTGAGTAACCTCGAAGCCGGCATCTATACGCTGAAGAGCCTCGTTGACGCCGGCGACGACGGGAAGAATCTCGCGCGGTACCCGGCTATCGGTGAGCCGAGTGCCACGAGCTGCGAAATCAATCCGATCAATCTGCTCGGTCAGATCCCGGACTGATCTGAGGCAAAACCTGATGACCAAAGGAACGCCGATCAGGGTAAGAACGGTCAGCGCTATGCCGGGAACGATGGTTGCAATATGGCCGAACAGCAGGACGGCATGGAACAAGGACAAAAAGCCGCCGCCACCAGATAGGATAGCGAAAGTTCCCACAGGTGTGGTTGTTCGGTCGAAACGAGCGGTGACTTCAGGACTTTCTGGTTGCCCCTCAAACGTGGCGGAAGTCAATCTGTCGGCCATGTCGGCGACCGCCAGCATGGAGGCGGGGGGTACGCCGAGCGTCACCCGCTCGCCGCTTTCAGAAACGGCGACCGCCCAGAGGCCGGGCGTCGAAACAATCAGTTCTTCCAGCTGCGGGCTGGGGGTGATGTCGAGCGTACCGGAGGCGTTGCGCGTGAGTGATTGGCCGACCGCCTCGTTCAAGTGCAAGGAGGCGATCACGCCCAGTGGGGCGCTTTGAAATGCTAGAGCGAACGTAAGAAGCGAGGAGACGACAAGGGCCAAGACCTGAAAGATCAGCAGGCCGATGGTCAGCCGCCAGCGAAGCGACAATTGCCGGGGCCGTATCATGCTGCCGGCCGGATCAGGTAGCCAACACCACGGATATTGTGGATCTCCACGCCAGCATCGATATCGACCAGTTTCTTGCGGAGGCGCGAGACATTGGCCTCGAGCGAGTTGGATTGGATCTCGTCGTCAAATGTGTAGACGGCGTCTTCAAGGAAGGTCTTTGTGACGGTCCGCCCAGGCCGCCGAAGCAGGCTCTCCAAAATCAGTAATTCGCGCCGGGTCAGCTCAACGCGGATGCCGCGGACCAAGGCCTCGCGCGACTGACTGTCATAGCAGAGTTCCGCCAAGACGGTCTGCTGTTCCGACAATTCGCCCCCGCGACGGCGAACGGCTGCAATCCGGGCAAGCAGCTCCTCCACCTCAAAGGGCTTAGGAAGATAGTCGTCTGCGCCCAGATTCAAGCCCTTTATCCGGTCGCCCGACGTGCCAAGCGCGGAGATGACAATAGTGGCGATGGGTCTGGGACTGACGCGCAATGTGGCGATCAACGATACGCCGTCACCATCGGGCAGTTGTCGATCGATCAGGACGATGTCATGAACATTTCTGGCCAGCGCCTCGCGGGCCATGGCCAGCGTCCCGGCATAGTCGACGGCGATGGCGTGTCGCGAGAGTGCGGCACCAAGGGCTTCCGCCATGTCCGGTTCGTCTTCAACCAAGAGCAGTCGCATGGAGTTTCTCCTTCACGCGGGTGCAAGATAAAATGACAAAATCTGGCAGCATGTGCCGCCGGATTGAAGAAGCGTGCCGCCAGGCAAGTGTCAGCGGTTTCTGCCAAGTTACATTGGCGGGCACCCGTTCAATAGCTACCCGCCATCCTGGCCGGCCACGACATACGCCGCGATACGCCGCGAGTTGTAAGTGCAGCCGGGAGCAGCGTCTAGAATTGGAGGTTAAGGCCAGCCTTGACACTGTGATTGGTCAGGTTGTCGGAAAAGCTCACGCCATTGGTAACCGTGCTGACGTCATCGAGGCGCATCTGGTTATATTCGAGGCTCACCGAGAGAGCGTCGCCGAGCTTCTGCTCGACGCCACCGCCAAGAATCCAGCCGCCGGCCCAGCCCGCGTCTTCCGTGCTGCCGGAACCAGATTCCAGATTAGCGAAACCATAGCCGCCGGTGCCAAACACCATGGTCGAGCCCAGAGCTACACCGGCTTTGAGCTTGGCCGCACCCGACCAGTATTGCTCCAGCACGCCGCCACCGCCGGTGGCGTAGGACTCCCCGTTCGAGTAGTTGCCCTGCAGCTCCCCGCCAACGACACCGGGGCCAACCTGCACCCGATAGCCAAACTGGGCGCCGCCAATGAGGGTGGCATCGCGGAAGATGTTGAGGTCGTCATCTTTGGAGAGGCCACCAGTGACACCGACATAAGCACCCGACCATGTGTCGCCGCCATAGGAATTGTAACTTTGGGCATAGGCACCCGATAGACCGACGCTGGCAATGAGAATGGCAAGGGTCGATCGCATGGCCAAGGTTGAGGTTTTCATTCTGCACTCCGCGGTGCCCGATCACGTGATCCGGGCGAACACAACAATCCCGCGCCGAGGCGACATCTCGCCTGACTGCGGATAATGCGGTTCTGCGTCAGTTGACTTACGGCAAAGTTACGCGGAGTACTCAAAAGGCCTTGTCGGCGGCCATAACATCATGCTGTGTACGGCCAAGATCAGAGCCAATCGCCCCCAAAGCTAACTGTTCGCTTGATCTTATTCCGATACTTGCACGCCCCGTTTATGCGTTCAGATCAGCAGCGCGCTCCCATTGCGGCTGGCGCGCGAGCCCACTCCACTGATGGCATCGGAAGCCTCACGCATCGAGAATGCCCGGGGATCGATTTTCTTGCTTCAGATGAGCATAATAATTCCGAGGCTCGGGCCAAAATGCATGCTGAGACGTACCCTCGCAAAGCCAGCCCGATACAAGAAGCCGACGGCCTAGTTGAAGAGTGGTGCGGGGGGCCGGGGTCGATCGGCACTGCTCTCGGAACTGGATTTTAAAGTCTGTCGTGTCTTTCCGCGCCCGCATCTAGGCAATATTGCCTGCGTCGTATCGTTCTTGTGCTTGCTCAATGTACTCGTTACTGCCGATCTACAGGTCCACTTCTGCGATCCGCATACCTGTGATCCGAGGGTAAAATGACATCTCGCGGACAGCGGCCAATCATTGCAATAGGCATCAACAGTACTGTGCGGCGACGTTGCGATAGGGAGCGCGAGAAAGCACTGCAACACTCATTGGCGAGCCGGAGTGATTATTACACGTCCGAGGATGGAATTGCCTTCGGCATAGGAATGGGCTTCGGCAGCGGCCGCAAGTGGAAAGGTTTTGTCTACTATCACCCGGAGATCGCCAGTCGCGGCCGACTTCAGCATCTGGACCACCGTACCATAGACGTCTGGCTTTTCGAATTGCGTTCCCATGAAAACGCCCAGCAGCGACTGATTCGACTGTAGCGCCGGCCAAAGATCAATGCTGAGCGGCGAACCCCCGGCGTTGCCGACGAACACAAGACGTCCCTCCGATCGCAGTGCCGCCAGCGAGCTTTGCAAGGTGGTTCCCACAGGGTCCACGACGAGATCGACGCCACGCCCCTTTGTCAGACGCATGACCGTATCGACGACATCAACCGACCGATGATCGATTGGATGATCAAGGCCAAGCCCGACGAGATAATCGGCCCTCTCGGCTCCAGAAACCGTTGCAAGCACGGTGGCGCCTGCCTGGTGCGCGAGCTGGATGGCGGCGAGCCCGACCCCACCGGCACCTGCCTGGACCAAGACAGTTTCGCCACGCTTCAAACCACCTCGAGCGAAGAGGCAGTGATGAGCAGTCCCGAAAGGGATCGGCAGCGCTGCAGCCGAGGCCATATCGAGTTCTTCCGGCACGAGCCACGTTCGGCTGGCGGGAACCGCACGCAATTCGGCATGCGACCCGGCGAGATCGAAGCTCGTGACCCTTTGGCCGACATGGCGGTTCTTCACGTTCTCTCCGACAGCGATGATTTCGCCCGCGGCAGCATAGCCGACGACGAAGGCCGGATGGGGTGGAGGGGTGGACGAGCGGTTGATCAGGTCACCTCCCTCGATCGCGGCAGCCTCGACGCGGATCAGAACGCCGTCGATTGGGTAGACCGGATCGGGGATATCTGTGTAGCACAGGACGTCTGGAGTGCCAGGGTAATCATAGACCGCTGCTTTCATGGTTCTCTCACTGTGCATCACTTGCTTGATGGCGCGGCTCATCGCCACAGATAGGACGAACATATTTGTGGCACGAGCCAGTCCGTTGGCTGCCAGCAATTTGTCGTTCCTTTTGACGATGCGGTAGCGCCACACTTTGATAAGCAGTGTCGCGAAACAAGGAACGCTGGAATGGATATTGAAGATTTACAGACATTCGTTGCGGTGGCTGATGCCGGGGGTATATCGGCCGCCGCGCGTCGACTCGGGGTCTCCAAGTCAATCGTCAGTCGGCGGTTGGTCCGGGTTGAAGCGGAACTTGGCGTTCAACTGCTTGCCCGAACGACCCGTGGTGCTGCGCTGACAGAAGCGGGCATGACGTTCAGGGACCATGCAGCGCGAGCCAGCGCCGAGATCGATACCGCCAAGGAGGCGATCCTACCTGCCGGTGAGCTACGCGGCCGCCTGAGAGTTGCCATGCCGCTTACCTTCGGCCCGACGCACTTTGCTCCCGTGCTTGCAGAAATGGCGTATCTGTACCCGCAGCTTCACATCCACACTTCCTATAGTGATCGTTTCGTCGATCTGATCGGCGAAGGTTTCGATTGCGCGATCCGCGGGGCTTATCTTCAGGATTCCGATCTGAACGCGAAGCGCGTCGGGCCGATCCACGGCAAGCTCGTCGCCAGCCCGCACTATATCGAAGCAAACGGGTCACCAGGCACGCCGGGCGAACTTGTTACCCATCAAGCCCTGTTGCAGGGAACGGAAGTCTGGCAGTTTATGGATGGCGACAAGATTGTCACGGTCCAGCCGCATGGCAGGTTCAAGGCCGATAGCGCCGCAGCCCTTGTTGCGGCGGCAGCAGCAGGGCTCGGCATTGCCCGTCTCCCCGATTGCATCACACACCAATACGTAGCCTGCGGTACGCTGGTTCCGATCATGACGCGCTATCCGGTACCTTCAGGGGCTGCCTACGTCGTTCGCCCTCCGGGTCATCCGGCGCGGAAGGTTCGGGTGCTCACCGATATGCTGGCAGAATATTTCAGACGAAACACAGATATTTGGGGCCTCGACGGCTAGGGCCGTAACGGTGTTAACCTCGCCGCAAAATGCGACGACGCGACACTCGCCCCGGCGGCAAGCTGTTCAAGCGCCGCCTGCAGGCGCAACTGCTGGCGCCAATGGCCGAATGCCCGTCTGACGGGTAGCAAAGATCATCGGGGCGATCGTTTCCTTCGAGCGAACTTCCGATGCCTTGGCGTTCCTTACGCGATGTTGCTGTCATTCCTCAATCGTGACCACCATAGCGGCGGCTGTCGGTGGCGAATAGGACGGGTAACGTCTTTGAATGGGTTCCTACCCGCCACATGAAGCAGATTATTCCGCCACCGAGGCTGGGGTCATTTCAGTGGATCCGCTGTCCCCAAGGCTTCCTCAAGCGCTCCGCGCCCGCTGCCCGCGAGCCACGAACGGAGGCTGAGCAGCTCCGGGTTGATCTCACGCATGGCATTGAGGTCGACCCACTCTGCGAGTGGGCCGTCTTCCAGGCTCTTTGCCATATGCGCGAGGTCCGCATTTGCTGCGAGAACATCATCAGGAAAGCGTTCATAGGTGATCGGACGTCCGGCAGCTTCAGTGAAGGCGGCCTCAAGCTCACGCCCTGTCACCCGGTCGCTGGCAATCTTCACGGTCTTACCGCCAAAACGGGCCTTGTCGGCAAACACGGCAGCAGCAAACTTGCCGATGTCTTCCACGGCGGTAAGGTGAATCGAGTGAACCGGTCGGATCAGCGACACCAACCGGCCCCGATCCAGGCCGAAGCCCGGCCGCACCAGCATCTCCATGAAGATCATCGGCCGAATGATGGTGGTCATGATGGGAAGTTTGCGGAGGTGCGCTTCGATACGCGGCTTGGCGTCGAAGCGCGGGACACCTGTCAGAACATCCCCGGAACTGGCCCCCGAAGAATATACGAAATGCTCAATACCGGTTTCGGCTGCGATATCCGCAATCGCGAGCCCATGGCGAACTTCGTCTTCAGCAGTCAGGTTGGCCGGCAGAACACTGAATACACCATAGGCATCTTTCATGGCCGAGCGGATGACATCCGTGTCCTCGAAAGAGCCTTCCACAAGCTCAACGCCTGAATTCCGTAACTTCAAAGATGAAGTGTCGGCGGCGTCTAGTACAAGCGCGCGAACGGACAATCCCGCCCTCAGCAATGCTTTCGCGACAGATCCTCCCTGCCGCCCGGTGGCGCCGAAAACCAGAATGGGTCTTTTGTCATTAGTCATTGGATACCCTCGCATGGAATAAGGGTTCTCCATATATACCGATATAAACCCGCCGGAAGACGGCACATTTTTCTGCATCGGGCACAAGTATGGTACCCTTGGACAAACAAATGCATGCCAACGCACCACAAGGATCAGGGGATGGTCGAGCGTTCAGACCTGTTCCATCAAACGGGGTCTGCACTCTGCTGAGCGACAAGTGGACTGTCCCGGTCCTTTGGCGGCTTTCACTCGCGGAGGAAACTCGGCTCCGCTTCTCAACGCTCAAAAAGGAAGTTGACGGTGTCACTCAGCGAATGCTGACGCTCACACTCCGTAACCTTGAGCGCGACGGACTGGTTGCCCGCCACTATTTCCCGGAAGTGCCACCGCGTGTCGAATATGAATTGACCGAAATGGGTATCGGAGCTTTGCGCGCGCTTGAGGTGTTTAACTTCTGGGTCCAAGATAACCTGCACACCATCAGAGAGCACCGCCGCGCTTACGACGACGTGAGATTGTAAGCCTGTATCATTCAGGGCGACCGCCAGAAACAAACTCGGAGAAAGCAGCCTTCGATCAGGCTGTGGACCTCAATGCCGTCGCAAGCGTATCGATAAAGTGTCGCACCTTGCCTTCAAGGTGCCGTCGATGCGGATATAGGGCGACAATGGGCACACAATCACGCGTGGCTTCAGCAAGCACGCGGCGCAACTGTCCAGTGGAAAGATCGTCCTCGACCAAAGAATAGGGAAGGTAGGCGATGCCTCCACCGGCAATTGCGGCAGCCTGCAATGCTGCACCGCTGTCGAGCCTCAACCGACTACGCCCGCGCGCAATGGTGACGCTGCCGTCGCCTTCGCGAAGGCTCCAGCTCTGACGTTCATTGAGGTGCGCGTGGAACAGAAGGTTGTGACTATCGAGTTGGTCGATGCGTTCGGGTATGCCGTGCCGGTCGAAATAGGCGGGGGCTGCGCACAGGACCACCGGCTCCTCGCGCAGGACCCGCATGATCAGGCCGGGATTTGGGCTGGTCACGCCAATCCGGATCGCAAGGTCAAACCCTTGCTCGACCATGCTGACGACCGCGTCAGAGAAGCTAACCTCCACCTGCACGTGGGGCCATCGATCCAGGTAGTTGGCTACCACAGGGAGGACAAACTTCCGTCCGTATGCATCGGGCACCGTCAGCCGCAGCGTGCCCAGCGGTTCCGAAGAGTGTTGCGCAAGGCTCGCCTCCGCATGATCAAGCGCAGCCGCGATGGCCAGACCCTGCTGATAAAGGCTGTGACCTTCATCAGTCAGGGCCATTGAGCGCGTATTGCGGTTCAATAATCGGGTGCCAAACTTGGCCTCCAGCCGCGCGATGGCCTTGCCTGCGGCAGACCGCGACAGGCCCAGCGTACGACCACCCGCCGCAAAGCCATTCGCGTCGACGACAGCCATAAACATCTGAATGTCGTCAACATCGCCCCCATCCATCGATAGCACCGTAGCTTGAGTTTCGGCAGACTGACGCCGTCACTTCGTCAGTAGTTTGTTTCATACTATCAGCGATGGGCGCCGTCACGCGTCCCCAGCTATCGAAAGAACTATTGGATGACCGCACCGAACCGACTTAACCCACCAACACTTCCCAACAGTGAGGCCATCGGCTATTCGCAGATTTCGATCACCACGGGCCGCCTCGCCTTCGTTTCGGGCCAGGTGGCGATCATGGCGGACGGCGGGTTAACCCCTGCGGACATTGTGTCGCAAACAGATTTGATCATCGCAAACCTGACCGAAGCCTTGAAGGCCCTTGAGGCATCGCCCCATGACATCGCGCAGATTCGAATTTACGTCGTTGATATGACCCCGGTCGAGGTGGAGACCGTGATGAGAAAAATGGGCGAATTCCTCTCCGGCGCAAAGCCGAGCCTGACAGGTATTGGCGTAAGCGCTTTGGCATCTCCGGAATTTCTGCTTGAGATTGAGATGGTCGTTCAGCTTGCGGATCGATCTGCAGACTGACCCCATGCCTTGGAGTTTGGCTCGGCTACTCTCAATTCCACGCGCGCGAAGACCTTACGGTCCCAGGCCCTGGTGGTTCCGACGCACAGGATCGCCTACAGCGTGGCGTAGTGCAGCAGGTGAGCGCCGTTGTAGATGACGTGCACGACGATTGCTGGCCATAGCGAGTTGGTTTTTCTGAACAGGTAACCGGTCAGAACACCCACCATGAATGCGTCCAGCAGGATAACGCTGGGACCGTGAACGACTCCAAAAATGGCCGCGCTTCCCACGATTCCCGCCCAGGGACCATATCGATTGAGAGCATTGGCGATAACACCCCGGAACAGGACTTCCTCGCCGAAAGGGGTGAAAAGCGCGCCTGTCACCACCAGCACGATCAGGGATACCGGACCCGCTGTTGCAGCTGCCTGAAAATCGGCCTGGGTATTCGGCTCGGTCACGAACATGAAGTAGATGCCCTCGATAGCAAAGCTCAGGCCAAACGCCAGCAGGCCCAGACCAATGCCGGCTGCCAGCCACTTCTGCTCGACGGCACAGAAACCGAAAGCACGGAAATTTCGTATGCGCACAATCCAGGCTGCCAGCAGAGCCAGGCCGCCGGCCACGCCATTGGCAGCCATGCCAAAGATGCCGCGTATTGCGGCCTGCTCGTCCGGCATTTGGAGCATTGATACGCCGATGACCACGATGAGGGCGAGGTAGACGGCCAGTCCGACCGCGACCTCTAGCCAGCCGGGTCTAATCTCGTTTTCAGAGGAGGTGGCGTGCATTATGTTCTCTTCGAATGGCGGCGTTGAGGCGGCAGCAAAGCCGATGCCATGCGTTCGGGCGCCGAGTTGCCGCTAACCCTGAAGCAGGCCCCTTACGCCTGGATTACGGCGGGCGGTGCGTGATCAGTCGACTGATCTGGTGATTCTCGACCCGTTGGTTCGACGAAGCTCCGATTGCCAGTGTTCGCCTGCCGCATCGTATCCCGCCGGGCTTCCAGGGGAACTGGAACGAGAACGCGACGTCCCGCTAGAACCGGTTCGTGAGTGCCTTCGAGATCGACCTTACGGGCGGCTCACGACCACACCCGAGAAGACTCACAACTCGATCCCTCTCTCCGCAAGAAGCGCGCGGAAAGTGCCGTTGAAGGCTCTGGTCAGGTCGGCCTGGCGGAGTGGGGCAGTTCGCAACGAACCGCTGACGATGACGGAGCCGGCGTTGATTTCCTCGATACCAAGGTTCTGCAAGTCGCCCATGAAGGCGGAGGTGTAGCGCGGATTGGCCTTGAGTGTGGCGCTAGCATCGCGCATCGCGTCCAGAACCTGTTCCGGATCGACGCTCGATGGCACCGAGTAACGGGGACGGAAGACCCCGAAATTGCGCGAACTGTTCTTCAGCGCCTTGATGGTAGAGAACGGTATCGAGTGCAGCGCTCCATCGGCATCGCGCAGGCGCACCGTGCGCAGGGAAATGCCCTCCACCACGCCGCTTCGATCGCCCGTGTTGATGGTGTCCCCTATGGCCAGGGTATCCTCGGCCAGAATGAACACACCGGTGATGACGTCTTGAACCAGTTGCTGGGAGCCAAAGCTGATCGCCAGGCCAAAGACACCGGCACCGGCAAGCAGCGGCGTCACGTCGACGCCGATATTGGCCAGGATCGCGATACCCGCCAGCAGAACCAATAGCATCATCAGGCTGTTACGCAGCAGCGGCAGAAGCGTTTGTGCCCGGTTGGAGCGTTGGCGTGGCCGCCCGAACGCGTCGGTGGGGGTGAGGGCGCTGGCGATCCAGGCATCCAGCGCCACCCAGATGAGCCAGGTGATCACGGCACATATGGCTGCGGCGGCCAGCGGTTGGCTCAGCTGGCGGCCATCCGCTTGCAACCAGCTCCAGAGGTCAAAGCCCCATATGCGGGCGATGACGACGATAGCAAAAAGAGCGATCGCTATGTCGGTCGCCAATCGCGTGACACGGAGCATACCGGCAATCAGTGCGTGCCGCACCGCGCCATGCAGCCTGCGCCGGCGGTTGAGTACGCCATCGTAGAGGCGATGTAGAAGGGCAACGGCGACCAGGCCGACAAGCACGGTGCCGAACGACCAGAAGACCTGGGTGAAGACGTCGTTATCGCGCTGTCCGGCAAACAGGCTGACGGCACTCAAGCCGATGAAGGCGTAAGCCAGCAGGTGCCAGTACCTGGCAAGGCGGCGCGTGGCATTTCGAATGGCATTTTTTGACCTGGGACTGTGCGCGGCGCGACCAAAAATCAAACGGCCAATGACCATGCGATGCCGGATGACCAGCGCCAGGGTTATGGCGGCGGCCGACATGTTCAGCGTAAAGGATGCGATATCGGCCGCGGACCAGCCGACGACGCGGCGCAGTTCGGCATCGCGCAGGAGCGCAGCGAAGGTCGACAGCATCCCGATCGGCAGCGCCCATTTGAAGAGGCGCCTTTGGGCAAAGTGGACGACGCGGACGCCGCGCATCCCGCCAAGTGCCGACAGTCCTGCCATCGCCAGATCGGTCATCAGGATGGACAGTAGGAGGCCGGCCGACAGGGTCAGAAATATCCGCGTGCCCAGATCCTGCGGAAGCATCAGGGACAATATCAGTGCGGCTAGGAGGAAGAATGCGACGTTGGCGATAATCTTGAGGCTCACTCCGACTGCCAGCAGGCGTTTGCGCACAGGCTGGGTTGGGGCAGTAAGACCACGTCCGACCCGGCGCAGAAAAAGACCGCCAGCAACGACGATCATGAAGCCGGGAAGGGCCCACATGAAAAAGCGCGTCAGTTCGCCACTTGCCACCCCGGCTTCTATTCGCGTCGCCAGTTGGGTCTGTGCCTGCTGCGCTTTCTGATCGATCGGGATGCCGAACGTGGTGGTCGGCAATTGCTCGACAATAGTCGTGGACCATTCCGACAGTACATCGATGAGCCCGGGAGCGGCGATGTCTTCTCCTGGCTGGGGCTCTGTGGTCGGAGTCTCGTCCTCACCGCTCTGATTGCTGGCGGCCGGTGGCGTGGCCGACATCTTGCGCAACTGCTCCAAGAGGTCCGTACGGACAGCGTCGTCCTCGAGCACGAGAATGAGGCGATCGATGGCCTCGGTGCGGGGATCGCGCGCGGGTGCGTCCTGCCCATTGGCAATCGAGGCCGAAAGCATGACCAGCAGCGCTGTTGCGATTGTCGCCAAGATTTTCAAAGCGTAGTCCTGGTTTGTGGTAGGTCGATTGCGCAAGGGATGTCGAGTGGCTGCGACATCCCTTCACTTTTGCAGCGCCCCGGTGCGTTGGCTACGGTGCATACCGGAATTGGAGGTCGCTTCGCCGCTCAAGTGTTCTGATTGAGGAAGCACCGTCAGAAGCTCAAGATGTGACACAGATGAGCGTTATTTTTGAGCTCCATTACGGCATGATGGAGTAGTTGAGGTGCAGGTGATGGGAAACCAGGTGCAGCACCACGGTCGAGATCGGCAGGGGGTTTGCAGAACAGAAGGCCGGCTTGAATGCCGGTCGCGACCGCGTTCTGCATCGACGCCGCCTTGTCGGATTTCTCGTATGCGGCAACGGCGCCTGCGCTGAGCCGATAAAAAAGGTTGTGACCAGATCCACATCGCCTTGCTCCATTTTCCGGATGGGTGGTTGGCGGTATTTTGGGGCCGATCAGCAGACGTCTATGTACTGGCGGCCATGGCGGTCGCGGTAGACGCATTTGCCCGGTTCGGTCGCCTTGCCGATGACGGCTCCGGATGCGCCGCCTACGGCCGCGCCGATTGCGGCCCCTTCCCAGGAATTGGTGGTCAATCCGCCGATGAGAGCGCCGGACGCAGCACCGATCGCTGCGCCTCCGCCCGCAGACTGCGAACAACCGGCAAGGGCGACGGCTACCGCTGCGATCGCGATGATCTTCTTCATGATGGTTCCTTTCGTAAGCAGGTTCTGGGATCAGTGTCGCAATCGACACCGCCGAGTCCGAGCCTGATCAAGAGGCTGTGGAGCCATTCGCTTACGGGGGACTTACGGCGAGCGGACAATCACACCAAACGCGGGGGCGTCAGGAACCGTCCATCCCATATGCGGTCGATGCTGGGCGGCCGCAGCCATCGGAGGAGGCGAAAGCGTCAGATTCGCATAAAATGCGGTCTGAAATGGCAACTACCGACCTCATTGCGGTCACAGGTGTAGGTGGTGGGTCGTCCTAAGACCGGACGTTGCAACGTATTGCTGCTGTCACGTTTGTGACCTATCATCGAGTTCATGTTCATGTTCATGTTCGCGAACATTGCTGCGCTGGTTGTTCCGGCCACCTTTCTTGGTGGCGCCGGTCGTCGAGGTATTGGCGTCTTCCGCTAGACGCGGAGCTCGGCAGGTGCCGTCTCCCCATGCTGGAGACGTAAAGCCCAGAGCACACCTCCGATAAACCGATTGCGAGAGAGCAAATGCTTTCCCTTTACGATGCCAACGGGCTCGTCCACTGGACAGAGCGCGACATTCGCGTGCGCGAAAGCGCCATCACCCATCTTTCTACCGAGGTCTCGACTGCACTCAGGGCAACCAACTCTGCTTGGGATATTCGGCGAGTAGAGGCACCTTTGCTGTTACCTCGTGCGATGGTTTCTGAAGCCTATACGGCTGAGGATATCTTCGTTCAGCAACGCCTGACAGAGCATGACCATGATTTGGTACTACGGCCCGAAACCACGCCGTCCACCTATGTCTACATGAGCCATTTGTTGGCCTCACACACTAAGGTTCGGTTGCCGCTCTGTGTCTGGCAGGCGGGCAAATCGTTTCGCCGTGAACAAGATCAGGCGACGAAACATGTGAGGCTCAAGGAATTTTGGCAGATAGAATTCCAGTGCGCCTATGCCGCCGATACTGCCAATGATTATCACAGCGCAATTCTCGAACCAGTGCGGCGCATGCTTGCCGCCATCACGCGGCTTCCAACGCGCATTGTCCCCTCTGATCGGCTACCAGCCTATTCAGAGATCACCATGGATGTGGAAGTGGACAATGGCGACAAGTGGATGGAAGTCGCTTCCATTTCGCGCCGAACGGACTTCCCGGGGACCGTAACTGTGGTCGGTAAATCAGGCACGCGCCAGATCGAGGTCAAGGTACTCGAAATCGCCATTGGTCTAGATCGATGTGTCTACAACTGGTCGATCGCAGACGAACGCGAGCCGGCCTGAACTAATAGGGAGGGGTGTACGCACCCCTCTCTTATCCTATCCAGCGGAGATGCGTCCCGGCGGGGCGATGGCGGATGTCAGCTATCTCCTATGCGTTTCCAAAAGCTGTCATTCTGCTTACCACCCCAATCTGGTTGCGCATCTGAGTGGACTCTGCTCCCAAACGGGGGTTCGTTGCCTGTCAGTCGAGCGGGCTACGCGATCAGAGCGGTTAACCGCTGGGCGCGCACCCGCCTCACGAAATCGCTGCAGGGTGTCGATCACGAGCTTCTCCGGCAGAAGCGCTCACCAGCCTGCGGACATGCTAGCGGACGAAGGTGTCTCGGTCGCCGGCCGGCGTGGGGATCTCGATGTCCAGCCGACGGCAAGTCGTGCGGATGTTGGTGGCTAAAAGGTCCGCGAAGTCCTTAAGGTATTCCGCAGCGATGTCTTCGATTTTCTCGTTAAGACGCCGAATTGTGGCGGGAACGATGTCGCCAGCCAATCGACGCCGCCCGGCTCTTGAGGAAAAACCTAGGGCGGCCAGAAAATCGTCCACAGCGTCCCAGCTCAACGCGTTGAGAAGTTCAGCATTTCCGATGCGGTAAGCAAACTCGTCGGTGGTGCCGCGGTCAAGCATGGTGGGCATGACATCGTAACGGGGGGTGCTATGTATTCGGTTTCCCGGAAGATGAAAGATTGAGAAATTCTTGGCGTGACCGTCGACATTTCCGATGAGGAGATCGAAGAAGGTCTCTTCGACGAAGAGACGCTTTTCTACGGCCGGGTCAATCGTTTGGTCGAGCAGTTGACCAACGGCGACCGCATCGAAGCGCCGTCCTTCGGTGCCCCTTCGTTCGTATTTTTGTCGGGCAGGGAGCCCAAGGGCTTGGCAGAAGTCTTCCTGATGGCGGCGAATGATCCTGCCGTCTTGATCGATTTTCCGGTCAAATCGCTCTACAGCCAGAACGGAAATACCGCCTATTTCCACAACGCTTGTGGATGCGGTCGGGAAGCCAAATGAGCGAGAAAGCTCCATTGCGGCGTGCTCGTGCAGCGCGTCGCGCCGGTGTCGGTCATCGGGCACTTTCAATATATGCGTCGTTGGCGCGCCAGACCCTTCACGCGGCTCAGCGAAGCGTCCGTCGGGAAGGCGGGTAACCGCGATCTTGCTTTGGACGCCTGCGAGGGGCGAGGGATCCTGCACGTCCGCGGGTAGGGCACGTCTCTCGTGCAACGACTGGATGATCGCGATAAGACGATCATCGGCCAGAGGCACATAGTCCGCCAATAGATCGCCTGGCACCTTTGTGGCCGGCGCTCCCTCCGGTAAGACCGATATTGCGCCCGAACAGTCCTTGCCGAGGTGAAGCAATATGCCTGCGATGTCATCGTTGGCGATGTCATACTTGGCGATTATGTCGGCTCTGGCCGTATCGCGCTCCTGCAAGAGATTGTCGAAGTAGGCGCGAGTAGGTGGGTCGCCGTAACCGGTTTCGCTAAGCGGAAGAGACATTGATATCGCCATAGCGTCCGGCCGCGCCAAATAGTCGGGGCGATATGCAAACGCGACCCCGCCGCGGTCGTCCCCAAACAGGTGACCGATCGGCTGGTCGAAACCATCAAGTCGGACGTCCAACGTTATGGGCATCAACGATCCTTCACGATGAGGTCGATACCCAGGGCGTTCAGCACCTTTAGGACTTTGCCGATTTCCGCAGTTGGCTTGCCGGATTCGAGCTCCGACACAAACCGCCGACCCACACCTGCTAGATCGGCAAACTCCTGTTGGGTGAGCTTTTTTGCCTTTCGACGGGTCATCACGAATTCGCCAAGCTGGTCTAGAGAGCGGATCTCACGGGATACGGTCAGCTTTGCTGACAATGTCCCCTCTCCGCTAATGGCCCCCTTTAGGTACTGGTTTGTCTTTTTAGCCGCCAACTCTAGGGCAGATACAGCGTCCTTCGTATCACTGGGCTTCATCATCATTATGCTCCCGTACGGTAGCTGGTACCACATCTTGCGGGTTCATGCTACTAGTTGCTCCCGTACGGTAGCTTTGTACCAGCGGTCCCGCAATTTGCACCCGTACGGTAGCGTTATCCGAAACAGAGCATTGGCTCAGTTCGAGCTGGAGGACACTGCCTTATTGCACCTTCAGCGCGCCGACCTCAGTTCGGCCCTCTAGAGCCTAGGTCTGCCTTAACGCAACGGCTTTGCCGTCCTCCGCTCCGGCATGCTGTGCGTTCACGACATTGAGGGATACAAACGCCGTATGCTTCGCCGGCGGCTAGCGCTCGTCTATCGCGACTTTTTCTAGGTTTTCCAGGCGTTCTTCACTCACCGTCCGGACAAGCGCGTGCAGATGCTCGGTGCGCTCGATGAGCCATGCCAGCGCTTCTTCGCTGATCTCATAATGCTTGGAATAGCGGGCCTTGACGTAGGCTTCGTTGAGAACATTAAACCAGGCATTATGGCGGTGCTGGTCGGGTGGCCAGGCCTCAATGAGGCGACGGTCACGATCCTCGGCGAGCATCCGCAGGAATTTCAGGTTATGCGAGGGCGGGCTGTAATTCGTCAGCACCAGCAGCACTGTTGCATAAGCTTGTTCAATCGACTGGTGAAGCAGAAATGCGGCTTCTTTATCATTGCGTTCGGTCTGATAAAATCTGGCACCTTTCAGAAAATTGAAGGCAACCTGAAAGCGTTGGTTGTACTGCTCTCGACCGATTTCCAAAGCCTGCTGCGGCGAGAGAATGCCCGGCTCAGCTAGCTCCCGATCATCCATCTCATAGAAAAGGACGCCTTCTTTGCGGATGTCCGAGAAGAAGTACTGCGCATTGCGCAGAGTATTGTTCACTTCGCGACCTGAATGCACGATCAGGCCTACTGGCACGCCGATGGCGGCGTCGCGGTTCAGTCGGTCCGTGGCCCGATCCCAATATTCAAACCCCGCGAAACGGCTCTCGTTGACGAGCACCAGGACATCGAAGTCTGAACGATAGCCCTTCAATGGTGTGAGGCTCATCGACCCAGGTGCCCTTGGCGTAAGATCCGAACAGAATGATCTTCAGGATGCGCCCACGGCGCTTGGCCTCTGACTTGGCTTCCTTGAGCGCGTCATCGAACTCCTCGTGGATGATCTCGACGATACGCGCGACATTGCGCTGCTTGCTTTCGGGAAGGTGATCGAGGCTGATCTTCATTCCAGGACGGCCCCCTTCAGGTTCGCGAACAATTCGGCTTGTGAACTATGCCCAACCAGGAGTCGACACACAACTCCACTGGGCCGGCTGAGGAGAACGGCGTGAGAGATCTTTGCGACGTTCGACCTCCTGCCATGGCGATTTTGCGCATAAGCGTGGCGTCAATCAACTGACCAGAATTCATATCGAATTATTGGTCAGTAAAACCCTCGCTGAGAGACCTCGGCTCCACAGTCGGCGCCGATGCGGCGACCCTGGCTTGTCGATCCGGACACGGCACCAGGGGCATTCTCTATTCGCTGGTGGGGCGCAGTGCTATTTCGATCTGGTAGGCGGCGGTCTCTCCGGCTCCCAGAGTGATTGAGTCATCTGCCCCGTCCCAACTAAATCGGCGGGCCGGCTCCAGCGCGAATGCATAAACACCGGACTGAAAAGCTCTCCAGATTCCGAAAGTCGGCAGTGCTTTACGAGGAAACGACAGCTGGACGCATAATCCTCCGAGCAGAGCACTATTGTGCAGCTCGACCGAAGCCGTCGGCAGATCGGAAATGACGGGCGTCTCCTGGTAATAGTCGACGAAGTCATCCCGTGGGCGCTTGTCCTCGCTGTTGAATGCCGAGACGATATCCTTGGTCAAGTCACCGGAGATTCGGGTCGCCTGATCAAGAAACGGATAGCCGAAGTTTATGTGGTAGAGGATCGCATGCGGCGTGGGGCGGAATCCTCGATTCTCGACGGCATCGTCTATGCGGATCGCCTGGCCGAAAACATCCACCACGATGCGACGGCGCAGCACAAGGTTCTCTCCGAACACCGAACTCTGCCTGACAACGCCCTCGGCCCATATGATCGGGGCGTCTGTCGTCCAGTCGATGCCGTAGCCCGAAAGCGTGGCCCGCTGGCTGGAAATCCTGCCATGCAGGGGATGGAAAACCTCCTTCCGATGTTTGTGGATATAGCGGTCCGCGTCACTTCGGCGGGCGCCACCGATATGGTCCAGGCCACAGGTGACAAGGAAGCCATCGAAGTTCCTGTAAAAACCAACGCCCTCTTCGGCATCGACCGAGTTGGGCGGCCACGGCATCCCGTTTGCGCTGTTCCAGCCGATATTTATGCCGCGCCAGGTCATGTTGGAAATATCAAAGCCCCGGTCCACAGCGATCTCGAAGGCAATGCCCGCCGCGTTGCGAACGACAAGCAGCCGCTGTCCTCGCCCTGGACCATCCTCAACCTGCAACATCCGAATGTCGGCGGCGCCCCTGCCGTCCACGGTGCGCCGGCGCAATTGCGCAGCCGACATATCACGACCCGGGCAAACGTTTGAGGGGACGCCGCTATCCATGGCTGGCAGCGCCCGACATGGGGTTGCCGCCGACGCTCTCCAGTAGAGGCCGCACCTTTGCCAGAAACGCCTCGCTTCCGCAGGCGAAGCGTAGCTTTGCGCCGAGATCCGTGCGATCCCAATCGATTGTGTGAGACACACCAAGATTGCTGAGGATGGGCAGCCCGGCCATCACATCCCAGGTCGAATCGCCGAGCGCCACGTAGCCATCGGTCTCACCCATGGCCACCTCGATGAGGGAGAGGGTAGAAGACCCGCAACAGCGGAACGCGATGCGTAGTTCGTCGGAAATATAGCGCAATAGTTCGAGACGATCCTGTGTGGCGACCGAAGGATGTAGACCGATCCCCATAGAGGCCTGCGATAGATCGAGCACAGGCAAAGATCGCATCGGCTTGCCGTTCAGCCGGGTTTCGACAGACCCACCCCCGCTCAACATGAGGTCGCGGACAGGGACGTAGATTACCCCGAATGTCGGACGCCGATTTTCATAGAGGCCGATCGAAATCGCCCAGTTCTGCCCGCCCCGCACGAAATTGAACGTCCCATCAATCGGGTCGATCACCCATATCCGCCCGGAAGTGCCCGCGATGTTGCCGCCCTCTTCGCCATAGACACCGTCGTTTGGAAACACCTGACGCAGGCTGGCAATCAGGAATTCCTCGACCTCTCTGTCGGCCTTGGTGACGAGATCAAGATGGCCTTTCTTCTCAACCGGTATGCTGGCCAATGACCGAAAGTACCGCAGAGCAATTTCTCCTGCGCTACGTGCGATTTCCTCGATAACGGACTCCGTGGCGCGTTCAGGCAATGTCGATCCGTTAAAATCAGCCACGAGCTTCATTCCTGATCCTGGCCATCTGCGCGACGTCGTCACTGATGATCTGATCCAATTGACCCTCCCGTACCCAACGGACGGCCTGAGCCTCCACGTCCACGCCGTATGACTTGAGCTTCTCAAGCCGCTCCGGGCGCGGAACATGCAAGAAGACCGCGAAGCCGGCGTCGTGGAGCTGATGCGCTTCGCCGCTTGGGAAGTGCTGGATTTCGAGATTGATCGCATCCACATTTGCTTCCCGCGCAATGGCGGCAGGATCGATCAGGCGGGAATGCGACAGACCGACCGTAGGAACCTCAGGGATAGCCTTCTTGAGCGCCCTCAGTTGAACGAAATCGAAGGAAGAGAACTGCAATAGGTCGGCGCAGCCCAATTCGTCGATCAGCGCCCTTAGCTTGGGGAGGATGACATCGTCCCGGTCATATATCTTGAGCTCGAGCTGGTAGATGATCCCCAGTTCGCGCGCCAGTTGTAGGGCGTCCGTGAGACGCGGGACGCGTTCTCCCGCGAAGGCTTCACCAAACCATCGGCCTGCATCGAGCTTGGCGAGATCGGCATAGCTCATGTCGCGGACAAGACCATGACCATTGGTGGTGCGGTCCACGGTCTCGTCATGAATCAAGACGAACTCGCCATCGCTGGTCAGCGCAAGGTCGGTCTCGCAGGTGATGCCATGGCCGCCAAACTCGCGAGCTTTCCGGAACGCGGCGATGGTGTTCTCCGGCGCACCGGCGCTATGGCCGCGATGTCCGGCGATCCTTATCGTCTCCGGCGTCATGAGCAGCGGGTTCATTATTTCTCCTATTTTTCTAGCGTAGGCGCGCGTCAAAACGATCGCGCAAATAGTCGCCGAGCAGGCTTATGGACAAAGTGGTGAGCACTATGATCAAGCCGGGCAGGGCGGTGAGCCACCAGGCGATTGCAACGTAATTTCTGCCGTCGGCAACCATGAGGCCAAGGCTCGTCGCGGGCGGTTGGATACCCAGACCCAGAAAACTCAACCCGCTCTCGAGCAAAATGATCTCGGGAAAGTTCACCGTGAGCTGGACGATGAGAGGGCCAGCAATATTGGGAAGAATGTGGCGCAGGTAGATGCGCAGGGATGGAACGCCCACGATGCGAGCCGCCTCTGCATAGCCGTCCTGGTTGGCACTCAGTACGAGGCCACGGGTCAGGCGCGCATAGCGTTCCCAGGAGGCCACGCCGACGAGGAAGACAAAAAGCAGCGGACTCGAACCGAAAAAGGCCAGTACGCCCAGCGCAAAGATGATGAAGGGCACTGACGCCATGGCGTCGGCAAAGCCCATGATGAGATTGTCGATCCAGCCGCCAAAATGGGCGGCAAGGAAGCCGAGGCTTGTACCAATAAGTGCGCAGATCGCCGAGCCGGCAAGCGCGATCATCAATGACGTCTGGGTTGCGACCAGTATGTTGCTGAGCAAATCGCGGCCAAGATAATCGGTGCCCAGCAGATGCCCCGGCAGCGCGCCGGGCGGCGCGAAGCGCGAAAGCGGGGCCTGCTGCAGATAGTCATAAGGCGAAATCCATTGTGCCGTTGCGCCTACGACCACGACCACTACCACCCAGATGGTGCACAGCCAGATACTGGCCGGCAGGCGGGAGGCGAACGTTCGGAATTGCCAGCTCGGCAGCGTCCTAGCTTGCGTCATTGTTCTGCAACCTGATTTTCGGATTGAGGACGGCGTATAGAATGTCGACGGTCAGGTTGATCGTGACCATGAACGTGGTGAAGGTGATAATCATGGCCTGCACGACGTTGAGATCGCCGGTATTGACGGCGCGAACGAAGCCGCTGCCCAGACCGGGCCACGCAAACACGGTCTCGACGAGCACCGCGCCTCCCAACAACCCTCCGGCGCTAAAGCCCAACATGGTCACCATGGGGATCGCGGCATTTGGAAGGGCGTGCCGAAGGATGACCTCCCATTCGGGCACGCCGTCTGCACGGGCCGCGACGATATAAGGCTGGCCAAGCACGTCGATCATTGTGGAGCGGGTAAAACGGGAAATTGCTGCCGCGCCTGCCATGGCAAAGGTAACTGTCGGCAGGATCGCATGTTGCCAGGTGGAACTGCCCGAGCTGGGCAGCACACGCAACCAGACGGCAAATACGAAGATCAGGGCAACGCCGAGCAGGAAGTTGGGAACGCTGTATCCAATCACCGCACCCGCCATGACGGCTTTGTCGGCGGGACTCTCACGACGCACCGCTGCGAGAATTCCGGCCGGAATCCCGAAGAGCATAATCAGGACGAAGGCCGAAACGGTCACCAACAGCGTCTTGGGAACACGTTCGGCAATGACCGCGAACACCTGCCTACCATCGGCGGATGACACACCGAAATCGCCACGCAGCGCGTTGGTCACATAGATGAAGAACTGCTCGGGGATCGATCGGTTGAGGCCCCAATTGCTGCGGAATGCCTCCAGCGCTTCGGGCGAAGCGAGATCGCCCAGCATCTGTTCGGCCGGATCGCCGTTCACCCGAAGCACGATGAAGACGAATGTCACGGTGAGAAAAAGGACAACCAGGGCCCGAAACAGGCGTGCGAGGATGAAGGAAATCATTGCGCGACCTCCATCCGGGTCGCAACCGGCCGTGGGAATTCCTCGGCTCGATGACAGGCCACATCCTGGTGTTCAACCAGACGAAGCGCCGGGACCTCGGTCGTGCATCGCTCGATGGCGAATGGGCATCGTGACCGAAACGCGCATCCCTGCGATAGCTTACTGATGTCCAGTTCACCCTGGATGGGCGGCGCCACGTTTCGGACCAGCGGGTCCATCGTCGGCACCGAGGCCAGGAGGGCTCTGGTGTAGGGGTGACGCGGCCACGCATAGACGGACCGAATGTCCCCTGTTTCGACAACACGGCCCAGATACATGACAGCGATGCGGTCAACCAGGTGTCGGACGATGCGCAGGTCATGCGTGATAAAGACATAGGCCAGGTCCAACTCCTGCCAGAGCGACCTCAGGATCGAAACCACTTGCGCCTGCACCGATACGTCGAGAGCCGAAACGGCCTCGTCGAACACAACCAGCTTGGGCTGCAGGATCAAAGCGCGCGCGATGACAACGCGCTGTCGCTGGCCGCCAGACATCTGATGGGGAAAACGGCTCATCATCGCACTCGACAGGCCAACCCTTTCGAGCATGGCGGCCGCTCGTTCGCGGGCACCGTTGCGATCGGCCACCCGATGCACCCACACGGCCTCTGCCACCTGCTCCCCAATGGTCATTTGCGGGTTGAGGGCCGAGAGCGGATTTTGCTGCACTAGGGACGTCTGCATGCGAAATCTGGACCAGTCCTGCGGTCGGCGGTCCCTGTGTTCCACGCCTTCGAACCTGACTTCACCCAGCGTCGGCGGGGTCAGGCCGAGCAGGAGACGGCCCAGCGTCGACTTTCCGCTGCCGGACTCGCCCACCACGCCGATGCGTTCTTGGGGCGCGAGCTCCAGGTCGATGGCGTTGACCGCTACATGGCTGGCTTTTCTTGCAAACAGCCCGGATCGCAACCGGAAGGTTTTGGTCAGATTGCTAGCTTGGAGGAGAGGGGGGCTCATGCGGCCACCGGGTGGTAGCAGGAGGCCTCATGGAAAGGGCTGACATTTGTCGGATCGGGGAAACTGACGGTGCACACTTCGGTCGCGCGAGGGCAGCGGGGATGGAAATAGCAGCCCGCCGGAAGGTTCTCGAGCAGCGGAACCGATCCGGGGATGGGAATTGGCGGCGCAAGGTCGTCGGGATCAATCGTGGGCATGCAGTCGATCAAAGCGCGGGCATATGGATGGGCAGCCCGCTCCAGCAGCTCACCAACGGGCGCTGTCTCGACGATCTTGCCGCAATACATGACGGCGGCCCGATCTGCCAGGCGGGCGATCACACCCAGGTCATGCGACACGATCAAAAGGGCCATGCCGGTTTCCGCTCGCAGTTCCTCCAGCAGGTAGAGGATCTGGGCTTGCGTCGTGACGTCCAATGCCGTTGTGGGTTCATCGGCGATGAGCAATTTTGGTTTGGCAGCCAGAGCGTGCGCGATCATCACGCGCTGGTTCATGCCGCCCGAGAACTGGTGGGGATATGAGCGCAGCCGGCTCTTGGCCTGGTCGATGCCCACACGTTCCAGCAGCCGCATCGCCTCCATGCGCGCGTCGGCGCCCTTAAGGCCCTGATGCCGATAGAGGCTCGATTCCAGATAATACCCAATCGTATGAACTGGATTGAGGCTGCTTGTGGGATCCTGAAAGATCATGGCTATCGTCGGGTCGTCCGGCTTGCCGGTGCCGTCAGTATCTTTGGCCAGCACTATGGAGCCGCCCGTTTGTGCTATGCCACGCGGCAACGCCCTGGCGATGGCGTAGCAAGTCATGCTCTTGCCACAGCCAGACTCGCCGACCAGCCCGAGCGTCTGGCCGGCATCAAGCGAGAAGCTGATGCCATCAATGATTTTGGTTGATCGCGCCGGCACCTGAACGACCAGGTCTCGAACCGTTAGTAGATTTGACAATGAATGTTCCTCCGCGGGCGGCGCGCACCAGGATGCGCGCCGCCAACTCGTCCAACGCCTCTCAGTTGAAGCTGAGATTGTGCGCCCGCAATTCCATCGTTTCGAAGCTTACCGGCTTCCAGTTCACGTCCTTGCGTGCACCATAAACGTCGAACGGCTGGTAGAGGATGACGGCTGGCGCCTCTTCCTCGAAGATGTCGCGCATGCGGTTGAAAGCGTCGAAACGCTCCGGACCGTCCGGCAGCTCCTGCACCTTCATCGCCAGTTCGTTGAACTCGGCCGGCGCCTCCCAGCCCCAGCGCGTTTGAATGCCGCGGCCCGGTCCGAACTCGGAGACGATGGTGTTCAGGGCATCGGTCAGGGAGAGGCCGTTGGACCAGTTCCTGATCCAGATATCTTCGTCCTTGGCCGTCGTGCCGGGAGCATAAATCTCCGGCACGACATTGACGCCGATCTCCTTCCACATCTCGATCATCATCAGCAATGCCGGGATAGCGTTGGCGTAGTAGTTGCCCATAGTGCGGTAGGTAATCGCCGTGCCGTCGTAGCCGCTTTCTGCCACCAGCCGCTTGGCCTCCGCGACGTCATACTCCAGAGGACGGCGATCCGGATCATAGGTCGCGCCGAAATGCGGGAAGTTGAGGCCATTGGGGATCACCGCCAGGTTCTTCCACAGCGCCTCGACGATCAACGGGCGGTTGACGGCGAGAGCCATGGCGCGCCGAAGCGTCTTCGACTTGAAGACTGGCTGGTTCATGTTGAAGGTGAACATGTGGAAGTTCTCGATCAGAGTTCCACGGGTTTCGAGATCCGGATAGCTATCGACGAGTGCCACGTCGTCCGGGGTCAGCGTCGTAACAATATCGTATTCGCCGCTGATCAGCCCCGCCACGCGGGTGGCCGGTTCAGCCACCACCTGGTAGGTGATTTTCGAGGCAGACGGCTTTTCACCCCAATAGTTGTCATTGGCGTCAAGAACCACACGGTCTCCGGCAATGAACTCGACGAACTTGTAGGGCCCAGTGCCAATGGGCTTGTTGCCGAACTCGACCGCCCCAAGACCCTGATAATATTCCTTGGGAACGACGCGACCAACCCATGACGCCACGATCTTTTCGATCAGGTAAGACGGCGTTTTGGTACGCAGGACCACGGTATACTTGTCTTCCACGACCGGCTCGTCCCAGTTGGGCGAGAAGTTGCGGCCATTGGGGATCGTTTTGATCGCCTCGTCGCCCCACAGCCGATCCGATGAGAATGTGTAGGCCACGTCGTCCGCCGTCATCTCCACCCCGTTGTGGAACAAGACGTTCTGACGCAGCTTGAAGCGGACCGACTTGTCGTCGATGCGCTCCCAGCTCTCGGCCAGAGCCGGCACCAACTCGCTGCCGTTGCCAGGGGCACCGTCGTGAAACCAGTCACGTGCGATAAGCGTGTCGAAAATCTGGGTAACAATGCGAACGCCGGTATTGCTGATGGCATTCACCGGTTCCAGCGAGTTGGGGAGCCCATTAACTCCCAACCGCAGCTCGCGCCGCTCCTGCGCAAACGCCAGATTGACGCCCGACGTTGATGCCAGCAAGGCCGCGGCACTCACGCCAATCAAAAAGTTCCTACGATCAGTTCTGAGCATTTGGTTCCTCCCTGCTCTGTGTCGATGCTGTTGATGGGCTCACAAAGATAAAGAGCCATCCGGTGACGTCACGCCAGCTCCCGGGAGAACAGTCTCTCGGGACGATCATCCGGCGGTCTAGACTGCGTGTCATAGCTATTATTCCCTGTCCTCGAACACCGTCCAAGGTGCGGCGAGGGCAACGCAAAAACAGGTCATAGAGAGAATTGTGAAACGCCCGGAAAGCGAGGGTATTGGTGGTGGGCGTTGTCTCCTCTGCAGGCATTTTTAGGCCGGACGAAGCGGCTGAGGCCAATGCTTAGTGCGCGGAGTTCTATGCCTCCAGGCTATAAGCGTCATGCATCTGAGATTATTTCTGCCACGCCGCCCGAAGGGGTGATTTGTTCGGGGCATCAAGGCTTTCGGCTATAAAGCGGCCGTTTGAGCCATCGCAAGTGAGCGTTGCCGGCCGATGTTCTACCGCCAACCCAGTGGTGTGCCTCAGCGTACCGCGCTTGGCAGAGCAGGATGCGCGCCCGCGCGCAGTTCACGTTTCCAAAGGTTGAAGATCGCTCGGGTGACGCCGCGGCTACTACCAGTATGGGAACAAGCGAAATGGAGAGCGACCGACATGTCGGGCTCATCAAAGGTAACATAATGGTCGACGCCGCGCTCGATCAGGCCGGTATAGCCCATGAGGCCGACACTTGCCGAGTTGCGGATGACATCGAGGATGACTTCGTTAGAATCGAGCACCTGTACGATATCTATATTGAGATTGCGGGATTGAAGCGCCCGGTCGAGAGCGTGGCGCGATTGGCTGAGATGCGATGTCGCGACGACCGGCTGTCCCACTAGCTCGAATACCGAGACCGTTTTTCTGCTGCGCCAAGGATGATCATTCCCCACGAGGGCAATTAATGGATAGGTGCCGACGGTGAAGTGGTCAAACTCGGTACTGTCCTGTGGCAGGGTCAGCATGCCGATATCGCAATCGCCATCGAGCAGCGAGCGGTAAACCTCGTTGCTGCGCCTCATGCGCACATCGAACCGGCAACTCTTAAAGTTGCGGTGACCGAAGGCCAGAAAGTCTGTCATGCGCGATGTGTATACCGAGTCCACTCGCACCAGCTTTTCATGCTCGGTCCTGAGATAGCTCTCGGCTTCTTCGAGACCTGCAAAGATCGGCTCGCAGATTTCCAGCAACCGCCGGCCCTCCTCGGTTAGTTCGAGTTTGCGCGTGCTACGGCGCAGCAACTTGACGTCGAAATCACCTTCAAGCGTCAGTAATTGCCGCGTCAGCGTGGGCTGGGAAACGCCAAGTGCCTTCGCCGCCTGGGTGAAACTGCCCAGCCGAGCAACGTGATAGAATGATCTTAGATGCGTGACGTTTATAGCCATGGGGCATAGAACTCCGTGCACTAAGCATTGGTCTCTTCCCCGTCGCTCAGCCTAAAAATGGCCCTACAGGGAAACGATGTCCACTGTTGGTACCCACGCTTTCCGGGCGTTTCGGTACTCCAGCGACAAATCTGTTCGCGTGGCACCAGCCGCGTTGCGGACGGTGCCCTGCGACAGGGAATAATAGCTATGACACGCAATCTCAACCGTCGACAATTGCCTGTCTCCAACAGGAATTCCTATGTTTGATCTTTTACCCTCGCGCTCTCGACACATTCTCGTCTGCGGCCATCGTGGCCATGTCGTAGACGGCCACGAAAACACCCGTCCGGCCTTCCGCCACGCCGCCGGGCTTGGCGCCTCGCTATGTGAAATTGACCTGCGTTTGACCCGCGATGAGCGGCTCGTGGTGTTCCACGACGATATCCTCGACGACGCCTCGACCGGCGCCGGCCTTATCTCGCAGTTGGATTATGGGCAAATCGCCCAGTTCCGCACCAAGGCACGCAACGGCATGCCAATTGAGGGACAGCCGATCGAACTCTTCGAAAACGTGCTCGCCTTCTGCCACGACCTCGGACTTGGGCTGATCGTGGAGATTAAGGACAAGGTCGAGGACGCAGCCTATCTCGAGCAGGTGGTCGCACTGCTCAGGGCGGCAGGAATGTTCGAGCGGGTGCTTATCAGCTCATTCGACTATGTGGTGCTGCGCGACATCAAGCGTCTTGCCCCTGGCATCCGTACCATGGGCATCAACTACCATCGTCTCGTTGAGCCGGCGGCCAGCGCCCGCTCGGCAACGATGGATGTCATGAATACCGACTATCCGCAGTTTGCGCCCGATCTCGCCGAGAGCCTTCATGGCGCCGGTATCGGGGTGAGCCATTTCGTGCCGCGGCCCGAATTCTTCGCATTGCGGCGCGGCTATGGCACTGACTATCTCGAAAAACTCGACGTCTATCTGCGCGCCGGGTTGATCGACATGCTGGTCTGCGACGATGTCGGTTGGGCCGTCGATTTTGTCGTCAACAGCGGCCTCACCGTCGCCCGGCTCGATCCCATCACGTCACCGGGCCCGGCGGTCTAGCCCCTGCGCGCGCCGAGCCGATGCCGGTGGACGACCATCCCGCCGCGAATTCGCCATCCCGGCCACTTTGTGAGGCGGGCGGGAAGCCGGTGGGCAGTAAACCTCCCGGTTTGCCCGCCGGCACCTTCATCAGGAGCGTGTCACTCAAGCGCCTCCCCTCGATCGGCGGAGTGTCTGTTGGCCTCAACACTTGTTCTAATTGATCTATTGGGGGCCGCCGCCCTGCTCCTATTGGGCTTGCGCCTGCTTAAGTCCGGCGTGAGCACTGCGCTTGGTGCCCGCCTGCGCCAGTTCCTTGCTTCCAGCACGCGAAACCGCCTCACGGCGTTCGGAGCCGGCTTACTCACGACGCTCGCCCTCCAGAGCAGCACCGCCATGGCCGTCATCGTCAGCTCGTTCGTAGCGCAAGGGCTCGTCGCGCCCGCAATGGCGCAGGCCGTTATGTTGGGCGCCAATGTCGGGACAGCTGTTGTGGCCCAGATACTCTCCTTCGATATTCATTGGCTCGCGCCAATCACGATCCTGCTGGGCGTGATCGTTGGCTCACGAAAATCGCGCCGTAGCCGGGGACTAGGTGAGATCGGCATCGGTATCGGACTGATGCTGCTTTCGCTCCGACTGATGTCGGAAGCGACAGAGCCGATGCGAGAGTCGGAAGCGCTTGTGGCGTTCTTTGCTCTGCTCAGCGATGCTCCGGTTATCGCGATTGGGTTGTCTGCGGCGCTTGCGGCCGTATCCGCTTCCAGCCTCGCCGTGGTTCTTTTCATCATGTCGCTAGCTGCCGCTGGCAGCATCGGTCACGAACTCTGTCTGCTTCTAGTCGCCGGCGCCAATGTGGGCGGCGCGCTGCCCCCGGTATTTGCCACCGCATCCGAAGGCACGGCAGCCCGGCGTGTTGTCATCAGCAACCTGGCAGTCAGAGGAGCAGGTGCGATGGTTCTGCTGTTGATAGCCGGGTGGCTGACTGATCATCTGCCAGCTTCCGTGAACCTGGCTCAATTGACCATCGAGGCGCATCTGGCCTTCAACGTTGGGCTGGCGCTGGTCTTTCTTCCCGTCATCGGTCCGATGTCGCGACTGCTCACTCGGCTCTTTCCCGACAAGCCAACAGCAAAGGACACCGGCCCTCGCCATCTTGACGAGGCGCTCATATCCGACCCGCCATCCGCGTTAGCCGCAGCGATGCGCGAGACCCTGCGTGTCGGAGATCTCATCGAAAAAATGCTGGAGATCAGCCTCGTCGCACTCAGAACCAATGACGAACATCTCTGCCGGAGCGTGTCACAGCTCGACGACGAGGTGGACGCGGTCCATCAAGCCATCAAACTCTATCTCGCTCGCATCGAAAGAACGGGTATGGACGAGGCAGCTCGCCGGCAGTCCAGTAACATCCTCGATTACGCCATCAACCTCGAGCATGCGGGCGACATCACCGAGCGCAGCCTCTCGCGGCTGACTGTCAAGAAAATCGAGAAGCAGCTTCAATATTCGCCCGAAGGCATGAGCGAGATCGAAGATCTGTTTCGCGACACCATCGACAATCTCCAGCTCGCACAGCGGGTGTTTATCAACCGCGACGCCCAGATCGCGCGGCGGCTCATGGAGGGCAAAGTCACGATCCGACGCAAGGAGCGCGCCTCGGTTGAGCGGCACATGTCCAGGCTGCAGGATCAGCGGCCCGATACATTGCAGACGACGTCTCTCCACGTGGACGTGCTGCGCGACCTCAAGCGCATCAATGGCCACCTGATGTCCGTGGCAGCGCCGATCCTCGAGGAGGCCGGCATGCTGCGCGCGAGCCGCCTTCGGAAGGGATGAGTCATCGCGCGCGCTGCGCGGGGTTTACAATACCTCGGTCCTGGCCGCCGAAAAGCTTGTTGCGATGAATTCCCTTACCGCGCCTAATTCGCTCACTTCAGGATGGGCGACGAGATACTCCGCGGCCGAGAGGTCGGCACCTGTCAATTTTACTCCAGCCAGCCGGCTATCATATCCCAATTCCTTGTCGAGCACGACACCAAGGCCTAGCCCCGCAGCAACGGCCTCCTTGACGGCCTCCCGGCTCGACAGTTCGAGTTCACGCCGTATGCCGACGCCGCTGGCCGCGAGCGCGGTGTCGAAAACCCGCTGCGTCATCGACCCATGCTCGCGAAGCACAAAGGGCCGGCCTTCAAGCTCGGCGATATCGATGGCGTCCCGTTTAGCCCATTCGTGATCCGCCGGCACCAGCAGCAGCACATCTTGGTCAGCCAGTTTGTGGCAGACGAGGTCGTTGACCGGGACAGTCAGGGTTACCACCGCCAGGTCGACGCGCAACTGGGCCACTAGTTCTAGAAGCTGGCTGCTATTGTGCATGCGCGTATCGATCCGCACCCCAGGATGGGTGGCACGAAATTGGCGGATCAACGGCATGGCCACATGCGGTCCGCACAGGCCGATGGCAAGGTGCCCGACGCGGAGCTGTTTGCCGTCTTCCAGGCGCGCGTAGACATCCTCGAATCCTTTGATGATCTGATGCACGTGCGGCAGCAGGTCATTGCCATCGGCCGTTAGCTCGACGCCGGTGCCGCGTCTGTGAAACAGCCGACCGCCGATGGCTTCCTCGAGCGCCCTTACATGTTGGGTCACGGCTGGCTGGCTAACGCTCAGCGCCTGCGCAGCGGCTGAAAAGGTGCCGTATTGGGCGACGGCGTGGAAGGCACGCAACTGGACGAAGTTCATTCCGGTCTCATCGTCAAATAAGTGTCACTTAAATCGCACATGCTCTCCATACAGCAAACTTATAACGGTTGCGCAACTGCCGAGGCAGGAAATCCAAGGAGACAGTGATGCGTCCAGTTCTTTTCACCACAGCCGCAGCCATCGGCTTGCTGCTCGCCGCAAGTGCCCAGGCCAAGGACCTGGTGGTCTATGATGCGTCTGAAGACGTCGGCGCAGCGCTGAGCGCTGCTTTCAGCGCCGCTCATCCCGAAATCAAGCTTCAGGTCGTATCCGGCTCCACCGGCCCAATCACCGAGCGCGCTATTGCAGAGATGGGCAATCCGCAGGCCGACGTAGTCTATCTGGTCAACAACGTCGCGCTTGAGCAGCTCAAGAATGCCGGAGTGTTCGAACCCTATGCCCCGGCCGGCACCGACATACGTGATGAATTCCGCGACCCGGACGACTTCTACACCCGCTACTTCGCTACCACTATGTGCATGGTGATCAACCGTGATCGCCTGGCCGACAAGGGGCTGCCCATGCCCGCCACCTGGGAAGACCTGATCAAGCCAGCTTACAAGAACGAAATCGCTATGCCCTCGCCGATGCAGTCCGGTACCGGCACCACCATTCTCGCGACCTTCGTTGATGCCTTTGGTTGGCCCTTCGTAGAGAACCTGCACGAAAACGTCTATCAGTATTCGGATGGGGGGTCGGGCGGCGCGCAGCTCGCCGGAACGGGCGAAGTCACAATTGGCCTCTCCTACGACACCACCTGTTATGCCACCCAGTCTTCGGGTCGCCCGGTTGACGTGGTTTTCGGCCGCATCACCCCTAACACCAGCGAGGGTGGCGGCCTGGTTGCCGGCGCGCAGCATCCGGAAGAGGCGAAGGTCTTCCTTGATTGGCTGGCCAGCAAGGGCGCTGCCGAAATCCTCGGCGACCTGGTTGGCGCCACCGCCGTCCCGGGCTATGGCCTCGTCAATCTCGACGAAGTCACCACCTGGAACATGCGCCGCCCGGTCGATATCGAGGCATTCCGCCGCCAGTGGGCCGAAAAGTTCGTCAACAACTGATGCTCGATCAAGTCGAACACAAGCTCGAAGCGCGGCTCGCCCAAAAGGGTGGGCCGCATCTTCGCGTCGAAAAACTCAGCAAGAGTTTTGGCGACACGCGCGCTGTCGATGCCGTTGAGCTCAGCATCGCCAAGGGCGAGTTCGTGACGTTGTTGGGCGATTCCGGCTGCGGCAAGACCACACTGCTCCGCATGATTGCCGGCTTCACATCGCCCGATACTGGCCGCATCTGGCGACAGGACGCCGATGTAACCCATATGCCGCCGGCGGACCGGCGTATGGGCTTCGTATTCCAGTCCTATGCGCTGTTTCCCACCAAGACCGCCGCGCAAAACATCGCCTTCGCCCCGCGCATGGCGGGTAAACGCCGCGCTGAAGTAGCGCAACGCGTGGAGCAATTGGCGACATTGGTCGAGATCGATCGTCTGCTCGACCGCTACCCGCATGAACTAAGTGGCGGCCAGCAGCAGCGCGTCGCTTTGGCGCGGGCGCTGGCTGCGGAACCGGAAATCCTGCTGCTCGACGAACCCATGTCGGCGCTCGATGCGCGTATCCGCGCCAAGCTGCGCAGTGAGTTGCGGGGATTGGTGGATCGACTGGGCATGACGGCACTCTATGTGACGCACGATCAGGAAGAGGCACTGGCGCTGTCCGACCGCGTCGCGGTGATGCGGGCAGGGCGCATCGAGCAGGTCGGCACACCGGGCGAGATCTACCACCGGCCGCGCTCGCGCTTTGTCGCCGAATTTATCGGAACATCGAATCTGATGACTGGCACGGTCGAGACCGGAGGCCTGCGTATCAATGACTTGCTCTGGCCGGTGAGTGTCGACGGCGCTAAAATCGGAGATCTGGTCACGGTCCTGGTACGTCCCGAGCACCTAGCCATCGAACCCGGTGGCCAGTCTGGCTCCATCGCCGGCACGGTCGTCTCCGCCACCTTCCTCGGCCCGACCCGGCGCCTTACTATCCGCTGCGACGATGGCTTGCATATCCTAGTCGAGGAACATCGACGGCCACCGCCGGAAACCGGGCCAGGGACGGTCGGGTTCATGTGCGCCCCGATTATGCCCATGTCGTGCCGCTAGACCGCGAGGCAGCGTGGTGAGCTCTATCATCCGCAGACTGCCCGGCATTGTCGCCGCATCGCTGGTGTCGCTGCTGCTGCTTGTCTTCATCGTCGTGCCGGTTGGCCTGGTGCTGATCAAGAGTTTCGACAATAGCGGGCCGCTGCCGCACTGGCGTCTCGCTGCGATTACCCAGGAGGCGTTGGACCTGTTGCCCGAGGCCGACCGTACGGCTTCGATCGAGCGGTGGGTGAGGGAGTCCACGCTGTCCGAACGGGTCAAGGCGACCGCGGTGGCCTATGAGCTGGCCGGGTTCGAGCCCACCTGGAACACAGCTGATCCTTTCGAGCACCAACAGGTGGCCATCGATACTGCGTTAGCAGCGCTGCCTGGGGCCGAACGGCAGGCTGTAGACGTGGCCTTCCCCATAGCACACATCATGCTGCACAAGCGGATCGCGCTGGCTTTTGCCGTGCGCGACAAGCTCTCGACGGACGATTTCGGCCGGCTCCGCGCCGCCACCGACGAGCGCTACGGGCTTGCCAATTACGTGGCCGTCATCGCCGACTCCTACCTGCGCAAGGCCGCGGTCAACAGCGTCACGCTGGCACTGATCTCGGTCCTAACCACTGTCAGCATCGCATATGCCATCGTCTATGGTCTTAATCGCGGTGGCATCGCCAATCCGACGCTGACGCGCAATATCCTGCTGCTGCCGCTGGTGGCGCCGCCCATCCTGGTGGCGACGGCGACTACCATGCTGTTCGGCCGGCGCGGCCTCGTCACCTATACGCTGTTCGAGCAGACACTGGGTATCAGCAGTGCCGATACGTTCAATGTCTATGGGCCACTGGGTATCGTCATTGCGCAGACCCTGTCCTTCCTGCCCACCACGCTGATCGTGCTCGATAATGCCATGCGCCGGCAGGACGGGCGGCTGGAGGAAGCAGCGCTGATGCTGGGGGCAGGGCGCTTGGCGCTGTTCCGCAACATCACCCTGCCACTGAGCTGGCCCGGGCTGAAACGCGCCGTGGTGCTGGTGTTCATCCAGAGCCTCACCGATTTCGGCAATCCCATGATCCTGGGTCGCGATACGCCCGTATTGGCCGGCGTGATTTACAACGAGATCACCGGCTTCCAGAACACGCCGCTGGCCTCGGCTATCTGCCTGTGGCTGATCGTGCCGTCGCTGCTGCTCTACTTGGCGCTCGAGCAGTTCGGGCGGCGCAAACGCTATGTCAGCAACGATGCGGGCACGCCGGCCGAACACAAGCAACCGCTTGCCGTCCGCGTTGGGTTGACGGGATTGGCCGGGTTCTTCTGCGTGCTGATCGTCGCTATCTATCTTGTCATGACCCTGGGGTCGGTAACTCGCATCTGGGGCGTCGACTGGACCTTTACGCTAGCCTATTTCAGTCCTGAGGGTCTCGGCGCCGGCATGGAGGGAACCGGCTATGGCTCGCGCGACGGGGGCCTCGGCGAGGTCTGGAACAGTGTCCGGGTCGCGGCCATCGCGGCGCCGATCGGTGGTCTCCTGGCGCTTGCGATCGGCTATGTCGCCGAACGGCTGAAGCCACCGCTGGGTGACATCATCGGGTTCCAGGCGCTGATCCCGGCTATCCTGCCCGGTATCATCTTCGGCGTCGGCTATATCATCGCCTTCAACGCGCCCTTTGGCATTAAGCAATTGTCGCTGACGGGTACTGAGGCGATCATCGTCATCAACATCATGTTCGGTAATCTCTATGTCGGCGTGCTGGCAGCGCGGGCCGCGTTGCAGCGGATCGACCAGTCGGTGGACGAGGCGGCCGAAAGCCTGGGTGCGGGCATGATCCGCCGGTTTTGGGAGGTCACCCTTCCCATGCTCCGCATCGCGGCGCTGCTGGGCGTGCTCTATGTGTTCATTGACGGTTTGACCACGCTCTCTTCGATCATCTTCCTCGTCAGCGGCAGCACCGACCTTGCATCGGTCGCTATCTTCAATGCCGCCAGTTCGTCCAACTACGGCTACGCCGCTGCCAAAAGCGTTGGACTGCTGGTGGTTTCGGCCCTGGCCATGGCCATCGTCGTCTGGGTCGAGCGCAGCACGCGGCGGGCGCAGGGGCTGGGCAGCGGATCAAAGCAACAGCAGCAATTGAGCGTCGTTGGCGCAGGAGCCACTTTCTGATGATCGAACGTGATGTGCCCGGCACCGCCAGTGCCGCCCTCGTTGACCGCGACGCCGCCGTGTTTTTTCATCAAGACGGGTCGAGCCCCTGTCTGGCTGCACTCCGACATGTGTCGGGCAGCTGGATCGAGGATATGGATGGCCGGCGCTATCTCGACCTCCACGGCAATACCGCCCACCATATCGGCCACGCGCATCCGGAACTGGTTGCCGCGCTCAAGGCGCAACTCGACGAGTTGACCTTCTCGCCGCGCCGTTATGCCAACGAGCCGGCGACCGAACTCGCGGAACTGTTGACGGCGCAATGGCCCGACGGACGGGCCAAGGTTCTGTTCACCACCGGCGGATCTGATGCCATCGAATTGGCGATGAAATTGGCGCGGGTAGTGACGGGGCGCAGCGCGACAGTCTCGCTCGAGGGCTGCTATCACGGCCACGGCCTAGGCGCCTTTGGCCTATCGCGTGCTGAACCGGACAGGCGTCTGGGAAGTTTCCTGCCAGACCGTGTGCATGTCCGCTCCTATTGGAAGTACGGCGCGGCGGCGATGATTGAGGATATTGAGCGGGCGCTGCGCGAGACGCCGGGCGGCGTCGCCGCGATAATCGCCGAACCGATACGGTCCAATTGCCACGTCCCTTCCCTCGAGCTATGGCCCGAGGTTCGACGGCTCTGCGACGCCGCCGGCACGCTGCTGATCTTTGACGAGATTCCGTCGGGTCTGGGCAAGACCGGCCTCTTCTTCGCCTTCGAGCATTTTGGTGCACGGCCCGATATGGTCGTGCTGGGCAAGGCGCTGGGCGGTGGCATATTGCCTATCGCTGCTGTGCTCGCCGACGCCCGTTTCGACATCGCCCCTGAGTTGGCTCTGGGCCATTATACGCACGAGAAAAATCCGCTCACCACACGGGCAGCGCTAACCGGCCTTCGCATCATCCTGCGCGACCAGTTGCCGGCACGTGCGGCACGGCTGGAGCAGGTTGTCCGCGAACGCGTCGCGGAACTGGCCCGGAGTATGCCGGCGATCCGTTCGGTGCGTGGGAAGGGTTTACTCCTTGCCATCGAACTCGACCAGCAGGCTCTGGCTGGCGTTACTGAAGCTACGCTGCTGCAGGCGTTGCTCGACCACGGCATCTCCACCACCACCAAGGGTAGGGATGCGCTGGGCTTCTCACCGCCGATGACGATAAGCGACGATGAGCTTGTCACAGCCCTTAACAGCATCGCGATCGCAGTGAGGTCGGTGGTCTGAGTGAACGACAGTATCTGGCTATATCGGCGTGCTCGCGACCGCGTGACCAAGGTGCAAACCGGGCGTCAACGACTCGCATAATATGCGGCCTGGAATGTTCGAGCTTGACCGCGAAATCTGGACGTCAAAAACCGTCCGGGAGGATGCCGTGCTCATAGGATGGTAGCATACCGTCGCAGGTTGTTTCAGACCTGATTGCGGCTCGCATGGTCCGTGCCCCATTATGCGGTGGGCGTGCAGTTGCACAAATCGACTTCATACGGAAGACATAACCAGCAAGGGATATTATCTTTTCCATTATGTGCGATTATCCCATATAATGGGCATTATGATATCCATTAAACTGAATTCACCTACTGACGCAATGCGTGGTGTCGCCGTACGGGCGCGTCGTGCCAGGCTGGAGCAGAACCTAACTCAAAATGGATTGGCGTCTCGCGCCGGGGTAAGTCTGGGTACGCTGAAGCTGTTCGAGAGTTCCGGCAAATCTTCTTTCGAGACGATCGTGAAGATCGCGTTCGCTCTCGGTGCCGAAGCCGAAATCGAAACGCTATTTCCTGACCGGCCTATCACCAGCATCGATGACGTGCTCGAGGCGGCGCCACGCAAGCGAGGGCGGCGCAAATGAAACAAATCGACCATGTGGTCCTAATCGACGTCAGCCTGGACGTGGGCGCCGACAAGTTGCCTCTCGGACGCCTTGGATGGCGAACTGGGGAACGTCGCAGCTATTTCGAGTACAGCGAGGCAGCCCTCGACTCCAAGCTTGCACTTTCTCCCTTCGGCCTACCCCTGAAACGAGGGGCCCAACCTGCACCGAATGCACCCTTCGATGGCATGCACGGACTGTTCAACGACAGCCTTCCCGACGGATGGGGTCGTAAACTGCTGAACCGACGCATCCAGAAAATGGGCTATGACTACTCGACCCTTTCACCGATGGACCGGCTGAGCTTCGTAGGAAACACCGGCATGGGTGCACTGCGTTATACACCTGTGGGCGAACTCGAAGACGTTGACGTCGGTGAACTCGATCTCGATTGGTTGGCCGAACAGGCAGAATTGGTCCAAGCGGAGTCACCGACCGCCGACGTGGAGCGATTGCAAGCGGCTCAGGGCGGCTCCGGAGGCGTTCGTCCCAAGGTCGTCATCGGTCTCAACCCCGATACCGGGCTTTCGATGGGTGACCGAAACCAAGGCCTTCCCGCCGGGTTCGAACCATGGATAGTCAAGTTCCGTTCCGAACAGGACCCGAAGGAAATCGGGCCTGAAGAGTATGCCTATTCGTTGATGGCGAAGGCAGCGGGCGTCGAAATGCCCCCGACGAGGCTACTCCATGGCGGCAGCGGAGCCGCTTACTTTGCCGTGCGCCGCTTCGACCGGACATTGGACGGGCCCCTTCACATGCACACCCTGAGCGGCTTGCTTCATGCCGACCACAGGGCCCCAGAAGTCGACTATTCGGCGCTTTTGAAAGCGACCCGTCTGCTGACACGGGACGAACGCCACGTCGACGTCATGGTGCGTCGTATGGCCTTCAACGTCCTTGCCCGCAACCGGGATGACCACTCCAAGAACCATGCTTTCCTCATGGCACCTGACGCCAGCTGGTCTCCCTCCCCGGCCTATGACTTGACATTCTCGCTCGGTCCGGGCGGTGAGCACAACATGGCGATTGCCGGTGAGGGCCGAAATCCGACCTCAAAGCACCTCGTGGCCGAAGCGGTCAGAGCTGGCCTAACCGTCGCGCGCGCCAACCAGATAATCGATGAGGTGAAAACGGCGATCTCGGTTTGGCGTGACCATGCCGCGCAAGCTGGCCTTTCCGAGGAAAGAACTGAAGAGCTGGCGGCATTCCTCCGATGATCGCCTTACCATTCTAGTGTGGATTGCGGATGGCGTCGTGGCTGACGATTGCCCGCGCCGCCGCTTGCGACGAATATCCTCGATATCGATTCGCATAATATGTGGTCCGGAACGAGGTTCGAGGCGGCTGCTTGCGACCCCATTGCGGCCGCCGACGGTCTCTAGGCCGTGGGCCGAAAGCAGCCTTGCGCCTCCAGGAAACCTTCTCAGACCTATTGCTTTTGCCTCACCATTGGCGTCACTGGACCGACTGCACGGCTGGGGCCACCTCCGTACCAAGCAGTTCGATCGAGCGAAGCATGGCTTCTGTCTCGAAGGCTGCGGAGGTCATCTGGAAGGCCACGCGCGAAAGGCCGTTGAGAACGTCATCGGCGTGTCGGATCTTTGCCACGACCGTCTCCGGACTTCCCACGAGGAACGCGCCCTTTGGGCCGGTCATCTGGTCAAACTGGGCGCGATCGGGCTGGGGCCAGCCGCGCTCATGGGCATATTTGCCGATCATCTGCGCCCAACCCGGATAGAAGCTGTCACGCGCCGCCGCATCGCTGTCGGCGACGAAACCCATGGCATGCACCCCAACTTGCAGCCTGGCCGGGTCATGCCCCGCCTGTTCCCCGGCCTTGCGATAGAGCTCGACCAGCGGACGGAACCGCTCGAAGCTTCCACCAATGATCGCGATCATCAGTGGCAGGCCGAGCGTACCGGCACGGACAAAGGACTGCGGCGTCCCCCCGACGCCCGCCCAGATCGGCATCCGCTCCTGATGCGGTCGCGGGAACACGCCCTGTCCGGTCAGCGCGGGACGGAAACGCCCTTTCCACGTTGGATAGGCAGTACCGCGCAACAACAGCAGCAGGTTGAGTTTTTCGGCAAACAGGTCGTCGTAGTCGGTCATGGGCAGGCCAAATAGCGGAAACGCCTCCACCGACGAGCCGCGCCCCGCGACGATTTCCGCCCGGCCGCGGGAGATCAAGTCAAGCGTCGCAAAATTCTGAAACACCCGCACCGGGTCGTCGGCGCTCAGCACCGTCACCGCACTGGTCAATCCGATCCGGCTGGTCCGCGCTGCAGCGGCCGCCAGGATCATCGCCGGCGCGGAATCGAGGAATTCGGGTCGATGGTGCTCGCCAATGCCGAAGAAGTCGAGGCCCACCTCCTCTGCCAGTTCGATCTCGTCCAGCACACCGGCCATCCGATCGGTAGCCGATGGTGTTTCTCCAGTCCTGGGGTCAGGAAACAAGGCGGCGAAGCTATGAATACCGATTTTCATGATGGGTCCTTGCACTCTTTTTCGGTAGGGCACGCGACCTCAGCGGCCCGCCTGAGCAGGTCTTCGAGCTGGGATGAAGCAACATTGGCACCAAACGCGGCCGTGCCCGGCTGCAGCCTGATCCCGTCGCGCAGCGCGCCCGCTTGCACGGCGTCAAAGCCGATCGCGTCGATGAACTCAACGACGATCGCGACATGCCCTGGATCATCGCCCGCCACGGCAATGGCCTTCCTGTCTGCTTCTCCCCTGGGCCGGGCCTGTTCGTCGAGGTCGTGATAGCCCATGTGATTGAGGCCCTTCACCACCCGCGCGTTGGGCAGGAATTCCTGCACGATCTCGCTGGTAGACCGGCGGGATCGATCAGATCGGCCCTTTGGCCATCGGTCTCCCACCAATAGTTCATGGCGTCGATGACCAGTTTGCCACCGAGTTCCGAAACCGGCAGGCTCTCGTACTTGCCGAGCGGCAAAGCCAGAATAACGAGGTCCGCCCGTCGCGCCGCGTCCGCAGACCAGACAGGCACAGCGCCAGGCGCGAGCACATCCACGGTTAGCGCGATCCTGTCGGGATCGCCCGACCCGCCGATGAGAACCTTGTAGCCGGCAGCGACAGCAAGGCGGGCCAGGACGACCCCTAACTTGCCCGCACCCAATATGCCGACCGTCTTCACTGTCCTGTCGGTCATCTAGTTCTGCGCCGCCGCTTTTCGCTCGGTCAGAATGTCCCGCACGCGCGGCACGACCCTGGTGCCAAAGAGTTCGACCGCCTTGAGGCGGGCGCTCGCCGAAACGGCTCCGGCGGCCGAATAGATCAGGTCGAACCGGCCGACATCCAGCGACTCGATAGCTTTGGCCATCTTGCGCGCCACGGTTTCGGGCGAGCCGACATAAAGCGAGCCGCTCTCCACATCGGCATCGAACTCGTCTTTGCGCAGCGGCGGCCATCCGCGCAGGGCACCGATGCGATCGCGTATTTCCCGATAGCCGGGATAGAACAGCGCGCGTGCCTCTTCATCTGTCTCGGCAACGAAACCAGGCGAGTGCATGCCCACCGGCAAAGCGGAGGTGCCGAATTGCTCGCTGGCGCGCCGATAGAGGTCCACATAGGGCGCGAAGCGAGCCGGCTGCCCGCCGATAATGGCCAGCATCAGTCCAAAGCCATATTTGGCCGTCCGGATCACTGATTGTGGCGAACCGCCAACCCCCACCCAGGTCGTCAGCCGCCCGGACTCGGTCTTGGGAAACACCTCTGCATCCCGCAGCGCCGCCCGTGTCGTTCCCGTCCAGGAAACCGGCTTCTCCTCAAGGAGCCGATTGAACAGGTCGATCTTCTCCTCGAAGAGGGTGTCATAATCCTTGAGGTCGAATCCGAACAGCGGAAAGGATTCCGTGAACGAGCCTCGGCCGAGAATGACTTCGGCCCGTCCATTGGACAGGGCATCGACCGTGGCGAAGCGCTGAAACACCCGTACCGGATCATCGGAGCTGAGTACCGTGACGCCCGAAGCAAGGCGAATGCGCGAGGTCCGGGTCGCTATTCCCGCCAGGACCGTTTCCGGGCTGGAGATCGCATATTCGGGCCGATGATGCTCACCGAGCGACACCACGTCTATACCGACCTGATCGGCCAGCACCGCTTCTTCGACCGTGGCGCGTATGGCCTCTGCATGGGATACGATCGCGCCACGGTCGTCCCGCGGCAGATCGCCGAAGGAATCTATTCCAAACTCAATGCTCATCAGAAAACCCTATAGTCCGGCCTCGGGGTGGTCCCGCGTATCCAGCTCCAGCCGCAGCGCCGCGAACCAATAGTCCGTCTCGCGCCCTTCTTGCCTTCCGTCTTTCTCCCACAGGTCATAAGCCCGCCGGCGCACGCGCTGCTCGAAATCGAGATCGACGAATTTCTCGGTATCCTCGTACATGGCCGTCCTCACGCCCGGGACCGTTGCAGCACGTCCTGCCATTCCGGATGCCGGTTGATCTGCGCCTTGGCGAAGGGGCAGAGCGGCAGGATGGCAACGCCGTCCCGCCGCGCATCCTCCACTGCCTGCCGCACCAGGCGCTCGCCGATCTTGCAACCGCGCAGAGCCTCCGGCACACCGGTATGGTCGATGATGATCAACTCAGAGCTGATCCGGCTGTAGGTCATCTCCGCCTCGACGCCATCGATGACGATGCGGTAGCGCCCCTTGGTCGGGCCATCCTGCCGCTCGACAGTGCCATCCTCCGGGGTGGGTGCGGCGTCATGCTGACCCGCATCGTGCGGACGCACCTGTCGCGGGTGACCCGGTCCGCATTCGAGCAGGTCGCGATCCCAATGACCGAGATCGGCAGCGGCGTCATAGGTTGAATTGAGGAAGGCCGTCAGAGTTGCGTCGGGATCAACTGCCGACTGGACCGCCGCATAGGGCAGGATGAATTCGCCCAAAGTATCGTGCCAGAAGGCATGTTCGGGTCGCACAGAAGCCGACTTGAAGCCTTTCGGCGAAGGATAGGCATAGGCATAGAAGGCTGGGTAGTCGAGGCCGCCGCCACCGGGCCAGAAGCCAACCGACGCAACTTCGCGATCATAGGCTTCTTGGGCGACTTCGAGCGGCAGCGCCGGCACGCCGCCGGGGTGAAGCGGCGCACGGCGCCCGGAGAATCGGGTGACAGCCAGATCGAAACTGCCCCAGAACAGGTGCACCGGGCTGGATTTCCCGAGAAAAGCCGTCCTGAAACGTCCCATGACCCGGTCCATTGCGACCAGTGCCTGATGGAAACGCTCGACAGAATCCCGATCGTAAGGGCGGTCGCGATGATCCTCCACGAAGGGCACCGGATCGGGCACTTCATTGGGCTCGCCGTTAAAGGTCGGCGTGCCGCCCAGCTCGGTGACCAGCTGCACGAACTTGCCGTGGAATTCAGCAACGGTCATTGCCTCGAGGGCAAAGGACACCTTGTGGCCATTGCCGCAGGTGCCGACCACGGCATGGTTCTTGAGGTCGAATAGAATCTCGATGCCTGGCCCATCGGGAATTGGAGAGGAGGCGAGGCCCAAGGGCGTCACATAGAAGGTCGCGTGCCAGGAATGGTTGAGCCAAGGTGTATGCGCGAGCCGGTACTTGCCTGCCACCTGCAAATAGAGATGCAGTGCCGAGCAGGTGTCGCGCCAGGCGAGATAGTCGAGTTGAGGCCAGTTGGTCATGATAGTCCTGTGCTTGATGTCGGTTTGCCCAAGTCTGTGGATCAGTCAGGCAGCGGGATGAACTCGTCACGGTCATTGATCGGCAGGTCGAAAAGGCCCTGTCCCCAGTTCTGGGCGCGCCATTCGGCCTTGGCTCGTTCGATCCGCTCCTCGGACGAGGCGACGAAGTTCCACCAGATGTAGCGCGGTCCGCTGAGCGTCGCGCCGCCCAGGATCATCAGCCTGGCTCCCCCCTCGCCGGCCACCACGGTGATCCTGTCGCCAGGCCGGAACACCATCATCTGCGGCGCCTGGAAATCCTGACCGGCGACCGAGATTGATCCCTCGACGATGTAGATGCCCCGATCCTCGTGATTGTCCGGGAGGGGCAAACGGCTTCCGCCGGCCAGGTGCACGTCGGCGTAGAAGGTTTCCGAGAACAGGGTCGCTGGCGCCTCCTGCCCATAGGCCTTGCCCAGGATCAGCCGCAGCGACACGCCCTTGTCTTCCAAGACGGGCAAAGCCCGCTTGCCATGATGCTCGAATGTCGGTGCCATCTCCTCGTGGCTCTCCGGCAGGGCGACCCAGGTCTGGATGCCGAAGAGACTGTTCGGCCCGCTTCGCGCCGCCGCCGTGGTCCGTTCGGAGTGCGAGACGCCGCGCCCGGCAACCATCCAGTTCAGCTCGCCCGGCCGGATCACCTGATCGGCACCGGTGCTGTCGCGGTGGTGAAAGTCGCCCCAGAAGAGGTAGGTCACCGTGCCGAGACCAGTATGCGGGTGCGGGCGCACATCGATTCCCTGGCCGGTCAGCAGTTCTGCCGGGCCAGCCTGGTCGAAGAAAATGAACGGGCCCACCATCTGGCGCTGCGGGGAAGGCAGCGCCCGGCGAACCTCGAAGCCACCGATGTCCCGGCTGCGCGGAATGATCAGTGTCGCGATCGCATCGGCGCCTACGTCATCGGGGTTGCCTGGTTCCAGCGCCGGATTCCAACTCACAAGCCATGCTCCCTGTCCCGTTCGGTCAGGCAGTAACTAGGCATGCGCATAGCGTCAGAGCTAGGTGTGCCTGGTGAGGTACTGTGTCGCCAGAAATGGAACGCTAAGCGCAATGGACATCTATTCGGTTCCAAAGTGCTCGATTAGGAATTCGGTCAAAACCCGGACTTTGTGCGTTGGGAACTGGCCGGGTGGGCGCACGACATAGATTCCGGCTGCCGGCGGAGGGAAGCCTACCAGGATGGGGATCAAGGCGCCGCTGGCGACGTGGTGGTCGACGAGACAATCCGGCAGCCAGGCAATGCCGATGCCCGCGAGTGCTGCAGGAACGAGGGCGCTGCCATTGTCGGCTTTGAACCGGCCCTGAGGTTGGACGCTCACCACCTGATCGCCGTCGCTGAACTGCCAGGTTTCGGTCCCCTGCATCAGCGCTTCATGCGCCGAGAGTTCATGGGGCGTCTGCGGCTCACCATGGATGGCGACATAGTCAGGGCTGGCGACGAGCTTGCCATAGAACGGGCCGACCCGCCTCGCGATCAAATTTGAATCCTGGAGATAGCCGACCCTGATCGCGCAATCGAAACCTTCGGCAATCAGATCGACGAAGCGATCGCTATAGGACGCGTGGATATGCAGGTGAGGGTGGTGTTTTGCCAAATTGGCAAGCAAGGGGGCAAATTCGGTTGGTCCTACGGAAAGCGGCACCGATACGCGCAGTCGTCCCTTCAGATCGCCATTGGGCAAGATCACTGCCTTGGCGGTCTCGATTTCCGCCACCACCCTGGCAGCATGGTCCCGGAAGGCAATGCCGGCTTCCGTGAGGGCGGCGCCGCGGGTCGTCCGGGCCAAAAGCTGCACGCCTAGCCCGGTCTCAAGTCGGGCGAGCCGCCGGCTGACAATGGACTTCGATACTCCAAGCCGACGAGCTGCGGACGTGATGCCCCCAGCATCAGCGACTTCCACAAAGGTCTGGAGTTCTTCAATATCCATAATGTTCCCTTGTGCGACACACCGGCGCAACTGCCGGACTATCGCATCCACATGCGCAACTGCAAACACCAGTCCTGCCAGTCGGTGCGCGCCAGTAGTTGAACGCCAAACTCGGCTTAAGCGTGAACAGGCGTCGACTGCCTATGGATTTGCACACGCCCACGCCCCGGTCCCGCCGAACCGCCCCCGAAGCTGCAAACTCGACAAAGTCACTAGGTCCACGATCTCCAGCGGCGTTCCTCTCGGCGCGACACAGCGTCCGCTCACCCGGCACTACCGCGTCAGTCTAAGCAGTGACAAGGTGCGGCCGAGCGGTGGATCAAGCATCGCAGCTTTGGGAGCTGGATGACGGGTACCATCGACACGAGCAAGACAGCCCACTGGTCCGAAATTGGTCGGTTTGCTTAGCATTGGATTTGTGGGCATCGGCCGCTCCCTCCTCGTGGTGCAATTGCCGCTGAGCCCGATGCTTATCGGCTTGATCCTATGTCGGATCGAGTTCTCAACATTTATCTAGCGTCAAAAAGGAACATCGCATGAGCGAACTCTCGAATATCGCCAAGGGAATGACTGTTGTGGGTGCCGACGGCGCCAAGATTGGCGTTGTCGCTGCTGTGGTGGACCAGCGCATCCAGCTCGAAGCCAATGATGTCGGCGATCACGCCGGCCAGAGCCACTTCATACCAGGTGGCCTCGTCGCCGACGTCGAGGGCGACACCGTTCGCCTCTCGGCAACAGGCGCAAACGCAGTCCTGCTCGATGAAAACGAAGACGGCACCATGGCTGACTGATTGCGGTCAGAGAGGCCTGCAGACGGCGACTGACCGAGCCTGCTTGCTTTTAGTTTGCCGCCTGAGCTGAGATGCGACGCATTGAAGGCGGCCGGTCGTGCACGCCGCTTGGGCGGGCGATCATCGGCTGCTCTGCATCTTTTGGGGGTACAATGGATTACGAAACAATCATGCAGGCAAACCTCGACCTGGTCTTTGGCGAGCGTGATCCGACCCGGCGGATGGAGGCAATTCGTCGCCTCTATTCGGAACGTGCGGAGTTCCATGAGCCGCATCGTTCGGCACAGGGGCACGAGGCGATTTGCCAGGCTGTTACCGAGCTTCTGGCAAGCTTGCCACCGGATTTCAGCTTCACGCCGATCAGGCCGGCACTCGGCCACAACGGCGTAGGCCGCTTGCAATGGCGTGCCGGTCCGCCGGGCGGCCCCGCCGCCGTGACCGGTACCGATGTCGCCCATATCGAAGCTGGCGTGATCCAATCGCTGCACGTTTTCCTCGATCAAGTCCGGTGAAGCGGGCTGACCGCGATTACTCAACTTGCGCCTGTCTGTCCGAGGGCATGGCGCCTGCCACCGGTGTTTTCAAAGGAGACGACCATGGGCTTTGTCACGACCGACGACAACGTACAGATCTTCTACAAGGATTGGGGTCCCAAGGACGCCCAACCAATCGTGTTCCATCACGGCTGGCCACTCAGCTCCGACGACTGGGACGCCCAGATGCTCTTCTTTCTTTCGAAGGGCTTTCGCGTCGTAGCGCATGACCGACGCGGCCACGGACGCTCCGAACAGGTGGCCGACGGGCACGACATCGAGCACTATGCGGCCGACGCTTTCGCCGTCGCCAAGTCGCTGGATCTCACCAATGCCGTTCACATCGGCCACTCGACGGGCGGCGGCGAAGTGGCCCGTTATGTCGCCAAGTTCGGCGGACCGGCGGGACGCGTTGCCAAGGCTGTTCTTGTTTCCGCCATTCCGCCGCTGATGCTCAAGACCGCTGCCAATGCCGAAGGAACGCCGATGGAAGTCTTCGACGGCTTCCGCGCGGCTCTGGCAGCCAACCGCGCCCAGTTCTTCCGGGACGTTCCTTCCGGCCCCTTCTACGGCTTCAATCGCGATGGCGCCCAAATCCATGAAGGCGTCATCCAGAACTGGTGGCGGCAGGGCATGATGGGCAGCGCCAAGGCCCACTACGACGGCATAAAGGCCTTCTCGGAAACCGACCAGACCGAGGATCTGATGGCCATCACGGTGCCGACATTGGTGCTGCATGGTGAGGACGACCAGGTCGTACCCATCGCCGCGGCGGCCCTCAAGGCCGTCAAACTGCTGCCAAACGGCACGCTCAAGACATATCCCGGCCTTTCGCATGGCATGCTCACAGTCAACGCGGACGTCCTGAACGCCGACCTTCTGGCCTTCGTCAACGGCTGACGTCCTAGGACGGGGCCTCGGTCCCGTCCCTCACCTATGGTCGGATCGGCAATATCCGCTGCCGGCGAGCACGTCGTCGCATCGAGACAGGAACAGCCATATGGCGGAAACGACAAAGCGGCCAAACGGCGTCCGCGGCTACATCGCGGATACGTTGGCCTTGCTTTTGTTCTTCACCACGACCGGAATCATCAACGAGCGCTTCATCGCCGGCATGACATGGGAGCAGGTCTTGCACGCACGCCTCCTGGGCGGTGTTCTGATGCTCCCGGTCGGGCGGCCATACGGTCTCTGGCGCGACTGGATGGTGAGCCATGCAAAGGCAAGCCGCTTCTCCCAGGTTCTCTGGGATAGCGTGGCTCTCATGAGTTTCCAGGTACCGATCTACGCGGCGATCATCGCGCTGAGCGGCGCAACAGGAACTGGGCTGCTGATGGGCATACTCGGCGCCGCCATAATGATGATCGCGCTTGGTCGCCCGTATGGCGCCTTCCTCAACGGGGTAAGGCATCTCTTCGGCCTGTCTCCCGGAGGCAAGAAGCCGATGTCACTCAATAGCTAAACCGTCTGCACCTTCCAGGCTGAGAAAAATCGCCGGAAATCTCGCAAGCCACGGCGATGACTGATCTCACGTTTTCGACCCGATCGACCAACCCCTGCTGCTCGGTCTTGTTGACCTCGAACGCACCTGCCGTGCCAACTCCGCTCAAGGCGCGAGTGGGTAGGTACCTTCTCATTTTAAACTTCAGGGGCTCGCCTTCATGCCACTACGCAAGGTCGCTATTTCGCAAGCGCAATTTGAACGTTCACCTGATCAGGACGCCGATATTTTTACAGCTGACATGATCGGTCATGACGAAGGTGCGCCCGTGACCATTGGTTTCGGACGCTATGGACCTCATCAGGAGCTCAACGAAACCATGCTGGTGGACGATGTCATGATGGTGATCGCAGGCCACCTCACCGTAACCGGCGGGAATGGAAGTGTGACCGCTGGTCCTGGTGAGGTCGTCCATATGCCTAAAGGCGAAAGAATCCAGATTCGGTCGCACGAGCATGGCGCCACAACGGCCTATGTGACCTATCCCCATTGGAAAGATGCCAGGTAGAGCAATGCACCGCCGCAAACCGTTGAGCTTAAGGGCGGCCGCAACAAGCATCGGCTGCAAACCGTTCCGCACAATTCTTGCCACCGTATGACAGTAAATTCATGCTGGATATACGACGGAACTGTCCTTGTGCACGATCACGCGATGCGCACGATGTGCGGGGCGTGCCGGTCAGCGCCCTCTCGGGCGCGACGACATCGGGATGCAGCCTTTTGATGCAATCCCGATGCCTGAGAAGACGACCGATAGGCGTCCTTGTGTCCTCTGGCTTAGGCGTTCGCGCCCCCATCCACCGCAACAACGCTCCCTGTCATCATGCTCGCCGAAGGGCTGGCAAGAAACGCCACGACATTGGCGATTTCGCGTGGATCGGCAAAGCGCCCAAGCGAGGTCAAACCACGCTGGAAATCAGCTCCCGCGCCATCTGCGGGATTTGACTCCGTGTCAGTCGATCCCGTGGCGATCAGGTTCACCGTTATCCCCTTTGGCCCGAGTTCGCGGGACAATCCGCGTGTGAACGAAAGCAATGCCGATTTCGACATGGCATAGGCGGTTACGCCAGGAAACGGGACGCGGTCTCCTAGACCTGATCCAATAGAGATAATGCGACCGCCTTCGGGCAGGTAAGGAATTGCGGCTTGCGAGAAGGCAAGGGGCGCTCGCACATTGATGTCCATCAATGTCTGATACTGCGTGAGATCGATGTCAGAGATCGGCCCGGAAAGACCGATGGCTGCACTGTTGACGAGAATATCAAGCCCGCCGAGCGCCTGGGCCGTGGCCTCGACTGCCCGTTTGATCGCATCCGTGTCAGCGCTGTCGGCTTGCACGGCCAGGCCGCGGCGCCCCAGGGCCTCGATAGACGAAACAACCGCGCTCGCTCGTTCGGCCGAATTGAGATAGGTGATGGCGACATCGGCTCCATGCTCGGCCAGCACCAGCGCGATCGCAGCGCCAATGCCGCGGGAGCCACCGGTGACAAGAGCTCGCTTGCCCGTGAGTTTAATCATTTCATCTTCTTTCATTTTTGGGGGTGGCTCTAGATCGAGTGCAACCCTCAATTTTCAAAGGCCTGCCAGGAAGTCGATGAGCGCCTTATTCACCTCATCAGGCGCCTCGATCTGGATCCAGTGGCCTACATTTTCGAGCCTGACTTGATCGACGAGGTTCGGCTGCAATGCGCGCAGCTCTTCCAGTGTCGGAGGATCGGGATGATACATCCGGCTCAAACCATCCTCTGCACCCCAGATGTAGAGCGATGGCTGCTGGAGGGCGGCGTTCTTATAAGCGACCATCAGTTCGAAGGTTTTCGGAAAGGCGCGGTAGTAGTTCATTCCGCCGCGGAAGCCGGTCTGGGTGAACGCCTCGATATTGTGGCGGACGTATTCGGGATCGGCCCATTCCGGCACCTCAACCGGTGCGGGCCGAAGCATGTGAAGTTCGGGATTGAGTGGATCCCAGCCCTCGGACACTTCTGGGCTACCAGAAAGCCAGTAGAGAATGCTCGGAATTGATTGCGTGGCATCGGAAAACTTGGTTTCACTTCCCTCCGCGGCCATTGCGCAGCCGTAATAGACATCCTGCGATCCCTGATTGCGGATGATATCGTCAAAACTGATGTCGCCGCGCGGATAGATCGGAATGGCAAGACTGACGAGGGCAGTAAACCTGTCAGGCCGCAGGAGCGCCGCCATTTGCGACTGGTAGGCGCCCCAGTCGTGACCGACGATCACAGCGGTTTCGATGGAGAGCGCGTCGAGCACGCTTACGAGGTCACCTGTAAGATGAAGGGCCGTGTACTGGTCAGCGGCTTCTGGGGCATAGCTTTGGCCGTAGCCGCGCATATCCAGCGCCACTGCGCGATAACCGGCCTCGGCGACCGCCTCCATCTGGCTGCTCCAGGTTGCAGCAGTGTCGGGAAATCCGTGCACGAAGAGGACCGCAGGACCTTTGCCCTGTTCGATGACGTGGAACTGGCCGTAGCCGGCGTCCACCATATGCTCGCGGACTGGCGGGGGTGCATCCACTTCGCCGGCCAAAGTAGAAAAAGGCGCCAGTGCCAGCACTATGCCGAAGACCAACGATGTTTGCAGGAGGCGCCGCCTTGAGATCACGCTGTCGGCACGGTTGAACGTTAGCGCATCGGCGTTGCGAAGACTACGAATTGACATGAGTTGTATCCTGAGCAGGAACGGGTGCCCGCCACTCGTCGGCAGGGTCGTTCGTTGGGCGCCAAAATAAGCCTGAGCCCGCGAAGTGACATTGCTGATCTGACCTTAGTCTTGCACAATCCTGCCAATTGACTATCTTCAGGCCATGCTTGACACGCTTAATCCGACAGACCGCCTTCTCGCCGACATCGCTCCTTTTCTCGTCTCAAATCCGGAGAAGATGGGCCAGTCGACTCCCGTGCCGCGCTTGACCGTGTGGACCAGCGCCTATGACACCCGGCCGACTGCTGCGGTGTTCGAGCCTATGTTTTACGCGGTATTGAGCGGCACCAAGGTACTGATCATGGGCGCCAATCGCTTCGATTTGCTGGCCGGCGCCTGCGCAACTTCGTCCTTTGGCCTTCCCTATACACACCAATTGACCAAGCCGTCGCCGGACTTGCCCTATGTGGGGATTAGTCTACATCTGGACGCCGACCTGCTGACGCGCGTTATGCTCGATATGCCCACGTCCCACCATCGTTGGACCTGCGCCGTCGCCGCGGCGGAACTCAATGGCCCGGTCGAGGAGGCATTCGCGCGGCTTGTGGGGTTGGTGAACACGCCAGCTGATGTTGGCATGCTTGCGCCCCACTACGAAGCCGAACTCTACTATCGCCTTTTGCAGAGCCCGATGGGCGATACGCTCCGCCAGGTCAGCCAGCGCAACGAGCGGTTCCAACAGCTCAAGACGGCGGCCGATTGGCTCGCAACTAACTACAGCAAGCCGGTTGTCATTCCTGAACTCGCCGCTGCAGCGGGCATGAGCTCGACCTCTTTTCACCGGCATTTCAAGGCCGTGACTGGCCACAGCCCTCTGCTGTTCCAGCGTAAGGTGCGCCTCATGGAAGCGAAAAAGCTCCTTGGCGCCGGTAGCGCCAGCGTATCTCAGGTCGCCTACGAGGTAGGCTACCTCAGTCCCGCGCAATTCAGCCGCGAGTACAAAAGCATGTTTGGAAGCTCGCCTAAGGCCGATCTGCAACGCTAGCCTGGCCGGGAGAGGATTACGGAGACATTCGTATATCCGTTTGCTGGGCTTCTTTTGACCCGAAGCCGATGTCGCTACGGGATTTGGCTTGGGCGGGAGGTGCCCACGGCCGCGTTCTGCCGCCCAGCGCATCGCCTGATCGTAGCCGCTTGGACCTTGCCCAAGCAACTACCGCCGCCGAAAACAGACTGTCAGAAAGCCACCCCAAGGCGGCCGGTCATTTCCGATCCATGGTCAGTCGCGAAATCGCAATGGCGGTTGCCGTTGCCTTAAAGCAGTCCTTCCCCGGCCAGTGTGGGCTGGCTGTAAACAGAAGTCAGTTCCGCCGTAGGCGCCGCGTTCAAGAGGCGCTAGCAACAAGGCCGTCCGATGTTGGCTTGAGCGTCCGGAGGTCAATGCCCATTTCCGACTTAAAGCGTGCAACTGCTGCCTCTGCCAGTTCTTGCATCATCTGCGTATCACCACGGACGTAGGCATCAGACAGCACCGCCTGTTGGAGCAGGAAATTCATCATCAGCACTTCCGCAAATTCCTGCCGACCTGCATCGTCGAGCGCCTGGAATGTCGGATCGGACTGCATGGCGGCGCGTACCTGCCGTTGCACGCCGGTAAGCGAGAATTCTGCATCCGGCTGTTGATTGGCGATGACCCAGTTCAGGGCGAAGTAGGACACCATCGGGTCGACAGCGTCGCCCGGCGCCAGTCCGTCTTCGGCGACAAGCTCGGCCCACATATCCTGCGGCGCGCGTTGCGCGAAAATGCCGGCCACAGCGCGTTCTGCCGCGTCCCCTGAGCGCTCCTTGATATAATCGAGGAACTGTCGCTGCGCCTTGGCGCTGACTTGACGAGATGTGGAGTAGGTGGTCACGGTTTCGGAGGCACCGAGCGTCGGCGCGGAGCCACCCGGCGACTGCGAGCCCTCGATGGTTTGCCGCAGCAGCTGAATGTGCAGCGTGTTCATGGCGTCCTGAGCAGCAAAGTTCTGCCAGGCGTAGTCCTGTGCATCAGTCGGCAGGACCGTCACGAGCATCCCGACGAGGGCCAGGGTAAGTCTGCGCATACTGTCTCCGATCGTTAAGCTGCGGTTTGAGAGTGGTGCAGCGTTAAATTTGCCGCCGCTCTGGCGCTGCCGTTGCGGGGTTCCGGAAGCGGCACCTGCCACATGCGAGCTCATCTGTTCGGCAGAAATTTGTTCATGGAGATCCCCGGAGAACTTAGGTGTCCATATCCTGTAACAGGCACTCGGCCATCTTTGCCTCATCGAGGCGTCCAGCTGTCGTGCTGGATTGCTCGCACCCCATCCAGTCGCTGTCCGGGTTTGTAGCGCCGCCTTCTTTATAGGGCCACATGTCGTGGCATTGCTGAAATTGCTCGAGGGCGGGAAAATGGTCATTGCAGAAGTGGTTTCGCTTGACCGGATCGGACAAGACGCTGTCCTGCGCCTGGCCGACCGCCACCGTGCAAATCAGTATCTGCAACGCCAGAACATATCTAAGTGCCTTCATTCGATGTCCTCTCGCTCGTGGCCTCAGTCCGGTGCGTCAGCGACCCACCCATTGCTCAGCATAGGGCGTCTTGCCAGTGGACGCGAATTTGCGGTCAGACTGTCACCCGTCTTGATGTCGTCAAGGTCACGAGGCAGGTTGATCTCGCTCTGAGCTGACCCCAACCTATCTCGCCTGCGCCACCGACCTCCGGCGCAGGCTTCTTTTTGACAGAGCTGCTGCTCTCGCCAAACCCGTTGCCAGCGCCCTTCGACACAGGAGATCCAGCCAATGATCCGTCGCAGTTTCATATTGATAGCCATAGCCTGTTTGATCCACCCAGTTTTGGCTCAACAGGCGGTGGTGAAATCCTCTGCTGTGGAGACTTGGCAAGCATTCATGTCGTCCACTGGATCCATACTGGATATGCCGACCGCTCAAAGGGCGCCGCAGCTTGCTCTGCTCGGCGCAGCTCTTCTTGAAAATCCGGTAGCCATAAGCGACGACCTGGAAAGGAGCGGAGGAGGAAAGCGCGCGCTGCGCGCCTATGCACAGGCCATGATTGAGGATGGCAACCTGGTCCCGCTCGTCCATCAGTTGCATGTAGTCATGCATGGTGGCGCGCCCGCAGGCAATCTCGCGGAAGCGCTGAACGCGTCCCGCTATCAGGATGGTTCGGTTTGGTTTCCGCAGGCCGAGCAAGCCGGCTTCTTTGCCGGCGCCATTGCCGCAGTTCTCGACGGCAAGAGCATCGATGATGGCAATGCCGTAGGCGACTTCTTGTCGTGGGTCGAGGGACAGAATGGTCCATCGAAGGCTAGCGAGACAATCGCCCAGCGTTTCGGCGTTCGGCCGCCTGCAGCGGAAGAGACCGTCGCAGAGTGGATGCTGGCGGTCTTCACAAACTCAGCGAGCCAAGTCTCAGTGCCCGCCGCTCAATGGTTCGAGAAGGGCTTTGCAGCCGGCTACAGATGACGGCGAGGGCTGCTTGCTTGGGCGTGCGCTGGTCCCATCCCTTGCTAACGTTCCTCAAGGAGGCGGCTCAGTCAACTGCAGCGCCGCATCGCTATTGCGTCGCTGCACTTGTGGCGTTCGCTTCAATCCGCCGGCGATGAGTGGAACGACCTCGTTGAGCGCCGCCATCTGCTGGTCTAGCGATCGAACGGGTTTCTACCTCGACGTTGGGGCGTATGGCCCTCAACGAGTCCGAAAAAGGCAGTGCGAGAACCACGTCCGCTTCTATTCAATCCGGGCCGAAAGCGGACCAACAGTTCCCACCCCGGAGTCGCCGGTTTGATTTCGCCCCATTTCGGTTCCCAAACCCAAGTCGGTGGTCACCCAGAAGCTATCGTACTCGGGTGGGAACTTCCTTCGCCAGGCAATGCCGTCGCTACCATGGCGAGTGCGCCGACGGTCGCTAGCATCGCAAGCCCTTGAGGCGTGATGTGGGTCGCCTGAAAATAGACCGGGAAGATTGGCCATCCCGCCGCCACACTGCTCATTGCACCAATTCCCAGCGCGGCCAGAACACGAGCCCAACCTGTCACGCGGGGCGCAACAAAACGCCAAATAATAGCGGACAGGATGGCTGGGAGGAGCCCGGCAACCCAACCAAAGCCGATGACTAGACCAGAGCTCACGCCTATAACGTAGACCAGGTTATCGGCAGGTGGTGGGTTGCCAGCAATGAAGCTGGACACGAAAACACCGGCAAGAACGACCAGCGCACCGATCAGTGGACCAAACACTATTATCGCAAAGCTGCGGGGGAACCGATGCGACTTGCGATTATCCTTGTTCATGGAGGTGTTCCTCAAGTCAGTAGATGCGTTTTGGGACATCTTTGGCGCCAAAAAAGCAGGGGTAAGCGCTCAGGTGCGACAGTTCAGATAAGACCCTAGTTTGCGCAGCCGCCATCCTGTATCTGCAAACAAGTTTAATTAGCTTGCTGCTGATGATTGCCGAAAATCAAACTGGCTGCGAAACACTTCCCTTGGCCGTGGCAACAGTGCGCTTACCCCGAAAAAGCCTTCTTCCACGTGCGCATTGTCAGGTGCTTCCTAGCGGCCTGGATCGCCACAACTTCTGCCTGCATTAAGTCCTGGTCAGACTCTAACGTTAATAGGTGACCGCGTTGAGCCGAACCGCTTACCCCAAAATGGACTTCACCTACCAGGTGGACTTCAACGACCTCTTTTCCGCCAGTGCGCTTTTGGCACGCCGGCGTTATCCGGCCAGCCACCGGCTGCGGCTGAATCTCATCATTGTGGTGACCATGGTGCTTGGCGGTATTTTTAGCGCGACTGCCGGGGTAGTCGCACACATGCTAATGCCAGCCGTTCCCGGATGGACGGCGACCGTGGCGCTCCTTGTCCTTATTTGGCTGTTTTACGCGAAGGTATTGGTGCCTTGGATAACCCGCCAGTCTGCGAAGATGATCAATGCAGCATATCACACCGGTCAGATGCATTTCAGTAGCGATGCGGAGGGTTTGCGCTGGCAAGATGCCGATATCGATTTCCTCCTTCGGTGGAACGGCATCGAGGCAATTTTTCGCACCCCGACCGCGCTGGCGTTCATGAGCGGTGTGATAGCCCTAGTGCTGCCCTTGTCAGCATTTCCTGACCACAAAACGCTCAAACGTTTTCTCGAGCAGGCGCTGGAAAAGATGCCCCCTCAGGCGGCTGAACTCAGTCGCAAGGATCCATCTCTCCAAGCCCTACTCCGTCCATGAAAGGTCCGCCCAGGATATTTGTTAGCCGCGCTGGTGAGGCATGAATCTAAATCGAGGACTAGCGCCAAAGTAATCGCCAGGCTGGCTTCTCGATGGCATGGCTACCCTCTCAGCGTTCAAGATCAACGCCGTGCCAGCAACAGGATTGATCGGATTTCAGTACGAATCCCAATTGTTCATTTCAGCAAGTGGGCAGTCGGGTCCCAAACTGCCGCTCCTTTTCTCGCTATGAACTGAGGATGCGTGCCGTGATAGCGGCGCATTGGCGGCGGATGCCGGGGACGGCTTCGATCTCGCAAAATGGCCGCGTGTGCGTGGACCCACGGCAAGCAGGTGGCGCGATGGCTTTTCCCTTGGCGTCGATGACTCAGCAGTCGTCGTGGACATCAAGCCCAATACCGGACGCGGGTCACTCGTGGACCTCTCCGGGTGCACAGGAGCAACCTTCGAGGCTACTGCGCCCAGTCGAATTTCATGTCCTTGAAATCGAGCTGGGCATTGCCCCCGCCGAAATTGTAGCCGCCGAAATATTCTTCGAAGCCGATGTGGTAGGGGCTAAAGTCGGGGAAGCCCTGGATGGGCCGCATCGTGCCGCCGACATGATTGGGCAGGTGGCTCTTGACCCACTTCTGCAGGCGATAGTTCTCCGTCTCGATGACGCCGCCTTCCCAATAAAATTCGCGCTGATAGCCATTTCCGCCAAATTCGTCAGGGGCAATCCCGGCATTGGGATCTTCCGTGCGCGGCGTGATCCTGATCGCACGGTTGAATGTCAGATGCGGATCGGGAATACCGCCCAATTGCTTGTAGATAAAATACTCCTGGGGCGGTAGCGAGCCCGGTGAGTAGCTCGCGTCCCAAAACGCGGCGGCCGATCCCTTGGTCAGCCACGCCGGCGCGGGAACCTCGGCCAAGGCGCGGCGGCTGGGCGAATGGTCCTGAAAATTCCTGTTCCGTCAGAAGGATCACCGCATATTCGAGATCGAGAACGTCGCGCATGCGGAACAGGCGAGGATGCTCGCTTTGCCGCGCCTCCCAAAAGGGTACCAGGAAAGGGTCGTCCGGTCGCTCTGGGGCGGTTTCATCGAAAAAGGCACGTACTGCGGGGGCGGTGAGCGGCATGCCGTCATTGTGGTCAAAGGCGACGGCAAAGAAGCTCAGGCCGACGATTTCTGGCCCATGCACGCGATAGTCCTCGGGCAGACGGATGGTAAAACCGTGATTGAGCGGATAGCCATTGTTGGGATCGAGCGGCCATTGCGCCGTGCTAATACCAGGCGGCAGGCCGAAGACCCAGCCATCGCCACGCGGTTCGATCTCACCCAGGCTCTGATGCAGCATTTCGATATTGTAAGCGCGCAGGATCTTTTCCTTGGCAAAGGCGGGTGTGATCACAGCGGCGCCTGCAAGGCAGATAAAATTACGACGCGACAGAAGCATGGCAAACGGCCGGCAGAAATTGACGCATAGCAGCCATTGGTAGCAGGTTATCGTCGTGGCAGATTAAACGGACAGTTCGGTCTTCGAGGATGCGCTTTAGTCCAGCATGTTTTCGGGGGGCGAGCCGTCGGTCAGGAAGGCAAACTCATAGGCAATCCCGGCTTCGTCGGTGGCGTCGCAGGTGTACTGCGCGGGGCCGGCCATGGGGTTGCCGGCAAGCGAGCACTGCCCGGTAGCACTGATGTCGAGATTGTCGTTACCGCTGCGATCCCTGCCTTCGGTGACCTGGTCGATCGCCAGGGCAAGGTTGCCGTTCTGTTCGCCGGCAATCCCGCTAAACACGAAGAACCGGCCGTTGGCATCGACGGTCCAGATCGTGAGGTCCATGCGGCTGTCGGTGTAGACGACCTGTATGACTTCGCCGACACAAATGTCCGTAAGGTTCTCCGCATCCGCGACGAAGGTCTGGCATTCGCCGCGCAAAGTGAAGACAGAGTGCGGATCAGCGCCTTGGGCGGCGGGCGAGACGAGCAGGAGACCGGACAGCAGGAGTAAGAGTTTCATTGGCTCATGGTGGTGTGACGATTTTCGTCAGTTTAAACCAAAAAAGGGCGCCGAAGTGGCGGGCGCCTGATTGGCAGGGAATGCGGCAGTGCCCACCCCTTCGCCCCAAAGCTGGCAGAGGGATCGGCCTGAGGGTCTAGGAAGCTTGCAACTGCGACGGTTCCGGATTCGCATAATATGCGGTCTGGAATGGCAGCAGACGCCCCATTTCTGACGTGCGATCGGAACCTAGTGATCCACAGAAGCGGTCATTTCGCCGCTGGCAAGCTCTGCGCCGCTTCGGCCATTTCAAACGCCTTGTTGTCGTTCGAGAGAGGTCTCTGCAGGTCGAAACGTTCATGCAATTGCCTTACCTGCCACTGATAGATCTCCCGCAGACCTGCAGCCGCCTGGATGATGGTCTCCGCCTCAAGCTGGCCGTAGGACGCCCGCAACGCGTCGAGAACCTCCTTGCTACCTCTGGCATCGAATTTTGCGTAGATCGCTGTGGTTGGTGTTCGATCGAATAGCCAATCGTCTGCTTTCATTATGTGGTGTCGAAGCTCATCGAGGAGCGTCTGGGCGTAGATCAGCTCTCCCCGTTTCGCACGTCGGAGTGTTTCATGCAGCGCCGCCAAACCCTTGCTGATGGACTGACTGACATCGTCGGCCGCCACGTCGAATTTCAGCGCTTTCGACTGGGCGAACAAGCTTTTGAGGAAGCCTTTAGGGTCATGAAGGACACGGTTCGGCAGGCCGTACCAAGGTGACGCGCTCATTCGCGCCGCATCGAGATAGAAAATATCCACCTTTCCGAAGGGCTCGAAGTGCGAGACGCAGTGTTGTGCGCCCGGCATCCATTCATTGAAAACAAAGCCCGGCCAACTGCGCGGAATATCCAGACGGCGCCTGACGAAGTCGGAGTGATGTTCACTTTCGACCACCACGCGAAGATCGATGTCCGAGAAAGCATCGCCGCTCCCCGCCGCGAGCGACCCACCGAGAAAAACCCCGAGCACATGCGGTTCGGCAGACAGCATCGCAGCGGCCTGTGTTAGGCGCTCTTCCCTAGCCGAACAAGCGCCAGAAGTTCAGCATTTTCTAGTGCGGGCTCGGACATGCAGACTGCCTAGCTTGCGTGCGTTGACGGCGAGCATTGTATGGAATTCAACGCGTATCGAGAAGTGGAAGTCCCGTTACTGGTCAGTTCATCGCGAAGCGGACTGTCGCCCGCCCACCCCAGTTCGACCGGCAGCAGTCCGAAACCTTTGCAGATCATTAGGGCCGCCGCTAACTCCCAAAAAGCAGCCACGCATTGTGGTTGGCGTTTACATTGCACCGTCCTTGCGATTAGATCGCACCATGAGCACGCAGCGCCACACCGTCGTCAATAATAACGGCCCCTCTGGGGTCGTGGATGTCGTGTGCGCGTTCTAGCGTAGCTCATTGATCACCACTGCCCTGCCGGTTTTCGGAAGGGCTGCAGGATTTGGCTTTTTCGTTCCGGCTTTTGCTCCCGGAGAAAGTCATGTCTGATCCTTTACCTTCAAGCCGCTCTTTCGTTTCCGATTTGCCCCTTCGCATCGGGCAGCGCGTAACACTGTATGGGTTCGCCGAAGCCATTCGCGACCAGAAGCGCATGCGCTTCATCATGCTGCGCGAACCGACCGGCAGGGTTCAGCTCACCCAGAGCAAGGACCACCCGGTGCTCACGGCGACACTGGACGCCTTGACCCCCGAAAGTGCCCTGATCGTGACCGGCACGGTCGTTGCAGCTCCCGCCGTCAAGCTTGGTGGTCTGGAGGTCGTGCTCGAAAGTGTCGACATCTCCGCACTGGCCGATGCCCCTCTGCCGATCACGCGCGACTCAGGTCTCGATAAGTGGATCGACCACCGGCAGGTAAGTCTGCGTTACCCCGAGCAGCAACTGGTCTTTGCCGTGCAAACCACGCTGGAAGAGGCGATGCGCGCATTCTGGAAGCAGCACGGCTTTCGCGAAATCCACTCACCCAAGCTGATGGGGACGGCTAGCGAGTCAGGCTCGGAGGTTTTCGCAGTCAGCTACTTCGATACAACGGCCTTCCTGGCTCAGTCGCCGCAATTCTATAAGCAGATGGCCATCGCTGGCGGCATGGAGAAGGTCTTTGAGATCGGTCCCGTGTTCCGCGCCGAGCCATCATTCACGTCGCGACACGAAACCGAGTTCACCTCCATCGACATGGAAATTGGTTGGATCAAGGACCATCATCAATTGATGGAGTTCGAGGAGCGATGGCTGGCTCATGCTATCGGCGTGGTGGCCGAAGTTCATGGGGCAGAGATCGAGGCGCTTTTTGGCATAAAAGATCACTCCGCCGATGCTGCCCTTCCCGCGGGTCACATTTGCCGAGACCAGCGAAATCCTCGCTCGGCTCGGCCATGTCTCCACCCGTGAAGATGACCTGGATGCGGAAGGCGAGCGTATGCTGTGCGAACACATTGCCACTGAGACGGGCCACGAGTTCGTCTTCATCACCGACTATCCGGCCAGCGGCCGCGCCTTCTACCACATGCGTCACGAGGATCGGCCAAACCTCACCAAAGGCTTCGACTTGCTCTGGCGCGGCCTTGAGATCACTACCGGCGCGCAGCGCGAACATCGCCACGACCGCCTTGTGGCCCAGGCTGAAGAACGCGGGATGCGGCTAGAGTCCCTTTCCGACTATCTTGATTTCTTTCGCTTCGGCTGCCCGCCGCACGGCGGAATGGGAGTGGGATTAGGCCGCATCCTTATGCGCCTGCTCAATGCCGCAAGCATTAGGGAAGTTACCCTGCTCAGCCGCACGCCCAAACGGCTCCGACCCTGACAGCTCGATTAGCAATAGGCGGCGTGCCATCTGGCACGTCGTCTTCATGCCCGGGATACGACCGGTTCGGTGACGACCCCATTGCGGTCATTCAAACGTCTCGCGAAACCACCTGAAAGCCGCCGCAGCTAGATCAAGCTATAGGGTTATCTCTTGGACCGCGTTCGGAAATCTGCTCCCCGCTGCAAACTGACGTGCGAATTCTCTTACCTCCGCGACCGTCTCATCGGTATGCCAAGTGGTCGTAATGTCTTGACCTTCTGCGCCGGAGCCATCGCCAACAATAATCTCGTCTATCACGTCGTGAACTCGCTCGCAGTCCGGCCCCAGTACGCAGATCAGCCGCACGTTACTGCTGATGCAATCCGCAACAAAGTTGGCCAACTTCGGAGAGGTGTGAAGCGGCGCATGAAGTAGGATGATAGGTGAGTAGGTCATGACGCTTAGCCCTCATCCGGAACAATTGCCGGGACAATTCTGAAAAAGCAGACGGACTGCAATCCATCCCACTCCGGCCGCACCCGACCCCATCTCTGCCGTTCGTGGCAGGATGCAAGGACGCTTGAAGCGGACCTTGTATGCCGGTGCGGTCTTGGATCATACCTGTCGCTGATTTCGGGAATTTGCGACAACCTACTCATGGGAGCATTTGGCAGAAATCAAATTGACGCGAGACGAAGCATGCTTTTGAACCGACGCACCTTGCTCGCGATGGGGGTCCTTGGGATGACAGCTCCTCTGGCTGCTCGGGCAGCTATGTCTAAAGTTCTGTATGACGGCAATCTCTTGGCCGACTATTTCCAAATATACCTGGGCGACGAAGCCCATCCTGAATTACCCGACGTCTACACCGATGAGGCGATCGCCCGACGTCTCATGGCCGGGTCGTATGCGGTCATTCTCCACACAGCGCGCAATATGACCGTGCCGATCCGCGTTGAATGGCACGACATACGACCCGCTCTCGATCTCAATGCCTACCAACACATTGTCGAGGCTCATTTCGATTGTCCCTCAGGCCAACTCGTGCTGGCTGGCCTGACGGACTACGACGCCACCGCTCCGCGACTTTCGGTGAAAGCAGGGCCGCTTGGCGTGCGTGCCAGCTTTTCCGGTCTCGACACGCTCAGTGAAGATGGTCTTGAAGGAGATGATCAATACGTAGTTCAGCTCTGGCCCGGAGCTGAACCGGAAGGCGTGCGTGTGTTGAAGGCATGGCCTGGCGAATAAAGGGCCGCTTTCCAGCCAGCCGACCGGAAAGCAGCCTTTCCGTTCCCCCAACTACTCGTGTGTCGAACCCTGATGTCCGCATTGAGGAAGTGCGAACGTTCGTCAAACAGCCGAAATGGGGCGCGTTTCTGCCTGGCAGGTGTCGACTCCCCTACGGATATTCCGACGCCGCTAATGCCAACCCAAGCGCACAACCGGCCAAGCAGCCAAGCAGTAGAGCACCAGACCAGGCGGCGGCTCCGGCAGCTCAGTAAGCTTGAACATCAAACGCTAGTGGCGACCTAAGGGCCGCCTCCGACGTTAGCTGGCGAAGGCCAGGCCTGCCGAGCTGCTACACTGCCCGGCACCGATCTATCCAGTTCGAGTATCGTCGAAGTCAAGGATACTTCGGGCCGGCCACGCCGCCCTCCAAACCCCTCGTCATGTCCATTGATCGAATGGGCTAGCTGCCCACCAATAGTGGGTGAGCTGTGGCACCTGGGCCGTACGGGCCCAGTACCGCTCCTTGTGAGGCAGATCCACTCCGGACGCGGCAAAGCCGGCGCGAGCATCGTCGAGCCATGCCTCGAACTGTCGTTCGTTATTAGCCGCGACAGTGAGTTCTTCGCGGCTCAGTTCGTTGCCGGCGTGGTCCTCTACCATATGGACGACTATCATGGCGCTGTGCCTCCGCTGACGACAAGATCAGCAACCATTGCGCCGCTGGTACAAGACAACAAGGGTCGGACTAGTGCCTTTGTTCCATCAACCTCTTGAATAGAGCCTTGTCAGCAACGCCCCTGGATGCATGTCCCCGCGTCTGGCTAATGTTCAAGACCACCAAGGTGTCGCCCTTCTGAAGGTCGGCCCCTCCGGCTATTGCCTCTCTGAGCCCTGGTGAATTCAATGTTGAGGTTAACAGGTAGAACGACGTGGTTTCGCACCACACCTCACCGACTGCCGCGGTCTCGATCGCTACTACCAGTGCGGCGTGGCGGGCGGCATAGTCGGCACCGTCTTCAAGCACGAAGCTCACCGCAAAAAGTGACATCCGGTACTTAGTCCTTCTGAAAAGGGAAGGATATCAAACCGCAGGTGTCGGCACTACCCCGGCGTCGGGCGGTTACAAGAGAGCGCCTCCCTTGGGCGCCGCTGATCTGAACGTCGTTGGTCCAGGCCTTGGCCTGTTGGCAATGACCAATCCCGGGCATCGTTGAGTCCCTGAAGTGCATTTGTGGCCTGCCCCGTGTTTAGTGTCTGCACTGCGCGGCTGGAACGTATCGTGGAGCGGGGCGTTGCCACGATGGAGTATCAACATTGTCAGATCAACAGCACGACGCGGGCACCGCCAGTGCGAAGATATCGGTCTTCCAAGGGGTTGCCACCTTTGCCCTGATCGCGTCGCTGCTCTACTTAGGCGCTGGGATACTTGTGCCTTTGGTGCTTGCCACACTGCTGGCTTTTGCCCTGACACCCCTCGTCACTTCGCTTAATCGCCGGCTGCACCTGCCCGATCCACTTGCGGTCATTGTCGCTGTGGCGCTCGCGCTCGCGGCACTGGGGTTCTTCGCCTATGTCGCCGGTACCCAGATCGTCAATCTCACGCAGGAACTGCCCGGTTACCAGCAGATCATCTTGACCAAGGTCGCAGGTCTCCAGGCCCAGTTTGGTGAAAACACCCTTTTCGAGCAGATCAATAGCGTCATTTCCAGCGTCGCCGAGCAGACCTCAGGCAATGACGCCGACGCGCCACGTCGGCCCGGCGAGCCTATTCCGGTGACCATTTCCAACCAGATCGGCCCGGTCGGAATCATCGGCTCCGTACTTGGTTCGATCGTCGGGCCGGTGGCGACCGTCGCCATTGTTGTAGTATTCCTGATCTTCCTGCTCTTGGGCCGGGGCGACCTGCAGGAACGCTTTATCCGCTTGGTCAGCGCCGGCCGGTATTCCAAGACGAATATTGCCATTGCTGATGCCAGCCATCGGGTCGGGCGCTACCTGCTGATCCAACTTGGCGTCAACATTACTTACGGCATCATATTCGGCGTTGGTCTGTGGCTGATAGGGGTTCCCAGCGCGGTGCTCTGGGGACTTCTGATCATCCTTTTTCGCTACATTCCCTTTGTCGGCGCATTGATCATTGCAGTGGTGCCGTTCCTTCTGGCCTTTGCCGTTGATCCTGGCTGGAATATGCTGCTGCTATCCGTCGGCCTTTTTCTGCTGCTTGATTTGACTACGGCCAATGTCATCGAACCGCGCCTCTATGGATCAAGCACCGGCGTATCACCCATCGCCATCCTGCTCTCAGCTATGTTCTGGGCTACGCTATGGGGGCCGGTCGGACTGATCCTCGCTACCCCGATGACGGTGTGCCTCGTGGTCATTGGGCGTCACCTACCGCAATTTCAGTTCTTTGAAACCCTCTTGGGCAGCGAGCCTGTCCTCACCTCCGCCGAGCGCCTCTACCAGCGAATGATGAAGGGTGATGCGGAGGGTGCCATCGACATTGCTGAGGACTATGTAGAGGACCATGGTGCCGGCCGTTTCCTGAACGAGGTAATGATGCCGTCGCTTTCGTTGGCCCACAGCGAATTGTCGGACCGGGCCGAAGCCTTGCCCCAGCGCCGCCAGTTGGTGCAGTCCTTCGAGGCCGTGATCAATGAGGTCGCCCCCATCAAATGGCCCGAACAGAGCAAGCTGCTGCTGATCGGCGGTCGCACCGAAATCGATGAGTGCGCCGCAATGCTGGTGGCGCACCGGCTGGCCGAGGAGGAACTGCAATGTCGTGTCCTTCCGCCTCTTGCCATTCGTCAGGAAGCCATCGGCCGCCTCGACACAGATGGGGTAGAGGTTATAGTGCTGGTCTTCATGGGCACCGACATCCGCGCTCAGGCACGATACGTGTCACGTCGCCTGGGCCGCATGGCGCCCGATGTCCGCATTCTGGTCTGCGCGCTCAATGAAGCAAGCGGCGGCGAGACGCACGAGACGCTGCATGTCGATGCCATTTTCCGTACTGTGGAGGACGTGGTAGAGGGCGCGCTGCTTCGTGACATGCGCGAGCAGCAGGTCGATCGCGCCCGGGTGCACAAGAGGATGCCGTTCCTAGGCGCGGGTCGCGGCAACGATGAGCTGGGTCGAGCCATCCAGCAGATCGCCGACGATTTCGACATCCCAGTCGCGGCCATAAACCTGTTGACCGACGAGCGGCACCTCGAAGACGTTGACGCCTATGGCCTCACCAGTATCGTGGCGGAGACCCGCCAGCCGCTGGTTGTGTTGTCCGGTGCACCTCATCCGCTGGTTGGCGAGAATGCCTATCTTCAGACCAACGGCATCGACCTCTATGCAGGCGCCCCACTGATCCTGCCGGATGGAGAATGCGTCGGGGCCCTGGTACTGCTCGATTACGATCCGCGCACCTTCACCGATAAGGACGTGGCGCGTCTGGTTGCCGCAGCCGACGACCTGGTGCTTCGTTTCGGGGGCCAGGAGGCGGCCACAATTCCGTAAGGTCGCTGAATGACCGCCTCGGTCGCATCACCAAGATGGGTGATCGGTATTGAGGAAGCTCTTGGTGATCGGCGCGACCTCTCTGGTCCGCCGGGCCAGGTACAAGCCCGAGGCGGCCGATCCCTACCGTCTGGCATTGCTTGCCCGAAAGCCGGCGCGTGTTGCGAGCGTGGCCATGGCCAACAAAATGGCCCGCGTGCATAATATGCGGTTTGGAACGGCGGCAGTTTCCAACTTCATTGCCGTTCTTCAAGCACTCATGTGCGTGCGAAATTCCAAAAGCTGCCCTGTCGCTCACTCGCCGCTCTGGTAGGCTCCGGGTCTAGTCCACGTCCAATCCGACATCGTACCTGGTGGGATGGTTTTGTTTGGCTCGGCAGGTCATAGAGATTGAGCATACATTATGAGGTGGTTGGGCAACTGGCTCGTCGGCAATAGAGACGTCATCAAGCCCAGGCTCCGTTCGCTCCTCGCTCTGAGTGGGTCGGAACAGAGTTGGCGCCAGAGCGACGACGGCCGCGAAAGCAACGCAGTTACCCATCCATCAGGTAGCTTCTGATCATCCTCACTAAGACGTTGGCGGGATAGGGCTTCTGCAACCACCCAATAGGATAAGCTGGGGCGGCTCGATTCCGAGTTTCGGTATCGTTGGCATGGGCAGACGAAAAGATTGAACGCAGGCGGAGGGTGGTGAAAAGCTCTATGGCTGTATCAACACCATCCTTTCGACCCGCGAGCCTGATATCTGTAATGGCGAGATCTGGGAGTTCGGATGCTGCTAACGATAGTGCCTCCTCGGCGGTAGCAGCGATGCCGACGACCTCAAATCCTGCATCGAGGAGACGATTTTCCAGCTCAAGAGCGATCAGGAATTCATCCTCCACAATGAGTATCCGGAGCGTTCCTGTAGGGCTTGGAACTGGCCTGTTTATGGCGGCAGGTTCTCGATTAATGCGGGCAGGTTTGTCGCCAATTGCAAGCCAGGTCATCAAGTCGCTACTTTCAGTCTGACTGCCGGTCCGCGAATCTAACCGTGCATTCCGCTCCGGCCCCCGGAGCGACCGAAAACGATCCTCGTAGCTGGCGCACAAGCCCAGACACCAGCCCCGTGCCTGACGAACGCCGTCCGGTGTCCGCAAAGTTAAAGCCCGGACCGTCATCCCGCACGCGGAGAACAAAGTCCCCGTCGGTCCGGGCAAGCGAAACCCAAATCTGACAGCTTCCGGCATGGTCGCAGCCGTGCTTTGCCGCGTTGGTCAGGAGTTCATTGATGATTAGGGCCAACGGCATGGTTGCGTCATTCGGCAAGAACTTGGCGGCAACGTCGATGTTAAGTGTGACCTTGTCGGAAAACGCTTGGCTAGCGCTCTTGCATACGGCATCGACGAAATCGCGAGCGTCCACTCCAGACCGGCTATGCTCGGTGTAGAGGGTCTGCTGGGCAGCGGCCATCGCCCCTACGCGCTGAGCAGCATTCCCCAGAACGGCGCGAGCCTCGGTACTCTTGCTTTCCCGTTCAGCCGAACGGATCAACGAATAGAGCATGGCCATGTTGTTTTTGACGCGGTGATTGAGTTCATCGAGCAAAAGCTTCTGGTTCGTTTCCGCCAGCTTCCGGTCGCTGATATCCACCAACATATTCACCGCGCCCACAAGTTCACCACGCTCGTTCCGCATCGGTGTGGGAAAGGGCAGGAACGGGAACATGGTACCGTCGGGTCGCTGCGCCATGGCTTCCACGCCGCGGATCGGCCGATTCTCCTTCAAAGCGATCGCCATCGGGCATTCATCATGGGGAAGGGGCTGCCCGTCGCCCGTAAACAGGCGGAAAGTGACGCACCACTCATCCACACCAATGACGGGCTCTCGACCGGCAAGCTCGGCAGCAGCCTTGTTGTAGTAGGTGATCTTGCCCTGTGCGTCGGTGGTGTAGACAGCTGCCGGAAGCGCCTCGAGGATCTGATGCATTTCCTCGTCTTTGCGGGCCAATTGCCGTCTGACCTCCACGATCTCTGTGACGTCACTCGTAAAGCAACGCGTGTTGAGGAACTGCCCATCGCGAAACTGCGCGCTGGAGGTGATCTCGACATGCTTGATAGAGCCGTCCTTGGCCCGCAGACGCGCCGGAAAGCGGACCAGCTTTTCCCCCGCGGCGAGCCGGTCCAGTATTTCGGCTATCGTCTCGGAATCTGCATGGAACTCGGAAATCTGCCGACCAATGTACTCCTCGGCCGTGTAACCGAGCAGATCTAGCTCTGCTCGATTGGCGCGCAGGATGGACCCATCGCTCCCCACCAAATGCAGGGGAAGAGCACCATTCTCAAAAAAGTCCTCGTAATCTTCTGAAGATATTTCCCGCCTAGGGACTTCGAAACTGTCCCTCATTAGCCCAACATTGCTCATCCGCCGCCCCTGCGTGACATCAACCTACGGTTCGTCAACCAAGCTCAACCCACCTGCCGTTCAATGGTTCCCGGACGCTTGCCTTGGGGACTGCGCCTGTCCGGGTGGCTTAGATGGTTCCTCGCCGGCTGGTGGGCGTTTGGGAGGAGGCCTCACCCGGTAACGAGGTGGATCCTTTGGCGAGCATACTCACGTCCTGAATTGCGTAGATGGCCTATTCGTCGCCGAATAGTGTTCGGCACGGGTGGAACTTCCTTTACTTGTCCCCAAATAAATGAAATAAGTGCCTCACGTTTTCAGCCATCGTTGGCTGCCTGTTCTGCCGGTTTTCGGCCCCTGGCTACCTCCTTATTTTGCGAACGTTTAGAATCCATTGGCGTCTTGCCTTTGGACAATCTGCCCGCTCGCTTCAGCTCCGGGCTACATTACAGGACTATTCAAATGATCAACGGCACCGTCAAGTTCTTCAACACGACCAAGGGTTTTGGTTTCATCTCCCCTGAAGGCGGCGACAAGGACGCTTTCGTCCATATCTCCGCGGTTGAGCGTTCGGGCCTGAACGGCCTCTACGAGAACGACAAGGTCACTTATGAACTTGAGACCGGCCGCGATGGCAAGGTTTCGGCAACCAACCTGACTCTAGTCTAGCATCTTTACCGGGCCTCTTGGCCCGGTTTGCCTCCCACTGGTCGAGGCACCGATCGCGCCCGCGCGGCGAATTCTTCAACTTCCAGTCCGTCATCGGCCGCGCGCCCTATCTCGGGCGCGTGGCTTTTTGGCCACCCAAGGATCGAATATCATGGAAAACTTCAATTTCGGCGCCCGAGCGGAACTCTTTGCTAGCCGTCGCTATGCCAAGACCAACCAGACCCAGTATCGGCGCTTCAGAACGGCCGCCGAGGCCGTACAGTTCGTCATCGAAGAGCTGCCAGTTGCAGCTCGAGCGGGATCCTACCTTGAGGTTAACGAGCAGCGCTTTGAAGGCGGCACCATCCAGGCGCTCTACGATCACGCCGCATATCCCCTAGAGCGTGAACACTGACCACAATCTGACCACCGGGCGGGCCACTGCCTGGTCAAACGACGGTGGCGGCGGCTTTGCTGGGTGACCTGCTCTCGGTCCTCCTGGCGTCCTATGACGACTTGGGCGCCTTCAGCGGGCGCATTCGGGTTTCAGTGCCGCGCATGGTGGTGGGCGAAATGGCAACGACGACACTGGCATTGATCGTCCACGAGCTTGCCACAAACTCGTTGAAATACGGAGCTCTATCCCTGCCGACGGGTTTGGTCGATGTGTCCTGTTCCGCCAGGGACGATGCTGTCACGGTCGTTTGGACCGGCGGCCCACCGGTCGTGCAGTCCACCGCGCCCGCCGGTTATGGCACCCGGCTTGTCGAGCGCAGTATCACCAGCGCCCTGCGCGGTTCAATCCAGTACGATTGGGCTGAGGATGGCCTCGTCGTCACGCTCAAGATTAATCCGGAACGCCTCGCGGTCTGAGGCAGATGCGCCTAGTCGAACAGATGAAGTTCGCCTGCAGCACGGTTCGCCTCATCCATTGACGCGTCGAGCGTGGCCTTGAGGATGCGCAGTTCGGCCTTGAGCCGAGGGCTCAGGTCCAGCACCTGCCATTCGGCGAGCTTCTGCTGCCATTCTGCAACCTCGACGATCAGCTGGCGAGAGCGATCGAGCGTTTCGGGATTGGAGTGAACGGCAGCCCGTTCAGCATTCTCTGCCAGCTCGACCAATTCGACAGTGCTGACAACCCAGGTGGGAAGCGCTGTGCGCACGGTTTCGATTTGCGAGACGATGTCTGCGTCGGCCGGATAGTCATGCATAATGGGTCTTTCCGCGCGGCGTTGCGAAGTGCATACGACGCCGCTCACTCAACTCCGGCATCCAACGAATGGTTGCCAGGGACAACTCAGGTGCCAAACGCACCTGAGAGATTTCCCAAATGACTGGCCCGATTGTCGTTCTCGTTGTCGAGGACGACGCGATCACCCGCATAAACATCGTGGATGCCCTGCACGACGAGGGCTTCAAGGTTCACGAAGCGCCAACCTCTGAAGAGGCTCTGCAAACCTTGGACGCTGAACTAGGGGTGGATTGTCTCCTCACCGATGTAGACTTGGGAGCCGGCCTGGACGGCCTGCGCCTAGCGTCGCAGGCTCGCGGAAATTTCCCATTGGTCGAGATCGTCGTCGTGTCGGGCCAGCTGCGACAGATGCCGACTGACGTGCCCGATGCACGGTTCTTCATCAAGCCCTACGATCCGGCAACCATTGCGGACGCGGTGCGTGCCATGGTCCTTGAAGGCCGTAATCGCAACCGCTGAAGCGGTCCTCGGCGGGGCCATTGTGTTCCAGACTCAGGGATGCCTCGGACGTCTACCAGCCAGATGTCATCAGGGGCAGATACTCCAAGCCGTTGAAGCCCGTGTTGTCGCCGAGCGGCAGTAGAAACTGAGCGACCGGCCGGGCCCGACCTATCGCCGAGGCTCAAGGCCGAACTGTGTATCCTTAAGGGGACCCCGGATACCTCGATGGGATGAAGCCAATGCTGCGGCCGAGCGCCTCTGGTGGTCCGGTGCGGACCACTTGTTTTCGTCTGGCGTGCAACCACTAGGCTCATCCCACGTTGGGCCTACACGTTTAACAATCCAGCAACCCGGTCAGCGCTCCGTTGGCCGGGCTTTTTGTTGTCTACCTACAGGTGACCAATGCGTGCCATTCTCGCTTTCTCCGCCTTCGCCCTTCTTTCCTCTGGTGCCGTAGCCCAAGAGGCTGTGCCAGACGGCACTTGGCGCGACTCCTTTGGAACGACACTGCAGTTCTCGCTCTGTGGAGAGGGCACGCAGTTGTGTGCGACACTGCTCGAAGTTCAGGGTGAATCTCGGACCGAAGGCAACCTGGCCTTTGTGAACAAGCAGATCATGCAGGCGGACCAGACAGCCGCCAACGAATGGAAGGGCACTGTCATGTTCGACGGCAGCGAGGCGGAGAGCACCATTACTCAGGTGGCCGCGGATACGATCGAGATCGAGGGTTGCAGAGTGGTGGTGCTATGCCAGACCCTCTCGTTCAGCCGCATAACTGACGATGCTCCCGCCTCCTGACGACGGCGCTATCGCACGTCAACGGACTACCTTCCACAAACTTCCCCGACCCGTCGGGGAAGTTTTCATGCGTTCTGCCATACAATCACCTTTCCATGGCTTGGAGCCAGAATGACCCAGCATCTAAAAATCGCGTTTACCCTGCTGGCTTTGCTTCAGCCAGTGACGGTTATGGCGCAGAGCATGCCTGCAGCTGGGGAGCTCACTGCTGACGTCATCAATGGAGCGCAGCTGGGCTTGGACGTGGGGCTACAAAGGCGCCTTTTTATCGAGACAACACCAGAAATCGCGGATGGGACCGAAGCCGCGCCCATCCTGCCTAGTGCTTCAGTCGCCCGTTTGCAGATATTGCTGGATCAGCATGGTATCTCACCCGGCGTCATTGATGGCTTCGACGGCGACAATGTCCGCAAGGCCATCATGGCATTTCAGTTCATGTACGGCCTTGCGATCGACGGCAATCTCAATCCAGAAGTGCTGGCGGTGCTTGAGACAGGCGCACAGGTCATCGGGGCCTATCAAGTAACAGCGGACGATGAGGCTGCGGTGGTGCCTGCCATACCTTCGGACTATGCCGAAATGGCAACGCTGACATTTCTCGGCTATGAGAGCGTTCGGGAGATGGTCGCCGAACGTTTCCACATGGATGTGGATTTTCTGGCTGCGCTAAACCCCTCCGCTACGTTTCACGCAGGGGAGACGGTTTTCATCGCGATGACCGGTACCAACCAGGTCGGGCAGGCAGCTCAGATCGTGGCGGACAAGACTTTGCGCCAGGTGCGGGCCTATGACGAGGCTGGACGATTGCTCGCGGCCTATCCGGCAACAATCGGCAGCGAAGACAACCCGTCCCCCACCGGGGTGTACACTGTTGGGCAGGCAACGCCGATGCCTAACTACACCTACAATCCGGCAATCAACTTCCAGCAGGGCGAAAACGCCGAGGTCCTGACGATCCCGCCCGGACCTAATGGACCTGTCGGCTCAATGTGGATTGCGCTTTCCAAGCCTACCTACGGCATTCATGGAACCCCAGAGCCGGCCCTGATTGACAAGACCGGCTCTCATGGCTGTATTCGTCTGACCAATTGGGACGCGGAAGAATTGGCCGCCATGGTGGGACCTGGGGTGACGGTCACATTCCTCTAGCGTCAGAAGATGTCAGGCCGCCTCGATAGCGGCTTCGACGTCGCCGATGGAGTGGCCGGTCAGATCCTTGGCGATCTCACCAAGAAGCTTGGCGGTCAGGGCCTTGTGGTAGTGCTTGCGCATTTCGCCGAGGGCTCGTGGCCATCCAGGTCCCTCTTGTTCAGCATCGCGATGATGCCAGCAGATGTCCGCCTTGGCGAGCACTGGCGTGATCAACGGCCGACCAAGGAAGGAGAGGCCAAAGAGTGCCACCGCCACCCACAGCATCCAGTTCATCCGAAAGCGCACGATGTCGCCATCGGCCTGTCGGATGAGATCGCCGTCACACAAGGTCCAGATGAGATGCGCCGCGCCGAGTGTGCAGACGGAGAGCCTCTCCAATGGCTGCTTTCCGTCATGTTGCGATCAAAAGCAGACTGACCGCTACCCACCCCACAGTTGCCTGTCAGAAGCCGACTTACGTGGCGGTTGCCATCGAAGTAGTTGTTCACGCCAAGTATGGACCGCGCCATCGACTAGGCGTTCATTCCTCCCGCACGTTCCCCTCCGCATCGATGATCACGCCGGCCTCTTCGTAGAGGCTGGGGAGTACGTCCTGTGCTCGGCTGAATGCCATCGCGACGTCTGTCGCGTGCTGCAGCGCCTCCCTTCGGCAACTGACCACGTGAAGTCCCTCCGCTCCATCATCCTGCGGTGCTCGGATTCGGTCTCCCACTGCTTGAAAATGCGTTCCGCCCCATTCTCAGCGACATGGTTGAACCCATCGAGAATGGCAGGCGGCGGCAGGGGACCCGCCCATTGAGTTTCCACGTGGGTAATCTTACCGCTGGGGTGAACGACTTCTTGCTGGTCAGGGGGAGGCCGCTTGGGCGGGGTTGGGCGCCTAGCGGTTGGTTTTCTCATTCTGACGCTCTCTTTCGACCACTATGTACATGTCCCTTCCGATGCGCGCAAAGTCGCCACGCAGGGCGGACTGAGCACTTGGCGCGGGGTGATAGTGGCTGGCTTGAGGCGTCGAAACAGACAGAAGCGAGCCAAGGCCGGCGACGAAAGCTTTCGCTACCCGCTTGCCCCTAACTGCCTGTCGTTTCATTCGCTGGTTCATCGGTACTTTCCGATCATTACGGGCTTCATATAGCCCAACAATGTGACCATACAACACACTATCACGAAAATTCGTTTCCCCGAGTTTTCGGATTTCCGAGGCAAGCAGTCGTTGAAGCGATTAGGCGTCAACCCAAGCCCCCTGTGAATCGCGAGCATAAGCGCGCCGGTGGCAATGCCGCAATCCATGTTCAAAGTGGTCCCGGGAATCCGCTTGCCTCAAGGGCCTCGGTGAAGCGCACGGGCGCGTAATCGAGACCTTGCACCGCTTGCTGGCCGGCACAATGGCACGGCCCCGATCCAACGCCTTCCAAATCTCACCGACTTGGCCCACGAAGCCATTACGTTTTGATAGTGGTTCAACGCGAGGTGGCCTCAGGTTGATATTTTATGCCCTATATTGGGTAGCTTCCGATTTCGCTATACGCATTTTTTCTTCAAAAGCGTCTCGTTCCAACAGTTCGATCGAGAGGTGGCCGATCGCTTGTGGCAGCCAGATTCTGGCCACTCTGCCCACTGGCGCGACATCCTCTCGCCTGATCGGTTCGCCTCATTCATTCTCCGGTTGAACTCCATTGGCGACGAGCTGATCGTAGACCCTCAAGACATCTGGCACCGTGTAACAGATCCGATAGATCGTGCCGCTGCCCCTCTTCGATAAAACGTCTTTAAGCGAGCCCTCAATTGGTTGAACTAAGAAAACGCGTTCATCGCCATTGACATCGTGCAAAATTCGACATGGAAGCCCTGGCGGTTCCAAACCACTTTAGAAGGAAAGAGCTTCGTATTGGGCGACTGCTGCGGCCAGATCAGCCACTACGATATCGACGTGGCTAAATTGCAAATCGTACAAAGTACAGTTCCTCTTGCCCTATGGAGCCACGGCTAAGTCAGCGTCTGGGATCACGCGACTAGTGCTCGGCTATCGCAACCTGTTCTAAGCTTTCCAGACGTTCTTCACACACCGTCCGGACAAGCGCGTGCAGGTGCTCGGTGCACTCCATGAGCCATTTCAGCGCTTCTTCGCTGATCTCATAGTGCTTGGAATAGCGGGCTTTGACGTAGGCTTCATTGAGAACATTGAACCAGGCGTTGTGACGGTGCTGGTCACGCGGCCAGGCCTCAATGAGGCGACGGTCACGATCCTCGGCGAGCATGCGCAGGAATTTGAGGTTATGTGATGGGGGACTGTAATTAGTCAGCACCAACAGCACGGTGGCATAAGCTTGCTCTATTGATTGGTGGAGTTGGAACGCTGATCGTTTTACAAAATTTCGCTCAAGCGCAACCAAAGCCAATTCTAAGAACTCCACAGCCGCTTCAAAACGTTCATCGAAATGTGCCTTTGCGACGTCCGCTTCCTGCTGTGGGGTGAGCACTCCGGGTTCGGCGAGCTCGCGGTCATCCATCTCATAGAGAACAACCCCTTCTTTGCGAATGTCCGTGAAAAAGTACTGCGCATTGCGCAGGGCATTGTTCACTTCGCGACCCGAGTGCACGATCAGGCCCACCGGCGCACCGATCGTCGGCTCCCGGTTTAGCCGGTCCGTCGCCCTATCCCAATACTCAAACCCCGCGAAACGGCTCTCGTTGACGATCACCAGAATATCGAAGTCAGAGCGATAACCCTTCATCGTGTGGGGCTCATCGACCCAGGTGCCCTTGGCGTATGATCCAAACAGGATGATCTTCAGAATGCGGCCACGGCGTTTGGCCTCTGACTTGGCTTCCTTGAGCGCGTCATCGAACTCCTCGTGGATGATCTCGACGATGCGCGCCACATTGCGCTGCTTGCTTTCGGGAAGGTGATCGAGGCTGATCTTCATTAGATGACGCCCCTTTCAGGCTCGCGAACAGTTCGGCTTGTGAACTATGCCCAACCAGGAGTCGACGCACAACTCCACTGGTTGGGTGAGGAGAACGGCGTGAGAGTTGCCTTGCGATGTTCGACTTCGGTGACATAGCGATTTTGCGGATATCGTGGCGTCAATGAACTGACCAGAATTCAGACCCCGCAGCGATTGATGGACAATGGTGGAACTCAGCGCTGTTCCTGCCGAGCAAAACGCACGCCGATCGGCTTTCGATGCCCTATTACGCGCGGTCGATCTTCCGGTTCGGCGCACAGGCACGTATGGCTTGCGCGATCTGCTGCATGAACGCGGGGCTGAATGTCCCCATCGCCTCGGCGCTGGCGAAATCGAACGCAGCGTCAAGCGGGACGCGATTGAACTCCGTCGGGATGAGCCAGCATGGCAGGTCGAGGCCTGCACGGCGGCGCTCCAAGTCTGGGATGAGCACGGCGGGCTGATCCGCTGCCGGCGGCACGATCGTTATCGGAAACAAGAGATAGGCAGCGGTAGACTTCACGACGACGCAGACCGGACGTGCATACCTGCCGGATTCCTCCCCATCATCGGCTTGGCGCGCCCAAAGATAGTTGAACTGCACAACGTCACAGGCATTGAACACCGGCCTAGCTCTGCGGTAGCTGGGCAAGACCGGTCATTAGCTCGTCCATAACGGCCGGAGGGGCATCCTGCAGGGTAAATGCTTGAATCCCACTGCGTTCGGTCAATTTGCGGTAGTGGTCGGCGTTCATCACCACCAGCCGGCCCTTGCCGTGCTTGGTGAGAGTGACAGGCTCGACAAGGGCGGTGTCGAGAATTTCGCCAGAGGCGCGATTGAGATCTGTCAGGGTGTAGAATTTCATCGGGTCCAGCCTTTCTTCCGTATTTGGCGTAAAATAGCTAAATTACGTAATTTGGCAAGCGTGATAATCTTAAGCCCTAGGGCACGGATATATGGTGCCTAGATCATGGATGAACAGAATTGCGTGGATTCGGTCGTTGCCGACCCACCAGCGTAAGAAGTGGAACCGTATGCTACGGAGAGGGAACGTGCCGCGTGTCCTTGGCCCGCATAATACGCGCTCGGGAATGGCTCGTTCAGTGCAAAAAACGGTTTACAGCGTCTCGGTCGGGTCCGGGTTGGTGGTGGTCGAAAGGCTTGTGGCAATGAATTCCCTCACCTTACCGAAATCGCTTGGAAATTCTGATGACACGGTCGTGCAATGTGATCACTGTGAAAGCCGCGACAAAGTAAAATTTTAGGTATTCATAATATTTTAACTCATTAATTGCGCCTTGGCGCGTGGCTGGTAGCTATGGCGGCAACGCGTAACTTGGGTGCTGGGCATGACCGCTGCCAATCTATCCGCCACTGGACTGCAGACAGCTGGTGTTGCTCTTCCTCTTGTGCTCGATGTTGACGACACACTGATCCTCACCGATTTGCTGCACGAGACGGCGGTGGCTTATTTCCGCGCCAATCCGCTGCGTGTGTTCAATCTTGTCCTGTGGACCTTGCAGGGGAAAGCCACGCTCAAGCGCAAGCTGAGCGAGCAGGTGCCCGTCGATGTGGACAGCTTGCCGGTCAATGAGGAACTTGTAGCCTTCGCCCGTGCCGAACATGACAAGGGGCGTTCGGTTGGGCTGGCCACCGCCGCCGACGAATTGCTGGCGCTGCGCCTTGCCCGCCGCTTCGATTTCGTCGATTTCACCATAGGCAGCAACGGCGAGCGCAACCTCAAGGGCGCTACTAAGGCCGCTGCGCTGGTGGAACGCTTCCCGGATGGTTTCGCCTATGCCGGGGACGGGCGCGCCGACCTTGAAGTGTGGGACAAGGCACGATCAATTGTGCTCTCTGGCGCATCGGACGATACCGCCACCAAGGCGCGTGCGCTGGGCAAGCCGGTCGAAGCCGAATTCTTCCGCCCCAGACTGGGCCTGCGCGGCTGGCTCAAAGCGCTGCGCGTGCATCAATGGGCCAAGAATGGCTTGGTCTTCGTGCCCTTGATCTTGTCAGGCATGGCTACCGACCCTGTCGCCGTGGTGTCCGCTTTTTGCGCTTTCGTCTCCATCTCGCTGATGGCCTCGGGCACTTACCTGCTCAACGATCTGTTTGACCTCACCGATGATCGCCTGCACTGGACCAAGCGTAATCGGCCGCTGGCCTCCGGCGCCCTGCGCATCAAGCACGGCGTTCCCGCTTCGGCCGGTCTCATCGCTGGCGGCCTCGCACTGGCAGCACTAATCGGTCCGGGCACACTGGGTCTGCTCGTCGCCTATATGGCCATCACGCTACTCTATTCATTCTACATCAAGCGCCAGCCTATCGTTGACGCCTTTACCCTGGCAGCCCTGTTCACCATGCGCCTGGGGATCGGCATTGCCGCCGTGGGCGCGGTGCCCTCGCCCTGGCTGCTGGTGTTTTCAATGTTCCTCTTCACCTCGCTTTCCTTTGCCAAGCGACAGACCGAAATCCAGAAAAGTGTTGCCAAAGGACGGCTCGCGGTCAATGGCCGCGGCTATCTCGGCACGGATGCCAGCATGGTAGTGGCGATGGGCGTGGCGACGGCCTTGGCGGCCATCACCATCATGGTGCTCTACATCATGAACGACGTTTACGGCGCCGGCTTCTACAATAGCCCGGTCTATCTCTGGGTCTTCCCCGCGGCGCTGTTCATGTGGGTGTCGCGCATCTGGCTGCTCTGTCATCGCGAAGAGCTCAACGACGATCCGGTGGCCTTCGCCATCCGCGACAAGATCAGCGTCGCGCTGGGCGGGTTAATGGGCGCGGCCTTCCTCGCCGGATGGCTGTTATGATGCCCGCGCTACTGCAACGCCTCGCCAGCAATCAGGTCTTCCGTTTTCTGCTGCTTGGCGGCACGGCGGCCGCGATCAACTGGATTGTGCGTTTCCCGCTGTCGGCGGCCATGCCGATGGGAGCAGCCGTTATTCTGGCCTATATGATCGGCATGGGCGCGGGCTTTACGCTCTATCGCAAATATGTCTTCCCGGGCTCCACCCGCCCGCTGATGGAGCAGACCATGACATTCATCGGAGTCAACCTTGTCGGCGCGGTGGTTGTGCTCGGCCTGACCACGCTTTTCCTGCAGATGCCGGCCGCTGCACCCTGGCCAAATGTTGTGCGGGAAGGGCTTGCCCATGGCGCCGCCATCGCCGTTGGCGCGGTGATCAATTTCATCGGCCACAAGCAACTGACTTTCCGCCTGGCGTCCCGCCCAGCGGGATAGACCGGTTCGCCCGTCATTTGACAAGCATGCCATCCCGCCGCAGGAATTTTAAGCCGTGACCGTAAAGCGCATTGCCATAACAACCATTCTGGGCGGCCTGGTGCTGGCCTTTCTCGCAGTACTCGCCCTGGCCATTCTGCGTGAAGTGCCCGGCACCAATTCTTACGCCGTGCTGGCCGAGGGCTGGCTCAATGGCCGGTTCGATGCGGACCATTGCTTTGATACCGATTGCGCCCTTTTCAATGGACTGACTTACATCATCTTCCCACCGCTGCCCGGTGTCATAGCCTTGCCCTTCGTTGCCTTGTTTGGCAGCGAGTTCCGCTTCTTCGTCGTATTAAGCGCACTTACCTTGGCCGGCAGTGGCTGGCTATGGTGGCAGATATTCCGCCGCGAAGCCGCTGGGCCCGATCAGGCCACGCTGCTCGTTTTGCTGACCCTTTTTGCCACGCCGCTCGCCTTTGTGGTGCTGCGCGGCGACGGCGTCTGGTTCTTTGCGCAGAGCTGGGGCTTCCTGTTTTCCAGCGCTGCCCTCTATAGCGCGCTGGTGCGCCGCAATGCCCTTTTGGCCGGTCTTTTCATCGGCATGGCCTTCCTTTGCCGGCAGATGACCATCCTCTACCTGCCGCTGCTCTATGTGTTGCTGCTGGAGGCAAACACGGCCTGGTACAGCATCGATCGTGCGGCCATCAAGCGCGCCCTCTCGCTCGCGGCCTTCCCGATAATCGCGATCCTCATCTACTTCGCGTACAATTATGCCCGCTTCGGCTCGCCGCTCGAAACCGGCTATTCCTACATCTTTCCGGTCGAATGGGATGTCGCCGATAGCGGCGGCTTCTTCCTGCGTCTGCGGGTGCGCGAGCTTGGGATATTCTCGCCGGATTACTTCCTGTTCAATGCCATCTATATGTTCGTTGCCGGTCCGCACGTGGACTTTGCCGGCCGCTACATGACCGAAATGGCGGGCTTTGACGCCAATGGTGCCTCGCTTTTTCTGGTGACGCCGGTCATCCTGTTGGCCTTCCTGGGCAAATGGGATCGCGCCTTTTGGTTCGGCCTGGGCACCTGCGGGCTCGTCATGGGTTTGACGCTGCTGTATCACTCCAATGGTTTTTCGCAGTACAGCGCCCAGCGTTATGCGCTGGACTGGTTGCCCATCCTGCTGATCTTCCTCGGCCGCGCCCTCAAGGCGGAATGGACACCGCCATTCGCGCTGCTGCTGGCCTATTCAATGGGGGTGACCCTCGCCATGCTGGCCATCGGCGGCATCATAGCTGGCTAACTTGACGTCGCGTGCATGCGGCCGCTCTCAGCGGCCAAGGGCGTCGCCAGAAACCGCATAGGCAATCTGTTGATTTGCTGCCTAGATCTGACCCGTTAAAGGCAGAAGTGTTCACTGAAAGAGGCCCTGCGGCGCATTGCCCAATAATACCGAATACGGTCCGGGTAGCTGTAGTGCCGTTGCAGTCGCTGTTCCACGGTGTCACCAGGATAGTAGTGCTGCCAATGTTCGGGTTGCATGAGCGCTTCCATGCCGGCTTTGAGGCCACTTTTCCCGGTCATCTCCCCCGAGATGAGATCGAGCCCGTAGAGCGCCTCGCGCAGCACGAAGGTGAGCCATGGCCCGACCTTTAGGATCGCCCGGACATCTGCCGGCTGCATGTCGCAGCCATTTGTTTCGATGTTCGTTGACGTTCAAACGCCAAGGAGACGACAGTGACACTTTCACCCCACATAACCCTCAATGACGGTAACACCATCCCCCGGCTTGGGCTGGGCGTATGGCGTCTAGCAGATGCCGAAGCACCGAAACTGATCGCTGAGGCCATCGATGCCGGTTACCGTCATATCGATACCGCTCAGGCCTACCAGAACGAAGGGGGCGTGGGGCAGGGCTTGAAGAATACCAAGGTGCGTCGCCGCGACATCTGGGTGACTTCAAAATTGCAGACCAGCCTGCAGGGATACGACAGCACTTTACGGGCGTTCGACCAGACGATGAGCAAGCTGGGATTGGACCAGTTGGACCTGTTCCTGGTTCATTGGCCGGCCCCGGCGCGCGACCAGTACGTAGCGACATGGAAAGCCTTCATCGAGTTGCAGCAGCAAGGTCGCATACGCTCAATTGGCGTGTCGAACTTCCTGCCGGAACATCTTGAGCGAATCATTGGCGAAACCGGCGTCACCCCCGCCGTTAATCAGATTGAGCTCCATCCCAGTTTCCAGCAGGGTGCCAGCCGCGATTGGCACAACCAGCATGGCATCGTGACCGAAAGCTATAGCCCTCTCGGTGGAAAAGGCACGGCATTGTTGGAAAACCCGGTCATCGCCGGCATTGCCAGGCGGCTGGGAAAATCTCCAGCGCAGGTGATTATTCGCTGGCACCTCCAGCTCGATCTTGTGGTCTTGCCAAAATCGAGCAAGCTCGAACGCGCTGTTGAGAACTTCAACGTCTGGGACTTCGATCTGACAGAAAACGATATGTCCGCGATTGCTGGACTTGATCGCCCGGATGGCAAAACCTTGCCTCATCCGAATGAATTGAACGACTGAGCGCCTGCCACGCCATGGGCGGCCGAAGCCGCCCATGAAAGGCTCCATCGGCAGTGTGGCCATTTGACCAGCTCGTCAGGCTAGGCTGCAGCGACTGCAGCATCGCCTGCAGGATTTAACGGCAGACGGGGAACGCGGGCAGTAGCGGGGCAGGGCGGCGGATCATCATCATCGTCATTTCGTCGCCATCGCCTGGTAATCCGTCGCATCGCACTGTGGCTTTGGTATCAGCACCTCTTCCAAACGGAGCGCGGGCGCGCGGCCCTTGTCCGTGATCGAGGCGAGATCTGCCGCATGCTCTGGGAGCAATGGTCGCCTGGCTGGAAATTCGATGAAGCGACCTTCCGTCGGACAGCTGCCTCTTTCGACACTCCCGATTTCGTTAATGTGGTGGTCCACCACTACCGCTGGGCATTCGGTCTGACACAGGGAGATCCCTCGTTGGTCGATCTTGAGCTACGCCTAGCCGCCCGCCCGCCTATCACAGTTCCGGCGGTGACCTTGGACGGAATGCGGAATCCGCTGAAGCCCGGCGGTACGGCGGACCATGCGAAAATGTTCTCCGCATTGCATGAACACCGACAGGTTGCCGCCGGCCACAATCTCCCTCAGGAGTCGCCTTCTGCCTTTTCCGAGGCCGTGCTGAAGGTCCACGAGTGGAGGCGTCCCCACGGGACGCCCAGTGGCAACGTGACGGGCCCTGTGAGTGGGCTACACTGATGGCTGCAAGGTTTTCGACGATGCCATTGCCAGCCGCTCGATAGAGCCTTGCCACAGCCTTCCGTATGGCAGCCGAAATGACACCGAACTCGTAGTAAGCGGCGACCGGTATCTATGGAACCTCGACTGGGGCAGCTTGGACGGATGACCGCAACGCAGGCTCGGGATGATCAGCATCGGTGGACATTGGGAACGAGTCTGCCGTCCACGTTGCGCGGACTGCCTGTAAGTGAAAAGGTCTTGCTTGCGGCGGGCCTGAGGGTTTCTTCCCTTTAAGGGTCGCCGGCGTGTGTTGCCGGCCCCTCGGTAACCATGCCGAAACGGGTAAGTCGGCAGAGTCTTCGGGCTCTGCCGGTCCGTCAATGTCGGCGCTCTGAGCCTAGAACGCGATTAGTCCGGCAATTCCGATGACTGCGATCAGGGCGGCTACAATAGCAAGCTCATCGACAGGCCAATCCGACAAGGGGTAGGCCTCTCCAAAGAGCGATAATTTGCGAACAGGATTGATCCACGAGGCGGCATTGAAGAGCGCGACCTTGCGCCGACGATCGCGGCTGTGCTCAGCCTGTGTTGCTATGTTGGTTTCGAAGTCCAGCATATTGATGATGCTCAGGTTGATACGCGCCCCATGAGGACCGCTATGCCTGGATTCCTACCGGATGATTAAAGTCTTACCGATGTGATCGGAGTACCCACATGCCGGGCACTATCGCGCTGCCAGTGATGCAGAAACGTATCACTCTGCCCGGTCCTCATGAGCAGACCAGTGGACTTTACCAGTTCCGCGAGGCCGGTGCCAGTCATTGGTTCTGGGAGCAGCCTGCCTTCCAAGGAGGTTGTTCAGTTTTTGGATTGAGGTGATGCCACCGATCGGCGTGGGGTCTTTTGAGATTGTAGGTATCGGCCCATGGCTTGATTGCCTGGGCGCGTTCCACCGATGATGTGTATGGTCTGGCATAAGCCCATTCCCGCAGCGATGTCTGGATGAAGCGTTCCGCCTTACCGTTGGTGCGCGGTGTATAGGGCCGGGTTCGGATGTGACGGGCATTGGCTTGCTGCAGCGCCTGGGCGAACAGCTTGGAGCGATGGGCTGAGCCATTGTCGGTCATCACCCGCTCGACTTTGGCGCCCAGTCGCGCGTACCAGGCCAGCGCCCGGTTCAGGAAGCCCGTGGCATCCTCCTGCCCCAGGCTGGGGAGCAGTTCCACATAGGCCAGGCGAGAGGCATCGTCGATGGCCACATGCAGGTATTTGTAACCGAAAACACTGTGCCGTGAACTTTAGATTCAGGTGATTAGACTAGGATGCTAATTCATCGGCACGAAGACCCTCCCAGAAATGCTGATGATGCCTCTGTTAGCATTGCCGATGCCGCCAAGGCCGATGGTTAGCCCAATGTCAGCGCCGCTGGGCATGCCGGCATCAATACTGGCTTCGAGGCGAGCCTGACCATTTTCAAACAGCAGGTTCGAGCCGAATTCGGCGACCCCTTCGAGCCCAAGTCCCAGGTCGACCACAATTTCGCCCGGCGCCACGAAGCGATAGGAGACGGCAGGACCGATGGCAATTTGACCGACGCCCGTCGCAATCGAGGGAATGGCAATGCCCAATGCGTCACGATAGGCGTCACTCGTTTCACTAAAATACCCCAGGCTGGCCCGCGGCGAAAACGTCCAGGGCCCCGATGTCCATTGCCCCTCAATGGCGGCACTTAACAACCAGCGCGTCGCTCCAAAGCTGTCTTCGTAGGTTCCGAGGGGATTGATGCGATTGTTGGAGCGCCCGAAACCGGCCAGCAGGTCGAGATAAAGATGTTCGTGCAAGCGCATAGTCGCATAAGGTCCGGCAATCCAGCCTGACCCCATAGCGGCACCAGCCAGTCCGGCTTCACCTTGCATCATGTGATCGAGTTGGACAAAGCCGCCAATGAGCAGGTCGGGTGTGACGAGATAATCCGCTCCGACGCTGCCCAGCATGAGCCGGCCATCCCTGGCGGCATCTATGCGCATGAATGTCCCTTCCATCCATATGTCGAGCGGATTGGAACTCTGATTGCCGGTTGCACCCTCAATCGCGTTGAGGCTGATGGAAGACCGGAGCGCACTTCCGCCGGCAATCGCTGGCAGGTAATTCATGAGTGTCGAACCGATGTCTCCCCCTGGGACAATACCATTCAGCCGGTCGATGCGACGCTGCGTACGGGGCTGGTTGGCCAGGATCATCGACGCCCGCGTTTCGAGGAAGTCTTTGATGAGCGCGGTCGTTTCTTCACGTGAGCTGACGAAGGTGAAGACGCAGGTCAAGCTCTCGCTTGCGTCGATGACGATGTCCGCGGTGCGCGTGGCAATATCCCCACCGCTGTCATCGTCGTCGCAATCGATGCCTGTCAGCGTTGTGCCGGCACCGCTGAGGTCGTCGGCGGTAATCCGAAAGGCACCGGCGGGCAATTCGATCGACGCGCTGCCACCGATGCCCCCCGTGGTTCCGACGGTAAGCGCATTCAACAGAGGCTCTGACGACGTGAAGCCGAACGTGCCATCCACATTGGAGCGCACGGCGACGATGAGCCTGCCGACGGCACCCACGGTCACGCTAAAGGCCTGGGTTGCAGAAAACGGACCGACGCCAACCGAGCTATCCGTCGCCGTGACCGAAAAATCGAAGACCCCGGACGCGGTCGGCATTCCGGACAATGTTCCGGACGAGGACAGGCTCAATCCTGGTGGAAGACTACCGGAGGAGATAGCGAAGGCGTAGGGCGCTGCGCCGCCGCTGGCAGTCAAAGTCTGGGAGTAAAATGAGCCGGAATTGGCCGATGGGAGGCTGGCGGGGGCGAGTATTATGGTGGGTGTGACGACCGTCAGGGGGAAATACCCTGCTACTCCGTACGGCGCTCCTGGGCCGGTCGTCGAATCTTGGGCAAGGATGGTTACGAAGAACGACCCGGACGCCGTCGGGGTGCCAGAAATTGTTCCGGCGGAAAAGGTCAGGCCGGACGGCAATGCGCCTGCCATGATCGAATAGGCATAGGGCGATGTGCCGCCACCAGCGACTACTGTTTGTGAATAGGGCTGGCCCGCGGTGGCAGGGGGCAGACTGGAGGGTTGCAGGGTGAAACTAGGGCTATAGATGTCGAGGCTAAGGGTCTGCGTGCCCATATGGGGGCCCGTTCCGCCACTCGCATCCGTGGCCGTGACACCAAAGGAAAATGAGCCGGTCTCGGTTGGCGTGCCTGAAAGGAGGCCAGAGGACGACAGCGTCATGCCCGCCGGGAGCGAGCCCGTGACGGCATAGGTATAGGGTGCGGTTCCGCCGCCAGCGACAATCGTCGCGGAGTAAGGTCCTCCGGCCCGCCCATTCGGAAGGCTTGCCGGTGAAAGCGTGATCGTGGGCGGGGCGACGGAGAGGCTATAGGCCTGGGAGCCGGTGATTGGAGCGCCACCGGTGGAATCCTGGGCCGAGATGGTGAAGTTGAACGTGCCGTCCTCTTGGGCCGTTCCCGAAATCGATCCGTCGGTCCCCAGCGAGAGCCCGGCAGGAAGCGCGCCCGAAGCAAGGCTGAATGTATAGGGGGCAGCGCCGCCGGTTGCCGAGATCGTTTCTGCATAGGCTTGCCCGACCGTTGCACTCGGCAGGGTTGGCGAGAGGGTCAAGCTGGGTGGTGCGATCACCAGCGTATAGGGAATTGACGCCGAATAGGGACCGCCGCCCGTCGTGGAATCCGTGACAATTACCGAAAATGTGTGGGATCCTGCCGAAAGAGGCATTCCCGACAGGAGCCCGGCCGGCGTCATGGAGATACCGGACGGCAAGGTGCCAGAGACCGAGAAATTATAGGGCGCGGTACCCCCGAACGCCGAAAGACTCTGCGAGTAGCCTGAGCCGACCGCGCCCGCCGGCAGACTCCCAGGGGAAACGGAAATAGCGGGCGGGCCGATGTTGAGCGTGTAGCTGTGCGAATCCGTGGTACCGGCGAAGTCGGAAGCAAATACGCTGAAGGTGAACATGCCGCTTTCCGTCGGCGTCCCGGATAGCGTCTCGCTGGAAAATGACATGCCGGCGGGCAAGGGACCGGCAAGCGAGATCTGGTAGGGTGGGGTTCCCCCGATCGCATTGAATAACTGAAAGTACGGGGCGCCCACGATGGGATCAGGAATGCTGGCCGGAATCAGGGCCACCTGTGCCAAGCATGGGGCGACCAGGAGGAACACTGTGCAAAGAAGGGCAATGAGGCGGGCCAGAACCGACTGGACCGCGCTTTTCAACAGTGCCAGGCTTAGCAAGGTCTCCACCCGCCGGCCCCGCTCAAAGGGCTTACAGTGTTCGTGGGTTCCCCTGGCCTGCGCAATGGTGCGATCGTCAAATCGTTCTGCCCAACTTCGTCGGTGACGACATTTTCGCGCCACGGTTGATAGTTCTGACCGGACGGCTAAAGTGCGGCCACCCCAAACTTTGCCTGTTTCATCGATGAGGATATTGCCTCCACGCGACGCAACGGCTGGCATGGGAGCGGCGGCGCTCAGGGCCGATGCTCACTTCCACCAAACGGTAGTCGCTTATTGCGAGAAGATGGTCGAACCTGCACCGCCAGGTTGGCCCGTGCGAAAGCTGCTCAACCAGCTGGAGCGGTACTACTCGGCCTATATGCTGATCGGGCAATATTCCGGCTGGCGCAACCACGGCGCTTCCGTGCCGAACCTCTCGCGGCTGCAGGCCATATCCGGGCAGAGCCCGCGCCAGACCGCCAGCTTTTGCGCAATGCTGGAGGCCCGCAATCTTGTCTTCATCGACACTCTGGCGACGGACAGGCGACAGAAAATCCTCAGGCCCGCGGACAGCCTGATCCGGGAGGTCGCGCGGTCATGCGTCGCATTCGTTGAGGCCTACGACGCCATTGCAGGAAGCGCTTTGGCGCCGCCGATTGAGCGAGATGCGAGCCTATTGGGCGAGATGATCCACCTCTCGGCGACGCGCGTGCGCGGAGCTGGAACCGTGATCGCCTTGTATCCGAGGGTACTGGCGCTGTCCGCCTACGACTGCGGCTATCCTATGCTGGTAGCCCTGATCCTGGCGCACTACCGACGCAGATCAGGTAAAGAGATGTTCTCGCTGACCCACAAAGCCCTGGCGGAACGCTACCAAGTTTCAGAGTCGCATGTCGGCAATGTGCTCGGCCGCTTGCGACAGGCCGGTGCCTTGGTGCCAGCGCACGGGTCCGAGGATGCCATTGTCGTAGAAGAGCTGGTTGACGAGTTTGAGCGCTGGTGTGCCGCGGAGATGGCGCACTATGCCGATCTAGCCCGCGCTTGTTTGCTCCGACCAACGCGACCTTGGAAGAAACGGCATCGCATGGGTCAGGGGTGATGCTTTGATCTAGGATCGCTGCAGAAAACCGGAGCGCAGCTGAGCTATTGTGATTTTTCTCAAGGCCCGAATGAGCGGGATGGCGCTACGCGTGCATCAATGGTTCGCATAATATGCGGTCTGCAACCGCGTCAGGTCGGCCCTGGCGATTTGCGTGAGTTGGAAGGAGTTAATATAGGTTCATATATGATTGCTAGTAATATAGGAACCTATATGCAGAGGCAAGATATAAGAACGTATATTGACATTCGCAATATACGAACCTATATCAGGCTAGGCCATGCAAAATCGTATATGCCATGAAAATCAGAACAGCTCGCGACATCGGTATTATGATCAAAGAGGCCCGTACCCGGCGCGGCCTGTCACAGGCCGCCTTGGCCAGGAAGATCAACACTACGCAGACGTGGGTGTCCTGGATCGAGAACGGCAAGTCTAGCGCCGAGATCGGCAACGTACTGCTGGCGCTGACCACGCTCGGTGTAGAAATGGACTTCCAAATTCCGACCGCGCCGAGGTCGGCTGATCATGATGATGGTCACCATCATGACGCCGATGATCGGCATGCCGACGATCAAGACGATGATATTCCCTACAAGCTCTAGGCGACAATGACCATGATGGTGAAGCCGATCGACACTCTCGACGTCTACATCGCCGGTCGGCTGGTCGGGGAACTCCACCACCTGCGGGGTGGCAAGCTTTCGTTCTCCTATCACGAGGCATGGATGGATGGGCGGGTAGCCATCCCGCTCTCGCTGTCAATGCCGACGATCACCAGGACCTACGAGGGCAAGATAATCGAGGCATTTCTCTGGGGTCTGCTGCCGGACAACGAGCAAACACTCGCTAGATGGGCGCAGAGATTCCAGGTTTCCGCCCGAAATCCGTTTGCCCTCCTCAAGCATGTCGGCCGCGACTGCGCTGGCGCCGTCCAGTTCCTTCCGCGTGGCGACCAGGTTTCCCGCGGCGAAAACGTGGAGTTGCTCACCGATACACAAATCGGCGACCGCCTGCGTGATCTGCGGAAGGATGGGGCCGCGACCCGGCGCATTGGCGATCCTGGACAGTTTAGCCTTGCCGGGGCGCAGGCCAAGACGGCGTTCCATTTCGACAAGAGCAGCGGCCAGTGGGGGATCCCCTTAGGCGACACGCCGACAACCCACATCTTAAAGCCGCCTATGCCACACTTGCACGGGCATACCGAGAACGAGCATTTCTGTCTGCAGCTTGCACGCAAGCTCGGCATGGACGCCGCACATAGCCAGGTTATCGACTTTGCAGGCGAAAAGGCGATCGTTCTCGAGCGCTACGACCGCCGCAACATCGACGGCAAGACCATCCGCATCCATCAGGAGGACATGTGCCAAGCCCTGTCGGTGATGCCGACGCTCAAATACGAGAACCAGGGTGGGCCGGGTATTACCACGATCTCCAACAAGGTGCTGCCGGCCTCCCTGGACCCAGTTCGGGACCGTCAGACATTCATGGCCGCGAACGTCTTCAACTGGATCATCGCCGGCGTGGACGCGCATGCAAAGAACTACTCGATGCTGCTCGGTGCGCAGGGCGAGGCCCGCCTTGCTCCGCTCTATGACGTCTCCTCCATTCTGCCGCACCTCGGCGAGGGAGAGATCCAAGCTGAAATGCGCGACCTCAAGCTGGCGATGAAGATCGACAGGGTGTACCCGATCGACGAGGTTATGCCGCGCCACTGGGAGCGCTGTGCAACTTCGGCCAAGGTCGGTGGCGAGTACACGATGCGGACGATTCGCCATCAGCTAGCGGTGATGCCCGATGTAGCCTCGGAGTGTGCTCAGGAGCTCCGTCACGAGGGGATCACTCATGAGATCGTTGGTCGCCTCGTCGACGCGATCGCGATGCGTATCAAGGGCTTGTCCCGGATCTATGGAGAGCAAGCCGCCGCGAAACCTGTAGTGATTCCGGAGAGGAAAGTCGGGCGCGAATAGCGGATCCACAGACCAATGTCGGCGAAAACGCATTCCTCCGCCCAGCATTTGAGGAGACCCGCACACGGCCTATGGGATTTTCGCTCAATTAGCGCGCGAGCCCCGCGCCGGGCAGATAGCCAGGGTACTTAGTTAGTTCGCAGCCACGCGCCGTTCGGCAATGGCTGCATCGATCATGTCTTCGATTTGCTCGAAGACGACCACGATCAGCAAGTCGCGCTCACCGTCGGTGTCACCGGCTAGGGCAGGTACCTTGAGGGTGAATTGGCGGAGCTGGTGGTCGGTGCGCAGAGTAAAGCCACACCGGAACTCGATCTGGCCAGCGTCGCTCCAAAGATCGACCAGAAAGGTCTCAAGGTAGTGGACGTAGCGGCTTGTCAGCTCGTTGCTTAGGCGGTCAACTGTAGCTTTCATGGGCGCTCCTTCTGTGGATTTATCCCCGAAATCCCCCGCAACGCCAACGACCTTATTCTTGTTGGACAGCAGAAGGAGCCGCCATGAGCCGCGAAGTGAAACGCACAGCTGCCCAGTTTTTGAATGGGATGGCTCTTGCCGTACTCGTGGGGGCGGCCATTGGTCCACTGGCGGCGGCGAGCGCAGTCTTCCCAACTGTTGCGGCAGCGATCGCCATATCACTTGGCTTGCACGGTGGCCCTGTTGGTTGCCGCCAAATGACGCTCGGGTCTCAAGGCTCAACTCCGCCTTCTGGCTCGCACTCACATCTCGCTATATCTAGACGGATATCTAGCAAAGTGTTTCGCAGGCACGATTATCGTTGTCGCGGTCTAATCGGCCGCCCCAGGAACAGTTCTTGAGATACCATTGCGCCGCACGGCAGCTCCCAATCTGACTACATGTTCGACGCGGGCTGCATGAGAGGCCCGAGGCGCTTTGGGTTGGTTGAGAAGTGGGAGCAGGCGCAACATAGAGTGGCTGTGGTTTGGTCGCGGCTGTGTATTGCTCGGAAACCCACCCATGAATGGCCGGGCTAAGGCTTACCAGCAGCCATCCGTTACGACGGTCAATAACGTTCACACTGGTACCTCGAGGAAGAGCCGAGATTATCGCGGCCGAGGTGCTGGGCTCGCGGCGCATATTCAATGAAGTGGCCGATACATATCGGATTTCGACCGTTCGCGGTGCGGGCGATGACGGGTTCGGTGGGATAGACGCCGCGGGTTGAGGCTGTGGGGTCCTTGCGGGTACAGAATTCTCTGGTGTTTTCACAATTTGTGAAATGCCTAGGATGAGAAGCCCAATCACGAGCCACCCTCCGAAAGATGATTTCCGTTTAGCCATCTAGCCCCCCAGCCAAACATTGATTGTGTTTGGATAGTTGGCAATGCTTAAGCGTCTCGCTCCGAGCAAACACATGGAAATCCTCACAATGTGCTGGGAGTCAAAGCTCGCCGGGCCTTTCTCTATGCTGTCGTTGGGAACATTTGCCTACGTTGTCGACGCGGATGTCAGCGGATTCGCATAATATCCCGCCTGGAGCTAAGACGGTCTGGCAGGCCGACCAGCGCGGTCGGCCGCGAGGACTGGTTCTGATCAAGAGGGGTCGACACGTTAAGCTTGGTCGCGGCGGACATCTCCACGGTCTACTCGCCGTATGTGTGGCGGTGAAATCAGTTGGCCGCCAGCCGGCGCCTGTGACGAAGGACGAGCAGGGCCAGCGCTGCCAGGGCTGCAAGCGACAATGCCGTTGCGATCCAGAGCGCCACGTCGCTCCCCGGTCCGGCAAGGAGTGCGGCAAAGAGTGGTGGCGCGCAGGCAAAGGACAAGTTCAGCGGTAGCGCGAGCATTGATGATGCGCGCGCGTAAGCCGCGGCAGGAAATAGATCGAGTGGTATTGTCGACCGCGCCACCGCCAATATGCCGCTCGTGAGGCCATAGAGAGCGACGAACGCCGCGGCGGCCAGTTCGCCATTGCCGAACATGAGGATCGCAAAGCTGACCGGCAGGCCTGCCGCCGCCGTGAGGCCTGTCGCCAGACTGTTCCAGTGGTGACTGGCGACAAGATCGATCAAGCGCGCGGAGAGTGCCGCAACGCCGACGAAAGAGGCGATCAGGATTGCCCTTCCGGGTTCCAGGCCGCGACTTTCAAAGAGTGTAATAACGGTGAGCGAAAAACCCCAGGTGACAATGCCATTGGCAGCCGTACTGAAGGCGAGCAGACCGAAGGCGGTCCAGTCGAGTGGACTGTCCGCTCCGTTTCTGGAGGCCTTGGGCGTGCTTTCGGATCGCTTTGCAAGCAACAGCCAGTAGATTGGCGCTGCCACCACCAGCAATGCCGCAGCACCCAACAGGGTCGCCACCCGCCAGCCGAACGCTGCTTGAAGCGCTCCGAGCAGGGGCCAGCATAATGTGGTGCCAAGACCACCGAAAACCATCAGGGCTCCAATCGCTCTGCGGGCGTGCGGGCCGGCGAGTTCGGCAACGGCGACTGGACCGCGGTGGTCAACATGCCCGCTCCAGCGGCACCAACAGCAGCCCAGCCGACGAAATATGCTTCGGGCCATGGTGCCAGGGCGATTATCACCAAACCAATCGCCGCCAGGCCCGCGCTCGCGGTCATGGCCAACTGCATGCCTATGCGTTCGAACACCTGCAGCGCAGGCACCGCGACCAAAGCCATCACGACCAGCATTACGGTCGGTCCCATCATCACAGCGAAGTATGGCAGATCCAAAGCCTCAGCCATGGCGCCGCCCGTGATGGCAGGAAGGTTGAAGGTCATACCCCAGCACACCGCCTGTGCCAGTGCTAAGGCGGCAACAATCAAGGACAGGCGAAATCGAGACTGGCGCATGCTGCGGAACTCCAGACAGGCTGGCTACTGATCACCACCAGATTTCATAATTGTGACAGCACTCAGCGGAAGAGGCGGAAGCCGCCGGCTGGCGTCAGGCCCGGGTCTAGGTCCTACGCACCATCCGCACAGCTGCCCAATGCAACGTCAGGCTAACCGGACCGGCGGCGGGCAACAGTCGAGTCGATCAGTTGTGAGCTGACGATGGCAATCGGAATAGGCCACGCTTGCGAAGCTGCCACCCTCATCAAGCGCCCGCTCGACATCGTAGGTAGCATCGCGGTAGGCGATCCACGCCCGCTGCGATGCTCGAAGCATGTCTTTGAAGTCGGCATCTTGCTTTGGATGTCCCGCTTGCCAAAGCGCGTTGAGTTCTCCGTCTACCCTCTGATTTTCCTGGGCGATGCAGTCAAGAATGCTTGCCGTCACGCCGCCGGACCGCAAGACTAGGGCGCCTCGAAGAGGCTCTCTAACAGTTTTGGGTCGAGCCGGACGAGACTGAGGATCACCCCCGAAGGGGCCTGCGGCGTCCACGTTTTGATATCGGATGCCGCAAAGATGGCGGGACCGGTCACCTCACTGTCGACCAGCCAGTATCGGTAAGGCGGCAGGATAGAGAACTCTCCAGGCTCCTTAACGGGAATGAATTGGCCATTGCTGAATTTGTCCAGTGCCTGCTCGATAATGATCGGATCGCCAAACCCAAGGACAAGGCAGCCCTCCGATGGCGCGCCCAGCGTAGTGCCGCTATTGGCTGCGAACAGCAAGTCCGTCTGTGACTTGGCAAGCGGATCCCCCGACATCCAACGCCGCACCTTCACTGTCTCGATCATCGGTGCTGCCTGGCCAACAATATCGGGATTGGACTCCTCTACCGCATCGACCTCCGCCGCAGCAGCGGCAATGGCCGACTCATCATGTTGAGGCGTCAGACAGGCCTTGTCGAAGGCATCAAGAAGTGCCGACCTTTCCGCTGCATAAGCGGGGCCGATAGGCATGATAGCGATAAGTGCGAGACCGGCAGATTTGAACAGCATGACACCTCCAGCTCTTCGCAAAGTCACCGCGTCCCATGGCGCAATTATGAAAGCAGGCCGGCGTTCATGGGACACTGGCGGGCCTCCTTACGGCGGGTAGGCGGATCAGTATGTCCCCACGGGCATGGTCCAATTCCACATGGGCGACGAATGTTTGACGTCTCTACCGCTCAGACCGCCAAACTTGTCTCTAGTTTGGCCTCGACTGGTCGACACCATTGAACGCGAGGACATGCTTGACCCATATCAGCCTCGGGTCATCGATCGGCGAGCACTGGCAAAATCGTCGCGTCGACCTACCAGCCAATCATCGGCAGGACGAAATCCGAAATCGCGCTGTCGAATTCGAAGTTCAAGGCGTAGAACATCCCCTCCTGGGTGAAGTCGATCTTGCCCGTTCTGGCCACTTCATCCAGCACACCCTGCAACTCGTCTTCATAGAATTTGACGGCCAAAACTTCTCGTAACCGCGCTTCTACCTGCGGTTGCAGCGCGAGCGCCTCCGCGCGCACCTCGGCTGGATTGGCATCGTTTCGCCAGACCGCCGGTTTGCTGTAGAGTTGTTCGATTAGTGCATCGACGCGCGCTTCATAGCCCTCACTGAATTCGAGCTCTTCGATGATCCGTGAGATCGTTTCGGGTGTCTGAGCATGTCCCCGCCCGGCGAAAGCGGACAAGGCGGCGATAACCAGCAGTGTCCGGACTACAGGCAACAAGCGAATGATCTGCAATGCCATGTCCTCAAGAGGTGGAAATTGCGGCAACCTGCAGAAGAACCGTGACGGTACTATGATCGCAACTGTTGAAGACAGCACCTGCGCGGCATCTTACTAAGGCGTAGAATTTTCCTATCCAAACCGCCGGCCGGCTCGCGATGATTGACTGCGGCGCATCGACCGGCTGATCCAGATCGACGTGCAAAAACGTAGTCTGCGGTAATGACCGCGCGACCCCGCCCGCGCTTCTCGATGGTGAAGATTTGCCACTCCTATGTCCCCGCGCCCTTTGAGGTAGCGTTGTGATCGACGTGTTAAGAGCGCGCTAACCATAACGGGGCAGGAGTGTGCATCAGCGAGGAGCACACCATGAGCAAGCACACTTCCCAGAACGACAAAGAACCCAAAATAGACCCCATGTGGTCAGCCGATGAGCATGAGCGGCGCCTTGCCATCATCCGCAGGGCCGCCGCCGGTGCGCGAAAAGCATTGCGCGATCAGGCCTCCCTGGCGGCCTAGCCCAATGAGAGGCTGACGGGCGCGGAGCTCCGTGGGGCGCTTAAATGCTCGTTTACCCTGCGGTGCCATAACAGTTTGGCGCGCTGTGTTTGAGTACGCGCTAATAAAACACAGACGCTCGCTTCGTGCGGCGCGAAGCGAGCGTCTGCGATGCTCGTAAGCACGTTTAGCCTGGGCTCAACCCAGTTCCTTCGACTACGAACTTCGCGTCTCGCACTGCCTAGAGCTTCCCTATGCCGTGACAGTCTGCGCGTATACTCGGCCTCTGCGGCGTCACGATCGGTGCCAAATGGGCCGACGACTGCCGTGAATACACCGCTTTTCCCGGCCAGCGCCTAACTTTCCGGGTAGCGGTGTTGAAGTTGCTGCTGGCGCGTCCCAAGGCCGACCGTTTCGTAAGCCTGTTTGAGCCACTTGACCAAGTCCGCGTCGATGTCTTCGTCCGGCTCGATCGTAAAGCGGTGTGTAAGGATTTTTTTGGTGGTGTGGAAGGCCGATTTGAGGTGCTCGTGTCCAACTTGCTCCAGTAGGTCAATTGAGCATTCGAGATACCTTCCTTTAATGTAGGCCGTTGCGAAATTGCGTTTGGCCCTCCATGCCACCATGCTCGCAGACACCTTCTCCTCCACTACCTCGCCGCCACCAGCACGCAGTGCAGCTTCCCGAAAGCGGAGGAATAGCGGAATTGTCGCCTCGTTCTTCCCTTGCAGATATTTCGCCAGCTCGTCGGATTGTTGGGTCATTTGTAATCCTGCATTGGTTCACAAGAGAAGCGACGAAACAGTAGTGAAACTGCGCGTAAGTTGAACGCCGTAAACTCGTCAGGACGGCTCAGCTTTCCGCTCCTTACCGCGTCGCCAGGGCCAGTGGCCTTCAATCTCCACCTCGAGAGAGACACTAAGGAACGTGCGGATAACAATGATCCCGGCGAGTAGGGCCACCGACTCAAGTGAGGGTTCGATCGCGACGGTATCGATGATGTCCGCCGCGGCCAGCACGACGCCAACCAGGATAACCAGCATCCCGGCGGCCTCAATGCCTGGCGTCTTGAGGTGCAGCAAATCCGAAAAGAACTCTTCCATGACCAATGTCCAAGGTTGCGGTGAGGCTATCGCCTCTCCGCCAGTGAGCGAAAGGTCAGCGAGTAGCGGGGCTCGCTTACAGGAGGAATGCTGTGTTCCCACTCGGAGCGCACCACGCCCGTCAACAGATATGCTGATCGCGGCTCTAGCGTCACGGAAACGCGCGCCCATTTTGCGCCCGCCTTTTTGCGAAGGCGCAGAGTGCAGGAATTACCCAAGGAAACGCCGATAATATCGGCGAAGGTCGCTTTGTCCTTGTGCCATCCGATGCCTGCGCCGGGGCCGTATTCGGTAACCAGGAGCTGCTCGAAAGGAGCCGGGTCGCCACCAAGTGCTACGGCGGCGCGATCTCGCACGTGCTGAAGGAATTGGGGCATTGGATCTACCCGATGCATCGTTTCAGTGCTGAAATCATACTTCCAGCCAAAAGACACCACGCGCCGCTTTCCCTGGAAGCCATGAAACTCAAATTTTTTGAACGGCAGGCCGGCCAGGCGATCGAGCAGCTCGGATTCTTCGGCCAGACCGATGATATCGGTCTGGTATGTGAAGCCGCTTGGCAGGATCGGCTCGCCAAAAAGATCCAGCGTCATCATGCGCCTCCTGGGGGAATGCGTCCTTCAACGCATTGATTGTCCAATCGGTGCCGAGAATGGCAATTCAGTCCTTGCATCAAAATCCAGGACTAGCGCCATAGTAATCACCCTGCCGGCCTTCCACGGATTGATTAGGCGTCGACCAAAAATTGGAGCAATGCCGCGGCTAGTTCTTCGGGCGCCTCTTCGGCCATGTGGTGGCCGCTGTCGATCGAGTGCCCAGTCACCGACGGTGCCCAGGGTCTCCAAATCGCTAACGGGTCTCCGTAAAGTAGTTCCATGTCGTCCCGCTTTGACCACAGGCACAATGTTGGACATTGCACTGTCTTGCCGGCAGCACGGTCTTCCTCGTCGTGGCGCCGGTCAATCCCCAAGCCGGCCCGGTAGTCCTCGACCATGGCGTGCACGGTTGCCGGATCCTGGGTGGCCCGGCGGAAGTCGGCATAGGCCTCGTCTCCCATGAACTCGGGTGACGCGACATACCATGCTGCCGGATCGGCGAGGATTGCTCGCTCAGGCTTTTCTGGCTGGGCGAAGAAAAACCAATGCCACCACAGTTGAGCAAACCGCGCATCACAGCGCTCCAATGCCTCCACGATTGGGACGCCATCGAGTACAGCCAGCTTTTCGATCCGCTCGGGGTGGTCCATCGCGGCTCTAAACGCCACATAACTTCCGCGGTCATGCCCAACGATCGAGAATCGGTCGTGCCCCAGATGTGCCATGAGTTCCACGCAGTCCTGAGCTTTCGCGCGTTTCGACGAACCGGAATGATCGGGCGTATCGCCTGGCTTACTGGATTGGCCAAAGCCCCGAAGATCGGGGCATACCACCGTAAATGATCGAGCCAGGATCTCCGCCACCCTGCCCCAAGTCGTGTGGGTTCGGGGATGGCCATGCAGCAGTAGGACCGCAGGTCCATGTCCGCCGTATCGGACCCGCAGCGTAGCCGCCGACACTTTCAAAGTTTCAAGCTGAAAGCCTTCAAAGATCATCAGTCCCCCGCACTTGGTGCATTGGGCAAGGCGCTATCCTTGTTCTGTCGAAAAGCGAAGTGCCTGCGGATATTGCTGTTGAAGAAGTAACCCTTTGAAAAGGCACTGCGAAAAGCACCATATGTTTCGGGCGGGACATCTTGATAGTCGTAGCGCTTCCCGTTGGTGACGAGCCAGATAGACAAGGTGCGGGTTGTGGCGTCACAGCTACTGTGTCGTATCGAGGTGGACGGCATTGGACGGGCTCCTCCGTCCCAACGCGATAGCGTTCGAAGAGATGCGATACGCTGCTATGTTCCTGGCCTATTGCACCAATCCTTCCCCTAGGGCGTGACTAGCCGCGCGTCGGGGCGCGGCCGCAGCATTCGCATAGTATGCGGTCGGGGATGGCAACTACCGACCCCAGGCTGTGTGAGAACTCGGCGCGTTACGGGGCCGAGTTCTCACACAGCCTCCACCCCGACGCCGAAGCTCGCAACGCGGACTGGTAGCTCTTAGGAGCTCGCGGCGCACCCTTGAACGGCAGGAATGGGACGTGATGCGGTCTAGTTCGTCGGCAGGTGGTCGGCGTTCAGGCGACCCAAATTGGAGCGGTTTTTGGTACGCCACTCGGATGGAGCCAATCCCGTTGACTTGCGGAATTGCGCGGAGAAATGAAACGGGGAACTGTAACCTAGGTAGCCTGCAATGGCCTTGATTGAGCGGTCGGAGTTTCTGAGAAGTTCACAAGCCCGGCGAATGCGCACATCGGTCTGATATTGCTTGAGCGAAACGCCGGTATGCTCGCGAAACAGCCGGCGCAATGTCGAATAGCTCACGCCAAGATTGCGAGCGATCGTGTCAAGAACAGCGGTTTCTCCGCTTTTTTCCATCAAGGCTCGCCTTGCTTGCTCCACGAGGCGGACATGCCCTTGGCCGGCCACGTCCCTCAACTGGCACAACCGGGCCAGCAATTGCAGTCCCAGAGTAGACAGAGTTGGTTGGTGCGCTAACGCGTCCTCTCGCGCCAATCGGTGGATAAGGGTAAAGACCTGGGCATCTTGGTCGTCCGCATGCCAGATGGGTGTTTCGAGCGACAGCACGCCGATGTCGAGCACCTTGTCAAAGGCCGGGCCGCGGCACTCAATCCAACTCTCGACCCAGCCCGTGTCAGGATCGGGGGCGAAACGATGCCAGACGCCGGGAAACATCAGGATGATGTCGCCCGCCTTCACTTCATGCACAAGGCCGGGATCTGGCGCCGATTGCAGCTTGCCGCGCCCCTCGCTGATCAACGCAAACTGGTAGGCCTGCAGTGTCCGGCCCTTCTCCCATTTAAAGTGATGGTCGTCGGGGTGCCGAGCTGGCGGATAGGCCGAACCGGGCGGAATCCGCGTGTATCCGGTTGACAGGGCGGTGCATCCCAAGGCTTCACACAGCGCATTATCCGCCAAATAGGTAAAGTAGTCTGTCTCATTCATGTGATCAATTTTCGTATGGAACAGATCATTTCATGAAAATCGTAGCGAGTTCTCGATGCCCCGGCGAGTGCTAAAGTCCAATCCAAGATCAATTTTTGAATGAGAGCGCCAAAGGCGCCATTGCGGCTTCATCTGTCGCAGTATCGGGGAGAGGACTATGCAATCTGGAGCGGAGCTTCGGCATGCCCATAGGCCGCTCAAGGTGGGCCTGTTTGGCATAGGCCTCGATGCCTATTGGCCGCAGTTTGAAGGCCTCAAAAGCCGCCTCGAATCCTATGTCGAAAAGGTCGCGACCAAGCTGGCGCGGCCTGGCGTCGAGATCGTCAATCTGGGTCTGATCGACGCCGCCCCGCAGGCGGTCGAAGCGGGTCATCGGTTCCGCGAGGCCGATGTGGACGTCATCTTCCTTTATGTCACGACCTATGCGCTGTCATCGACAGTTCTCCCGGTCGTCCGCCGCGCCGGCGTGCCTGTCGTGGTGCTCAATCTGCAGCCCCAGCGGTCCATCGATTATGGCGCCTTCAACGCCATGAAGAACCGGACCCGCATGACCGGTGAGTGGCTGGCCTATTGCGCGGCCTGCCCGGTGCCCGAAATCATCAATGTGTTCAACCGGTCCGGGATTGCCGCCCACCAGGTGACGGGCGTGCTGGAGGGCGATGCTCATGTCGACGGCGAAGTCGAGGACTGGATCGAGGCTGCCCGCGTCGTCCATGTCATGGCGCATAATCGCCTCGGCCTGATGGGCCATTATTATAATGGCATGCTCGACATTTATTCGGACCTGACCGTCCAGTCGGCGGCCTTCGGCACGGTGGTCGATTTTCTCGAAATGGACGAGCTGGCCCAGATCCGGCGCGAACTCCAGGCGGCCGAAATCGACGCCATGCTGGCTCGCATCCACGCCGAATTCTACATAGAGCCCGATTGCGATGCGGCCGAACTGCGCCGCGCGGCGGCCACGGCAGCGGCGCTCCAGAAACTGGTCGTGGCGCATGACCTGGGCTCGATGGCCTATTTCTATGTCTCGGTTCCCGGCCATGAACACGAAGACCTCGTTTCGTCGGTGATCCTAGGCTGTTCGCTGCTGACGGCGAGCGGCGTTCCGGTTGCCGGCGAATATGAAATCAAGAATGCCCAGGCCATGAAAATCATGGATGCCTTCGGCGTTGGGGGATCCTTCACCGAATACTACGCCATCGACTTCGACGACGATGTGGTCCTGATGGGCCACGACGGCCCCGGCCACCCCAGAATAGCCCAGGGTAAGACCAAGGTCCGCCCGCTGGAAGTCTATCATGGCAAAGTGGGCAAGGGCGTGTCGGTGGAAATGTCAGTGCGCCACGGGCCGGTAACGCTGCTGTCGGTCATTGAGCGCGACGGGCGGGTCGAATTGCTGGTCGCCGAGGGCGAGTCGGTGCCCGGCCCGATCCTGGAAATCGGCAATACCAATAGCCGCTATCGCTTCGCCAATGGCGCCCGCGCTTTCACCGAGGCCTGGAATGCCGCCGGTCCTGCGCATCACTGCGCAGTCGGCGTGGGCCACATTGCGGGCCGGATCGAGAAACTGGCGAAACTGCTGAATCTGAAATTCACGCGGGTCGTCTGACCCGTGGCAGAATAAACAGGAGGAGAACGACATGACTATTCTGAGGAGACTACGGCCGCTGGCCGCTGCGGTTGCCATGGTGGGCATCATGCCCGCCATGGCCCAGGACGCAGGCATCACCCCGCCGCCCGAAGTGGCGCAATTCGCGCCTGTCGAAGCGGGCAGCGGCGACGGTCTCACTATCGGCTTCACCCAGCTCGGCCTGGGTGTGCCCTTCACCGAGGCCCTGCAAAAAGGCATGGTCGCGGCCGCCGAAACATCGGGCATCAATCTCGTCACCTGCGATTCCAAATTCGACGCCGCCGCGGCGCTCGACTGTGCCCGCCAGTTCAGGACGCAGAATGTCGACGGCCTTGTAACCTTCCAGGCCGACGCAGCGGCCGCTGCGAATATCTGTGCCGAGGGGCCGCAGGTTCCCGTCATCGCCATCGATATCGAGCAGCAACCCTGCCAGACGGCCTTTGTCGGCGCCGCCAACGTCTATGCCGGTGAAATCGTCGGCTATGCGCTCGGTCAGTATTTCAAGGAGAACTTTGACTGCCAGTATGACGCCTGGTTGTCACTGGAATCCCTGGCCGTTGGCGTGGTCAACGACATGCGCATGGGCGGCATGCGTGACGGCTTCGCCAAGGTCTGTGGCGACGTGCAGAATGCCCGCATCATCGATACCGGTGCCGGCGGTCAGGCCGACACGGCCCAGCGTCAGGTCACCGATACGCTGACTGCGCTGCCCGGCGCCCAGCGCGTCATCGTGGTCGGCATCAACGAAGACGTGATCACCGGGGCTCTGGCCGCCGCACGCTCGCAGAACCGCACCGAAAACCTCTATCTAGGCGTGCAGAACTTCGATCCCGGCAATTGCCAGATATGGACGGCGCCACATTTCATCGCGTCGGCCGCATACTTTCCGGAAAAGTATGCCGAACTGATCATCCCCAACATCATAAAGGCCGTGAAGGGCGAGAGCATTGCCGACCAAATTCTCGTGCCGCACGAGGTGATCACCCCCGAGAACATGAAGCAGTTCTACCCTGAGCTGAGCTGCTGATATGACACAGACGAGCTTTCTCTCCGTCCGCGGAATTAGAAAGTCGTTCGGTCCGGTCAAGGTCCTCCATGGGGTGGACCTTGACCTGCCCGCCGGCACTGTGACCGCCCTTCTGGGCGAGAATGGTGCCGGCAAATCGACCTTCGTGCGCATCCTGGCCGGGGACCATCAGGCCGATGAAGGCACGATCGAGGTCGAGGGCCGGCCCGTAAGTTTTCGTACTGTGGCGCAGTCCCGCAATGCCGGTATCCGTCTGATTGCCCAGGAAATCGCCGACGCGCCGACGCTAACCGTCGCCGAGAATATTTCGCTTGGGGCTCCGCCCAATCGCTTCGGCTTCGTCGATTTCAAGGCGACGCGCTGTCGTGCTCGCAAGGCGCTGGACGCGCTGGGCTCGGACCTGCCGCTCGATGCCAAGGTCGCAGACCTGCGACTGGGCGAACGTCAGATCGTGGAAATTGCGCGGGCCACGGCGGGCGCCTCGCGCTGCCTCATTTTCGATGAGCCCACAGCCGCCCTTTCCGATGCCGAAACCCGCCGGCTCTTTAAGCTGATTGAGCGCATGCGCGGCCAGGGTGTCGCCATCCTCTATATCACTCACCGGCTCGATGAGGTCTTTGCCCTTGCCGATCGCGTGTTGGTGCTGCGCGACGGCCGCGTTTCCATGGACGCCAAAGTCTCCGAAACCGACCAGGCCTCAGTCGTCACGGCGATGGTGGGACGCGCCATCACCACCCATTACGACCGCTACGCCTACCAGGCTTCAGGCCAGGCTGAGCTTGTCAGCGTGCGCGGCCTTAGCGCCGAGGCTTTTGCCGATATCGACCTTGATGTCGCTCCTGGCGAAATCGTCGGCCTCTATGGAAAGGTGGGCTCCGGCGTTCCCGAACTCGCCGGCGCCATCTTCGGCGCCCAGCCGCATTCAGCGGGTGAAATTCGAATTGAAGGACAGCCCGTTCGGTTCCGCCATCCCCGCCAAGCTATTGCACGCGGTATTGGCTACCTGCCGGCCGACCGCGCCAGCGAAGGTCTGCTGCGCTCCCGTACGGTGGCCGAAAACCTCGCCGCGCCAAGTTGGCGACGCCTTGCCCGAGGTGGCTTCATCGGCCGCACAATAGAATCCAGCGTGTTCGGTCGCTGGCACAAAACCTTGAAGGTCCGCTCGCGCCCCGATGGGCTGGAAAAGATACTGACCCTATCGGGCGGCAACCAGCAAAAGGTCCTCCTGGGACGCTGGCTCGAGGCCGGCTCGAGGCTCCTGCTGCTGGTCGAGCCGACGCGCGGCGTCGATGTCGGCTCGAGGCAGGAAATCTACCAGGTGCTACGCGACCTGGCCCGGGAGGGTCATGGCATCCTGATTGCCAGTTCCGACTACGAAGACATCACCGAAGCGGCGACCCGCGCCCTGGTTATGGTACGGGGACGGATCGTGGCGCATATCGACCAGAACGACATTTCAACGGCGCGGCTCACCGAAGCTGCGGGAGGGGGCGCACATGCCTGAACAGGTTCAATCCAGCACTGCCGGCCAGATCGCCGAGGCGCCGCGCTCGCGTATCCGCATGAAAGGTCCCGAGTGGGGCGCGCTGCTCATCTTCCTGCTGGCCGAGATCGTGTTCTTCACAATCAACTCCCCCTATTTTCTGTCCTGGCCAAATATCGTCAACATCATCACCGCGTTGTCTATAACCGGCATCTTGGCCGCGGGTGGCACCATTCTGCTGATCGCCGGCCAGTTCGACCTGTCGGTCGGTAGCGGTACTGCCTTCGTGGCGCTGATGTTCGCCTTGGCGGCCCAAACACTTGGCATTCCGGCTGCGCTGATCGTTGCAATGCTGATCGGTGCCGGCATTGGCGTGCTCAATGGTTTCCTCGTCACGGTGGTCGGCGTCAATGCGCTGATCACCACGCTTGGCACGCTGGCCATTTTCCGTGGCCTGACCCTCTCCATCGGCGGCGCCAGCTCGGTGCGCATCAATGGCTTCGACTGGGCCATTGCCCGTCCGTTCTTCGATATCCCCGTTTCAGCGCTGGTCTTCGTCGTCATTGCCGTTGTCGTCGGCATCGTCCTGGCGCGGACCGTATTCGGCCGCACCATCTATGCCATCGGCGCTAATGAGAATGCCGCCCGCCTGGTAGGCGTTCGCACCAAGGGCACGCTGTTCGCGGGCTTTGTCATCTCAGGCCTCTGCATGGCCGTGACGGGGCTGGTCAGTGCCTCCCAGCTTGGATCGACTTCGGGCACCACCGGCACTGGCCTCGAGCTGGCAGTCGTCACCGCCATCATTCTGGGGGGCACGTCGCTCAAGGGCGGCACGGGCAGCATGTTCGGCACAGTGCTCGGCCTGTTGATCGTTGGTGTGCTCAACAACGGCATGACGCTAATGAATATCAATTCCACCTGGCAACAGGTCGCAGCCGGCACCCTACTGATCCTTGCCGTATCCTTTGATCAGATTCGGCAGCGCTTCATTCGCGCCTGAGACCCCTCATGCCTACAAATCGGACCCATCGCATCCTCGATTCCGTCGACACGCCCATGCGAGACGGCTGTCTGCTGCGTGCCGACATCTGGCTCCCGGCCGGGGAGGGACCCTGGCCCGTCCTGCTGCAGCGCACGCCCTATCGCAAGGAAGACGCCTTCGGCACGCAGCATATTTCGGCCATGGACTTCATGGTGGCGCTACGGCGCGGCTATGCCATTGTGCTGCAGGACACCCGCGGCCGCTATGGGTCGGAGGGCGACTTCGAGCCCTTCGTTCATGAGCTGGATGACGGCATCGACACCATTGCCTGGCTGGCTGTGCAGGATTTTTGCAATGGCGAGGTCGTCATGTTTGGCGCCTCCTACGTCGGGGCAACCCAAGTTCTCGCGGCCGCCGGCAATCCCGAGGCGCTGGTGGCCATCTCGCCGCATTTGACCACGGCCCGTCATGGCGAGACCTGGAGTTATCGGGGTGGCGCCGTCGAGCTCGGCTTCCTGCTCCTCTGGATCATCGAGAGCCTAGGTTGCACCGATCTCGAGCGCCGGTTCGCCGATATGCCAGCAGCCGAAGCCCAACGTGCGCGCCAGCTGCTTGCGGCCTTCCAGCAGGACCCGCAGTCTGCCTTTGCACGCCTGCCCGTATTCGACGACGATCTCGCTGCGCTCGCGCCCTATGCGCGGGAATGGTTCGACTCGGCGCGGGCCACAGCGGCGCCGAACGCTCGCGAACATCTCGACACCCTGGCCCAGACCCGCCAGCCGGCCCTGGTCAGCTGCGGCTGGAATGACCTGTTTGTTGAGGGCTCGCTCGAATTGTTCCAGACGTTGCGCTCCCGCTGGACCGATGCCGCAGAGGTGCCCGACCGGCTGATCATCGGACCATGGTCGCACGGCAATCCCACCGACTGGCAGGGCGATTTCTGGCACGGCTATGCTGCCTCGACCGCCGGTTTGGCAGAGAAGCAGCTCGATTTCTTTGACGCCGTACGGAATAGGAAACTGCCGAAACTGCCAGTCGTCACATACTTCCGTTCGGGCTCCAACACCTGGCATGACGCGCCGGACTGGCCGTTGCCAAATGGCGAAGTCCGCCCGTATTTCCTAACCGCGGACGGGCTGGACACTGTGGTGTCACAGAACGAATGGCATCGGATATTCGTGTCCGATCCCCTCGATCCAGTACCAACTGTCGGCGGTGCCAATTTCCTGCCCGGACTGCTGTCAGGTCGCAATTCGGCGTCAAAAGATCAGACTGAAGTGGAGAGCCGAAGCGATGTGATCACCTTCACATCGGCACCAATCAGAGACGACCTAGAGGTGACCGGACTTGTGGAGACCGTGATTTGGGTGTCCTCAACCGGAGCAAGTGCCGATTGGACCGCCCGACTGTGTGTGGTCGCTCCAACAGGCAAGAGCTTTGGACTCGTAGATGGAATTTTCCGGCAGGCGAGAGCTAGCGAGAGCCCTGCGGAAATCCGGGTGCGGCTCGGCCACGTCAGTCATCTCTTTCCAGCCGGTTCCCGCCTGAGACTCCAGATTGCCTCGTCGAACTTCCCGCGCTTTGATCGCAATCCGCAATCGGGTCGCCCGGCTCATCTTGCAACCTCATCTGAATTTCTCGCCAGTGACCACCGTATCCACGGGGGCCCGTCAATGCAGACGCGGTTGCTGCTGCCAACGGTCATTACGCCCGCTTCTGGTGTAAATGAAGCCTCGCACTGATGTCTGAAATGGGCCGATTGCAGACCGGCAGTTAATAGGAATAGGAAGAACATAGCTGCCGTTCTGGTAGCCGAATAGCAAGGGCGGGTACCGACTCCCATTCAGACGTTCGCTGTCCTGACGCGTCGCCGCATAAGCTGCCGTAGCGTCATTCGAGATCGGTCCGCAGATGCGCGCGGTTAGCATGATCGCTGGAATGCCGCCGCGTTTCATGCCGGCAACGCTTCCCAGAGCCGCGGCTGCCACCATCTTCGTCGCAAATGAAACTATGCCGGTTGAATCAGCAAGGAGCCTTTTTCAGGCAACAGCAAGCGGACTAGGCAAATTAAATTTCAGCTTCTAGCGTAAGGCCAGTTGCTGCGATCCAAGAGACACTTTCATGACCACCTCTGTCCCGCCGGACATCGCTCGCTCGCCTCGCCCCCCAAAAAAGCGGCAGTTTCAGCTCCATCGAAAAGTTGACACCTGTCGGTGCGGTCATCGGATTTTGGCCCAATCTTGGGGACTGACGACTCTAGAAGCTGACGGAAGCGGAAACCTTGAATGTACGGGGTGCACCCGCGGCGAGAAAACCACGGGCCGACGAGGCCCAGTAGTTCTGGTCGAAAACATTCTCTATAGCCGCTTTCAGTTCCACCGGTTTGCCGTGCGGTCCTTCGACCTCATAACGCATGCCGACGTCGAAGCGCGTCCAATCTGATACTTCTTGGGTGTTTGCCTGGTCATAGAACGCGCTACCGCTATAGATCACTCTTCCGGTTAGAGTCAGACCAGGGGTGATCCAGGGCACGTCATACTCGCCATAAAGACTGAGGGCTACCTGAGGCACACCCGTCACTTGGTTGCCATCGTAAAGTCCTGCCTGGGTCCGTGCCAATTGGGCGTCCATGAATGTTACGCCGCCGAGCAGGCGAAGCCCCTCGAAGGGTTCGCCATAGGCCGACAATTCAATGCCGCGATTAACCTGCAAGCCATCAAGGCCAAAGGCTCCGCCCGGAGCCGTGAAGCCGTTCGGTTGCTCGATCTCGAATAGCGAAGCAGTCAGCAGAACCGATCCGGTATCGTACTTGACGCCGATCTCCCGTTGCGTGTTGACGACAGGGGGGAACATTTCACCGCTATTGGTCGCAGCGGCCGGCGCGATCAGGCCCTCGGTCAAACCCTCGACATAGTTTCCATAAACGGAGAAATTGTCGGTGATGGCCACCGAGGCCGCGATGGCGGGGCTGAAACGACCGCCTTCGTAAAGATAGGTGCTTGTTCCAATCGGACCACGATCCGGGCGCGTATTGAAGCTCTCTGAACGCATTTCCTGGTAGCGTCCCCCAAGCGTGAGCTGGAACCGATCGTCAGCAAAAGAAAGAGTGTCGCTGACTGCGACACTGGTGGCCATCAGGTTCGCGAATAGTGGCAAACTGTCCGAACGCGGAAAGCCACTCGTGTCCACCGAACCGTCGGGAAGGTAGACCGGCGCATAAATATTGGTGGGGTATGTTCCGGGAAGGATGATGGAGGCCGGAGCAAAGCCGCCACGATAGTTTTCGTTGAGCGCCCGCGCGAGACGTTGACCTGGTGGCCGACAGGACCGGTGTCGAATTCCGAGCGCAAGCCGATCTCACCTGAAAAACCTTGGATCTGCTGCGGCTGAATGGCAAGTGTGGCCTGTGCGGCGCCACTGGCGTCGATGATGCGGTGGGAAGAGGAGAGGAAGTCTTCCCGGTAACGGCTGACCCCTCCGGCGGCATAGATAGTGGTATTTGGAAGCACGTCGAATTCGACCCGACCGGCCACCATGTTGTAGGTGCTGTCGTGGTATTCGAACGGGCTGGACAGATTGATGCGGCCGCTCGGCGCGCTGGGTATAACAATTCCCGGCGCTGCCGAATTGAATAGCGACGTCGGCGCGTCGATGTTCTGCGTGGAATGATTGAGATCGAGCGATGCGCGAAAGCGTTCGCCGCGATAGTCGAGACCCAATGAGGCAACGCCAACTTCGACCAGATTGTTGTCGTAAGGCGTATTGCCATTGCGGTACGATCCATTCACGCGGACGCCCCACTCGCCTTCGGGACCAAAGCGGCGGCCAAAGTCGAGATGTGACCATAGCTGGGCGTCACTGGTAAATGTCGTGGTGATGCGCGTCAGCGGCTGGGTCGTCGCTCGTTTGGGAATGAGGTTGATCGTTCCACCCACCCGGCCAATACCACCATTTACCAATGCCGTGGGGCCCTTGAGGATTTCAACCTGCTCGATTCCCTCAAGGAAGCTCCGTCGAGGGTTGGCGATATAAAATAGCCCGTCAAAGGCGGTATCGAGATTGGTGACGGAAAAACCGCGGATGAAGAAAGCGTCGCGCTCGCTGAAGGGTGAAGCGTCGTTGCGCACCGATGGGTCGTTTAGCGCCACCTCGCCAATCGATCGCGCCTGCTGATCGCGGATCAACTCGTTGGTATAGCCGGTGACGCTGAAAGGGGTGTTGAGAACGGGACGGTTGCCCAGCACGCCTAGCGTTGTACCCGAGGCGACCTGGCCTCCTGCATAAGGAGCCATCGGCTCGCCAATCGTGCCTGTTGCCGATGTCGGCTCGCTCGCCACGTCAATTACCAACCTCTCAAGCATTGTTATCCCTGACGGCGCAGGGACGCTTGCTTGCGCGGTTTCCTGCGCTACCGCCGAAATTGAGGTCGAAGTGAGCAGTGACAGAGCGGCCAAAGCCAAAAGGCTTCCGCCGCGGAACAAAAACAACATTTGCGATCCCCCAGACCCGTCCATATTCAGAGCAATCACAAACTTGACAATTTGAGTCAAGTCTAGTTTTAAGGCGCTGTTTGACGCAGGCGGCTGGTTGCCCAGCTTAAAAAACGTGATTGGAACTAGCAGATGCGCGTTGGAGCAAGCGCCCGCCTAACTGCCGTTTGGGTAGCAATTCTGTTGGTACCTGTGCGACTGGCGGTCGGCCAAGAAGACCCGGACAATCTCAGCCACCTACTCAAAGTCACGAGGTCGTCGCTCAGGCTGCGCAGGGGAGCGACAAGCTAGGCGAAGCGCTACAGGTCGCTCAAGCGGGCGAGAGTGCTTCTACAGCTACTTTGCCGAATGGTGCATCTTCGATCACAGAGACATTCGGTGATTGGACCGTAAACTGCGCGATACAGAACAACCAGAAAGTCTGCGCGACAAGCCAAGCACAGGGCGACAGTCAGACGGGCCAGCAGGTCTTCGCAATTGAGCTCTATGCGTCGCAGCGGGGTGCCCGCAGCGGCGTCCTGGTCCTACCCTTTGGCTTGGATATCCAGTCGCCGGTCACGCTTAAAATTGATGAGCAAGCGCTGGGATCGGGAGCGAAATTTACAACCTGTGTCCCGGGCGGCTGCATTGTCCCGGTGATTTTTCCGCCTGACGAACTCGAGGCTCTCAAGAGAGGAACTACGTTGACCGTAGCTGCGAGAAGTGCGTCCGCCGCCGCCGAGCCCGCTGAGTTCTCAGTTTCTCTCTCTGGCTTTACCGCGGTCCTTGGCCGCGTAGACCAACTTACTCCTTAATCGCTTGGGCCGGCCTCACATGACGGCATCTCGCTCAAGGAAAAAAAGGCCCCATCGGAAGATGGGGCCTTTGAAGTGGTGGCCCGGCGCAAGGGAGGAGGATATGCGCAGGACCGGGCGGATCCAAGCCGAGGGAGGAGGATTCGACCTAAATCCGATGTCACAAGAAGCGGGTCCGAGGGAGGAGGATACGGAACGGCTTCACCAGCAACAGTTGTAATTTAGGTGTGGACTGGATGGTCAGCAATCCTGACCCGGACATGCGAACCATGCACTTGGCACAGCGCTATTCTGACGCACCGGTGCAAGTGCCTTACGCGTATGTCAATGCCGCAGGGCGGCAACTCGTGCTGACAAGCAGGCCTGGGAGCGCGCGCTGCGGCCGAAGCGATGTCGCCTGGCATGGCAAGACCATGGGCAGGCCGAGAAAGGCCAGGGCCGTAGGCGCTTTGCCCACCGCGTCAGCCCGTATCTTGCCCAGGGCACTACAGATTTTCACCCAGTCCGGCGTTTCCGCGACGGTGCGCGTCATTACCGGTCCCAATGCCTATCTGCTGTCGCTGTTGCGCTCAGGCGATGTCGATCTGGTTATCGGTCGCATGGCCGAGCCGGGCGAGATCGCCGGCCTCTCCTTCGAGCATCTTTACTCCGAAAAGATCGCCTTCGTCGTCGGCCCGGCTCATCCGCTTCTCTCGGTGCCCGATTTCACTTTATCCATGATCGGCCAATATCCGGTACTGATGCCGCCACCCGGCGCGGTCATCCTGCCCACGGTCGAACGGCTGCTGGCAACACATGGCGATTTCGCCATGTCTCATCTGATCGAAACGGTATCCGACAGTTTTGCGCGCAGCTTCCTGCGGCTGACCAAGGCGGTGTGGATCATCTCCGAAGGCGTGGTCGTCGACGACATCGACGAGGGGCATTTTCGTCTGTTGCCAGTCGATACCGGACAACCCTGGGTTCGGTGGGACGGACCTCTACGACCAATACACCCCTCTCATCGCCAGCGCGCTATCTCCTCGATTGCATTCGCGCAGCGGTGAGCGAGGTTTCCGGCACGAACCGCCACGCCTCGTGGCCCTGACCGGCAAGGCCTCTACTCAACGAGCGCCGCCAGCGCACTCCGCTCCTGCGTCAGCTGGGGTGACATTTACTTTAGATTGTGACCGACATATATTATCAACGTTCAGAACGAGGATTTGGCAGTGAGAGTAAGTCGTGCCCAGGCAAAGGCGAACCGCGAGAACGTCGTAAATGTCGCGAGCAAGCTCTTTCGAGAGCATGGCTTCAATGGTATTGGCTTGAGCGATTTGATGAAGGGCGCCGGGCTGACGCAGGGTGGCTTCTACAAGCAGTTCAGCTCCAAGGACGATCTGATCGTAGAAGCTTCGGCCAGCGCGCTCGAAAACAGCAAAAGCAGATGGGTCGACCTTGCCGCCGGCTCTAGCGATCCGCGGCGGGCACTTTTAAGTTTTTATCTTTCGGCCACTCATCTTCAAGAAAGGGCAGAGGGCTGCGTGATTGCTTCCCTCGCGCCTGACGCTGCCAGGCACAGCCCCGAATTACGCCAGACTTTTCAGGCCGGGATCGAACGCCATCTCGAGCTGCTCGACCAACTCGTCAGCGTAGCGCCTGGCGAAGATATGAGAGAGCGCTCGATGATCACCCTGTCGACCATGGTCGGCGCGCTCGTGATTGCGCGGGCGGTTGACGACGAGCAAGTGTCAAACCATTTTCTGAGCGCCGCGCTCGGTGAATTGCTGAAGTCGACTCCGGATGCGGCGGCGTAGCCTTCGCAAGCGGCGCGCGCTGATGGTTCAGGCGGGCAGTCCGAGTTGCTTGCGCAGGCTGCTGTCAAAAATGCGGGCCGGCACAAACCTGCGGAGGAGTCGTACCCTTCTGGTGTTTTTGCTGGTGGCATAGCGCAGTTGCGGAGCAGGGGAGATTGCTGCGGCGAGCACCGTCTCCGCGACAAGCTCCGGAGCGTCGCCCGCGGCGATGTAGGCCTTCCGGTTGTCGCTTGCCCTTTCGCGCGACGCAGCATAGGCCCGCAACGACCGGTCGGGGCCAATGGCGTTCAGGTCTGACGGGGTGTGTGTGAAATAGGGTTCTACCAAGACAACGCGGATGCCAAACGAACGCATCTCATGATCAAGCGATTCCGAATGTCCTTCAACGGCGTGTTTGGTTGCCGAATAAGTGGCGGCGAACGGGCTCGGGATGAAGCCAAGCACCGAGCTGATATTGATGATGCGGCCGCTCTGTTGGGCGCGCATGTAGGGCAACACCGCGTTGGTCGCACGCATGACGCCAAAAACGTTGACGTTAAAGAGAGCTTGCGCCTGCTCGATCGAGGATTCTTCGGCGCCGCCGATCAATGCGGACCCGGCATTGTTGACCAGCAAATCAATCTGCCCTGTCTGTCTCACAACATTCTGGACCATCTGGTCCACAGAGGCCGCGTCGGTGACATCGCAGCCGCAGCGGATTTGAGGGCAGGGCGGTAAAGCGGTGTCCAGTCAGCCCCCATCGCCGATGGCGGCGATCGACGCCGCGATATCGGCGATAGACCGAAACAGCACCAGTGCATCGTCACGCGAGGGCATGAAACCCCTTCGGGTCCAAAAAGCAGCGGCCTCCGGATCGACGGCATTGACCACGAGGGCACGACCCCCGATCAGACCAGCGGCCTCGACGCAACGCGTCAGGGCGTGCTTGACGAGGCCGGTACCGATCCCACGTCCAGCCCACGCAGTGTCCGTCGCTAATTGCCCTAACAGTAGACACGGCACAGGGTCTGGCGGCTGCCCAGTTCGAATGGAGCGCGGCATGGTTGCCGCAACGATGGCGGTCGGTGCGAGACCGTAGAACCCGACGACACGCCCAGCCTCATGCACCACCATCACGGCGGTAAAGCCCTTGGTCTGATTGGAGAGTGCCCGGTTTTGTAGCCAATGGTCGAGGGCCGGCTTGCCGCAGGAGAACTCGGAAACATCATGATGTGACGCAAGCGGCTCAGGCGAAGATAGGGTCACGGATCAGTCCCCGTCGCTCTCGGTCTCCCATGGTGCCGGACGCCGCATGGCCTCGACCATTTCTGGCACAGGCCGGCCCGGCTGGGCCAAGGCGTCCATGAAGGTCCTGAACCCCTCCGCGCTCATACGAATGGGCATAGCTTCCATGATGACATTCTCCGCTTCCCGCACCGCCGCATCGCGTACGAAATCGGTCCTCGAACGACCCCGCAGGCTGGCGGCACGGTCGATCATGGCAATGTCTGCTGACGGCAGCCGCATTGAGAGGGGATGATCCTTGCGTTCGATGATATTGGGCATGGCAATACCTCCATTGTTCATGACGACAATATAGCCGGCCGTATTGCAAAATGCAATACGCTAATGCCTGTGTGGTCTCATGCCATGACCCATCATTCATGATGGGGTCAGCTTTTGCCCCCGGTTCAGCGGGGGCGCTGCCGGCATCCACGGCGGACGGTTGGTCGATTGAGTGTAGGGATGCTTGGGCGATTGGCCACGAACAACCCTATGGCGCCTAACCGACTTAACCACCCAAAAGCGACAGACCGCTGCCGGCCCCAAAGTGGACAGGGAGCGTGCGGTCCGCTGACGGCAGAAAATGGGCCAACAGCTGTCTGTACGCTTTCAGGATCGGAAGGCGAGAAAGCCGCCGTTCACTAGCGAATACGCCGAGGCGGCTCCCGACCCCATTTCCGTCACTTAGGCTTGCAACGCAAAATCCTAAAGCTGCCGTCGTTCAATCCATTTTGTCAGGCAAGGATTGGGCCTTGGTGGCGTGGTGCCGTTTCTAGAGCGCCAGCCCGATGCCCGGAATACGGGCGGGAGCTGGCACGGTTTTCCTCCTAGAGGTCGACGACCGGCTCGAAGCCACCCATGATCGAGCGGGAGGCGTCCCAGATTTTTGGATCGGGGGCGATGCGGGGGTCCTTCATCAGAATATTCCAAGCGTCGTCGCGCACCTTCCGCGATGGCCATTCAATGAAGGAAAAGCCGATGGTTTCGTCGGCCTTGGTGGCGACGGCTCGCTGGAAGTCGGTGGTTTCGCCGGGAGGCACGTCATCGCCCCAGGTATCAACGACGCGCAGGGCACCCTGTTCGATAAGCAGCGGTGCCCGTGCCTGGGCAGCGGCGCGATAAGCCTCTTTTTTGGCGACGGGAACCGGGGAAATCATGCCATCGACATAGCCCGGCTTGGCCTTGGTGCCGGTGTCGCTCAGCACTTCGAAGCCACCATAAATCATGCGCGACGCGTCGAACGGCATTTCGGACATCGCCTGTACGTCGGGATCGTTCATCATGTCCTCACCAGCCTTCTTGCGGGTGGCACGGTCGGGATACTCCACCCATGAAAAGAGCGGCACTTCGCCCTCTTCCAGTTTGGTGGCACGATAGAAATCTGTCTGCTTGCCGTGCGGCACATCTTCGGCCCAGGTTTCGACCAGGCGAGTGGCGCCAAGTTTCTTAAACAGATTGGCCCCTGTGCTGGCATGCGCAATATATTTGTCTTTGTTGGCGGCCGGAACGGCCAATACGAAGCCATCAATATAGGACATAAAAGGTCTCCTATCGGGTTGCGTCTAGCTCAACGACGAATGGGGAGGCGCAGTTTCGACCGGGGGCGGACGATTTCCCACTCCGGAAGGCATCAGTCAGCAGTCGACCCCATTTCGGTTAAGGGTAGCCCGTTCTGCTCTTCCCGGAAGCAGACCCCACTGGTACCGTGCGTAGAAGCTCTGGCCTAAGTCGATGCTCGGCCAGACTGAAGCTGGTCATTTGTGTGCCACCAAGAACGAGAGTGTCCGAAGTTGCAGAGCACACTTTTTTCCACTGCTATGCTCGCTAGCCTGTTATTAGCCACTTCGGCCTTCGCAGCACCTGAGAAATATAACTGTGAAGTCCGGGTCAATAGTGGAAACTTGTCGTCTGCGATGGAAATCGTCGATAGCCTAATTATCGATGAAATCGGAAAATCAATCCGCTTTTTGCAAGATGGAAGTGACGTTGGTATAACCGGCTTTAACGAGGTTATTTCTACATTTCGTTTCACAGGCCTCGCAGTATCTTCTGTGAGTATGGAGGTTCAGCCAATTCAGGTCTTTACCCTTGATAAGGAAAAAGGGATCGCCACCCACAGCTATGTTCTACCGGAGGGCATTGCTGCCACGACGTGGAATTGTCAAATACCTAGTACCCAATAGAGTGAATGGACGTCGCTGCTCTGCGCTTGGTCACTACTATGCCCAAAAGTTGTCGCGTCTGCTTTTCAGCCTTTGTGGCTCAAAAGCCGCCCGTCTCCTTCCCACCCATTGCTGCCCTGCCGACGGGTTTGGTCGATGTGTCCTGTTCCGCCAGGGACGATGCTGTCACGGTCGTTTGGACCGAGCGCGGCGGCCCACCGGTCGTGCAGTCCACCGCGCCCGCCGGTTATGGCACCCGGCTTGTCGAGCGCAGTATCACCAGCGCCCTGCGCGGTTCAATCCAGTGCGATTGGGCTGAGGATGGCCTCGTCGTCACGCTCAAGATTGATCCGGAACGCCTCGCGGTCTGAGGCAGATGCGCCTAGTCGAACAGATGAAGTTCGCCTGCAGCACGGTTCGCCTCATCCATTGACGCGTCGAGCGTGGCCTTGAGGATGCGCAGTTCGGCCTTGAGCCGAGGGCTCAGGTCCAGCACCTGCCATTCGGCGAGCTTCTGCTGCCATTCTGCAACCTCGACGATCAGCTGGCGAGAGCGATCGAGCGTTTCGGGATTGGAGTGAACGGCAGCCCGTTCAGCATTCTCTGCCAGCTCGACCAATTCGACAGTGCTGACAACCCAGGTGGGAAGCGCTGTGCGCACGGTTTCGATTTGCGAGACGATGTCTGCGTCGGCCGGATAGTCATGCATAATGGGTCTTTCCGCGCGGCGTTGCGAAGTGCATACGACGCCGCTCACTCAACTCCGGCATCCAACGAATGGTTGCCAGGGACAATTCAGGTGCCAAACGCACCTGAGAGATTTCCCAAATGACTGGCCCGATTGTCGTTCGACGGCAGCGAGGCGGAGAGCACCATTACTCAGGTGGCCGCGGATACGATCGAGATCGAGGGTTGCAGAGTGGTGGTGCTATGCCAGACCCTCTCGTTCAGCCGCATAACTGACGATGCTCCCGCCTCCTGACGACGGCGCTATCGCACGTCAACGGACTACCTTCCACAAACTTCCCCGACCCGTCGGGGAAGTTTTCATGCGTTCTGCCATACAATCACCTTTCCATGGCTTGGAGCCAGAATGACCCAGCATCTAAAAATCGCGTTTACCCTGCTGGCTTTGCTTCAGCCAGTGACGGTTATGGCGCAGAGCATGCCTGCACCTGGGGAGCTCACTGCTGACGTCATCAATGGAGCGCAGCTGGGCTTGGACGTGGGGCTACAAAGGCGCCTTTTTATCGAGACAACACCAGAAATCGCGGATGGCACCGAAGCCGCGCCCATCCTGCCTAGTGCTTCAGTCGCCCGTTTGCAGATATTGCTGGATCAGCATGGTATCTCACCCGGCGTCATTGATGGCTTCGACGGCGACAATGTCCGCAAGGCCATCATGGCATTTCAGTTCATGTACGGCCTTGCGATCGACGGCAATCTCAATCCAGAAGTGCTGGCGGTGCTTGAGACAGGCGCACAGGTCATCGGGACCTATCAAGTAACAGCGGACGATGAGGCTGCGGTGGTGCCTGCCATACCTTCGGACTATGCCGAAATGGCAACGCTGACATTTCTCGGCTATGAGAGCGTTCGGGAGATGGTCGCCGAACGTTTCCACATGGATGTGGATTTTCTGGCTGCGCTAAACCCCTCCGCTACGTTTCACGCAGGGGAGACGGTTTTCATCGCGATGACCGGTACCAACCAGGTCGGGCAGGCAGCTCAGATCGTGGCGGACAAGACTTTGCGCCAGGTGCGGGCCTATGACGAGCCTGGACGATTGCTCGCGGCCTATCCGGCAACAATCGGCAGCGAAGAGAACCCGTCCCCCACCGGGGTGTACACTGTTGGGCAGGCAACGCCGATGCCTAACTACACCTACAATCCGGCAATCAACTTCCAGCAGGGCGAAAACACCGAGGTCCTGACGATCCCGCCCGGACCGAATGGACCTGTCGGCTCAATGTGGATTGCGCTTTCCAAGCCTACCTACGGCATTCATGGAACCCCAGAGCCGGCCCTGATTGACAAGACCGGCTCTCATGGCTGTATTCGTCTGACCAATTGGGACGCGGAAGAATTGGCCGCCATGGTGGGACCTGGGGTGACGGTCACATTCCTCTAGCGTCAGAAGATGTCAGGCCGCCTCGATAGCGGCTTCGACGTCGCCGATGGAGTGGCCGGTCAGATCCTTGGCGATCTCACCAAGAAGCTTGGCGGTCAGGGTCTTGTGGTAGTGCTTGTGCATTTCGCCGAGGCTTAAGGCACGATGGACGCTTGGCTTCCCGACAAAACCAGTCTGCTACTCCATCGGAAAGCAGACCAGTCTTGCCGAGGACGGTTGAATGGCGGTAAATCGACGATCAAAGTGCGCTGTCGACGTGCTCGCTGATCCATCTGATGATGAGGTCGGCCACCTCAAGGTTGTTCTTGTCCTGCATGAACATGTGGCTGTTGCCGCTCAGGCCCGCGTCGGGGAGCGAGACAAAGGTCATGTCGCCGCCGGCTGCCTTGATCTGCTCCATTTCCGTGAGGCAACTCGCGTCGGGCTGCTGGCCAAAATGATCGCCGACCATGACCAGGATTGGCACCTCGGCCAACATCTTGACGTGTTCATCGGTCAAATTGCCAAAGCAACCCGTCTCGAGCTGGATTATGCCCTTGATGCCGCCCTTGCCCTTTAGGACAGCCTGCGTCGGGAAGCCAGCGGACTGTGAATGGCCGACCAGAATGGCGCCACCAAGTTCGTCGGCCAGCTGAGCGAAATTGTCGACAGTCGGATTTTTGGTCTCCGGCGACAGCAACTCCGCGAGCAGGCTGGGCACCTGGGTTTCAAACATGTCCGGGATCACCTGCTTGTAAAACTCGTCGACGTGATCCAGCGGGAACTGCTGGTCGGGCCAGGCTTCCCCCATGATCAGGCCGAAGCGGAACTGCTTCCATGCCATGTTGGACGTACCCAGATAGACGCGCGGCTGCTCGGAGGGCGCAAGTTCGCCGCTGCGAACCTGGTTGAAGGCGGTGGCGTTAAAGCCTGAGCGGGCGCGGCCCGACTGCTCGGCCAGATAGGTCGGGAAACCCTCTCGGGTGAAATATTCGTACCAGCCCATACGCCCATCCGGCGTGGTCTCCCACTGCTTGGCGGAGAGCAAGCCGCCATGCATGAAAACGATCGGCGTATGGCTTGGCTGGGGCGGCGCCTGGAACTGGACATACATCTGGTCGACCAGCACCTGACCGGCTTCGAACGATTCCCCGAAGATTTCCTTCATGTTGTCCCAGCCAGCGTTTTCGGTATCGACCGAACGGCCGCCTACGAAAAAGCTGCCCTGGTTTTGCAGCACCAGCGGTTCAGCCGCGGGCTTGATGTCGGCCAACGACTGCGCCGAAGCGTTGGCCGAGGCGAAGAAGAGTGTGGCGAAGGCGGCGCTCCGCAGCAAAGCTTGAGTGTTCATGAGTGGTCCTGGTGGGATCGGCAGGTCAGACAACACATGGCTCATGCCGAATTTCGACGGTAGCACATCAAAAGTGATAGGATTTATTCCACAGCAGAATGGCGATAGAGGTCATTGCGGACGCAGCGCCGGCTCGGCGGCGCAGACTTCGGCGACAAAATCGATAAACGCCGAAGTACGCCCCGGCAGGGCGCGGTCGCCGGCCCAGACCGCACTGATCGGGACCGCGTTGCACCGGTAGTCGGTGAGCAACTGGCGCACGGTACCGGATGCCAGTTCGTCCTTGAACAGCCAGCTCGCCGCATAGGCGATGCCCAATCCCACTTTTGTCGCGGCCTTGGCCAGTTCGACATCGTCTGAGCGGATCGATCCCCTGGGTTCGATCGACACTCGCTCTTGTCCGCGCACGAACAGCCATGGGCGCGGCTTGCCGAGATACATTGAGGCGATGCAGGCATGCCGTTCGAGGTCGGCTGGGGTAGTCGGCTCGCCATGCTGTTCAAGATAGTCCGCAGACGCCACGACAATGGCCGTGGCCGTTCCGACCTGCCGGAAGCGCAAGTCGGAATCCTCGAGGTTGCCCATGCGGATGGCGACGTCGACGCGTTCTTCCACCAGATTGGCCAAGTTCTGCGACACGGTAAAGTCAATCGCCAGTTTGGGATACCGGGTCGTGAACGACATCAGTTTGGGCAGCAGATAGGAAGCGGCGAAGCCGGGTGGAGAGGTGACCCGCACCATCCCGGCCGGCGAGCGCTCTTGCTCGCTGACCGCCTCGTCCAGCGACTCCAGTTCGTCGATCAGCCGGATTGCGCCATCGTAGTAATGCTGCCCTGCAGCGGTGATCGCCAGTCCCCGCGTCGTCCGTCGCAGCAACTGCACGCCCAGTCGCTGTTCCAGTTCGGCAATCTGCTTACTCGCCGTCGATTGCGCCATCGCCAGTTGCCGTGCAGCCTTGGAGAAACTTCCCGCTTCGGCAACGCGGAGGAAGAGCTTTATCTTGTCCAACCTGTCCATGCATAACCGCTAGAAGATCGATCCGGGCGAAGCAATACAGATCACATTTCTGGGTGGTGGGGTGTGGTGCGTCCGCTTTAATGTCGTGTCTGCGAAAAGCCGCCAGTCCGCTACCCACCCCAGCCCGGCCACAAACGCTGTTGCGACTGTGGGGCGTCTTTTGGGGAGCAGGGCGAACAATCCGAAGTGACCAGAACGGGCGCGAGACGGTCGCCGGCATAAGATCGGATACCGAACGGCCGCTGCGGGGGCCGGAAGCGGTCTGATAAGCTTCTGGCGTTCTCAGCTCGAATAGCGGACATACAAACCGGTGGAGGTCGATCGCTGGTTGCCGAAGGCAGGCCCTCCGACAATTCGGCTATGGAAGTCGACTCGGCGTGTAGCGGCCTTTTGCGTGTTCTAGCCGGAGAGTCTTTCAACGCTCATTGTGAGCGCCACTACGACACCGTCACCAGACCAATCGGTTGAAATCGTTCCGCCCAACTGGCCGGTCACGCTGCGAGACAGTAGCTTGCTCCCGTATCCGCTTTCTCCTTTGGGGGGTTCTACGGACGGCCCCCCTCGCTCCGTCCAAACGACGTGAACTTCGCTCCCCTCCGAGAATCCCGAAATATCCAGCGTTCCCTCTTGGACCGACAAAGCGCCGTACTTGAGGGAATTTGTCGCCAGTTCATGGACAACCAGCGCCAAGGTCGTGGCCGCTTGTTCGCCGACTCCCATTCGCGGAACCGCAACGCGGATCCGGCCACTGAAGGCGCCGGAATCGTCATAGGGAGCCAGCAGCACGGAGATCAAATCCCCCAACAAAGCAGCTCTGCCCTGGTGCCCTGGCAAGGGACGCACGATGTCGTGTGCCCTTCCGAGCGCCGCTAATCTGGCGGTCAGCTCCTCCGCCATTTCCTGGGCGGTGGTCGTCGATCGAGAGGTGATATTGGTAAGACCGGTCGCAATTGCCAGAAGATTTTTCACGCGATGGCTCATTTCGCCGGCCAGGAGTTCATGGCCCTCTTCGGCCTGCTTGCGTCCGGTCACGTCGAGAAACACGCCCCGCATTAGGCCCTTGTGCAAGCCTTCATCACTGCCGAGGCCGCGAGCCGAGACCCACCGGACCTCCTCCCCTAGCAGAATCCGGAAATCTATTTCGTAGGCGCCCAGTATGGCTCGGGTGGCCCCAAACGCCGCGCGAACGCGATCTCGATCGGCGGGGTGTATCCGAGAAGATAGGTCCTCGAAGACGACTTTGGTCGCCTGCGGAAGGCCCCACAATGTGAAGCCCTGCTCGTCCATAGAAAACGCGTCCGTGGCGACATTCCATGACCACAGTGCCACGCCAGCGGCGTGAAGCGCCCGTTTCAGGCTTTTGACCTCCCATAGGGGATCCGTGTTGTCACTGGATGGCATATTGGTCTCCTGTTCATCCGTTTGAACAGATTGTGGAAGCCTGCGCCAGATTGTCGATCCTAGCGCTTGGTGCGAAATGCCTTGTTGGACAGAACCGGGCTACCGACGGCGGCACATGGCTACCGTCCAGTTTTTGGAGAATAAGCAGGCTAAGAGGCCGCAGCGTCCGCGCCCGCCACTCTTTCAATCGCAGCCTTAAGATCTGCGGACCAGAATGGCTTGCCGAGGCGCTCAAAGCGTCCTTTATATTCCTCGGGCATCTCGGCGTAGCCCGTGGCGACGATAATCTTTATGTGTGGCCACTCCGCAGTAATCGAGGTCGCCAACGCGCCGCCGGTCATCTGCGGCATCGCGTAGTCGGTGATCACTATATCGATCTGCTGGGACCGGAGAATTTTGAGCGCATCCCGCCCGGACATGGCCTCGAAAACCTGATGACCAAGTTCCTCCGTCATCGCAACGGTATTGAGCAGGACAAGCGCATCGTCGTCGACAACGAGGACCCGCTTTGCGGTCATCCCGCTTTCCGCCGTAACGGGCGACGGCATTTCCGTCGCCGTTTCCGCCTCGGCCAGCGGGAGCCATAGCTCCGCCGTCGTTCCCCTGCCCACTTCGCTCGACAACACAAATCTGCCGCCCGATTGCTCGGCAAGCCCATGCACCATTGAAAGCCCCAGGCCGGTGCCTTTGCCGACGCCCTTGGTGGTAAAGAATGGCTCAGTTGCCCGGCTCACCGTTTCTTCGTCCATGCCTTCACCCTGATCGATGAGCGAGAGGACCACGTAGCTTCCGGGTTTGACGGCGTTGTTCGCTGCCCTCCCGATCTTCCTATGGGCCGCGCTGATAACGATTTGTCCGCCAGTCGGCATCGCGTCCCGCGCATTGACGGCGAGATTGAGCAGCGCGGATTCAAGCTGAGCTTTGTCGGTTAGAGCGTGCGGCAATGATAGGGGAAAGCGGGTAGTGATGAACACAGACGGGCCAAGGACCCGCTCCAACAGCTCACGCATGCCTCTGACGGTTTCCAGGACGTCCACCGGCCCCATCTCGAGCTCCTGCCGCCGGGCGAATGCGAGCATGCGCTGGGTTAGGGCCGCTCCCCGTTGCGCGCCCTGGACGGCATTCTCGATAAAGGGAGAGATCTTGGCATCGTATGGGAGGCGCTTGCTGACGATTTCCAGGCTGCCGAGAATGGCCATCAGCAGGTTGTTGAAGTCGTGTGCGATCCCGCCCGTGAGCTGACCGACCGCTTCCATTTTCTGCGCCTGAAACAGCGTTTCCCTGGCAGCGTCGAGCGCCAATTGTGCTTCCCGCCGTTCGGTAATGTCTCGGGTCACCTTGGCAAATCCAATCAGTTCGCCGCCGTCGTAGATGGCGTCAATAACGACATGCGCCCAGAACTGGGTCCCGTCCTTGCGCACCCGCCATCCCTCGCGTTCGACACTGCCCTTCTCCCTGGCGACCTCGAGGTTTCGGTCGGCTTCACCAGCCAAGCGCTCTTCCTCAGTGTAAAAGCGGGAAAAATGCTGTCCGATGATCTCGGATTCCTCGTAGCCCTTGATCCTTTGGGCGCCAGCGTTCCAAACCGCGACACGACCCGTGGGATCCAGCATGTAGATGGCGTAGTCGGTCACGCCCTTTACTAGAAGGCGGAACTGCCGCTCGCTTGCCCGCAGCGCTTCTTCCTGCTTGGCGCGTTCGGTGAGGTCGCGAGTAATCTTGGCGAAGCCCACCAATTGACCGCCGCCGTCCAAAATCCGGTCAATGACCACGTTGGCCCAGAAACGGGAGCCGTCCTTGCGAATCCGCCAGCCTTCGTCCTCGAAGCGCCCTTCGCGCGCCGCAATCGCTAGATTGCGTTGCGGTATCCCGTCACGCTGGTCGTCTTCGGTATAAAATTTGGAGAAGTTCTGCCCGACGATCTCGTCGGCTGCGTACCCCTTGAAACGTTGAGCGCCGGCATTCCAATTGGCCACCGTTCCCTGCGGGTCCAACATATAGATCGCGTAGTCGTTGATGGATTCGACCAGAAGCCGATAGCGGCCGTCAGGACTAACAGAGGCCTCAAATGGGTCGGATCGTTGCATTCTGCCCCCTTGGCCATCCATGAAACACGGCAATTCCGCCGAACGGCTACGGGGCCGTTTGGTTCCGGATGCAGGGCCCTCGCCTCAACTTGATCAACTTGTGTGAAGTCGTGGAACGGCCACCGAACGACATCGTTGGTGCTTCTTCAGATAGAGGAGCTCCCAGATGTTCATGCGAGTAGACAGGCTGATCACCGATTTGCCGCCGCCCAAGAAACAAGATCCGAACGCTGCTGCGGCCCTGCAGGAACTGCTCGGCGGCAAGTATGGCGAGATGTCCACGCTCGGGAACTACATGTTCCAGAGTTTTAACTTTCGTTCAAAGGACAAGTTGAGGCCGTTTTACAGCCTGGTGGCTTCCATCACGGCCGAAGAGCTTGCGCACGTCGAACTTGTTTGCAACGGCGTGGCAATGCTCAACAATGGGCCTGACAAGCCGAAGGGCGATATGGGGACCGGCGGCGACATCTCCAAGACGCCATTCGAGGCGATGACCGACATCCGCCTCGCTTCAGCGTTCCTGTCTAATGGTGGTGGCGCGACGCCGGTGAATGCCAATGGCGTTTCGTGGAACAATGACTTCGTCACTACGACCGGCAATGTCATCTTCGACCTGCTGCACAATTTTCATCTCGAATGCGGTGCTCGCCTGCACAAGCTGCGGGTCTATGAAACACTGAGCGATCCGACAGGTCGCGAGGTCTGCGGCTACCTGCTGGTTCGCGGGTCGGTGCATGCGCATTCCTATGCGCTCGCCATCCAGAAGCTGACCGGGGTTGATATCAAGCAGATGCTGCCCACGCCGAATATCGAGCTGGCCAAGATTCCGGAATGCCAAAAGTACCTCGACGAGGGGTCGCATCGCCGGCTCTACACCTGGAGCCCGGAGGACTATCAGGATATCTCTGGTATCTGGTCCAATGACGAAGTTGCCCTGCCGGGGGACCCGCCAGGCCCGCTCGAAGTGGTCGAGGGCATGCCCGACGGCGGCAAGATGCAGCAGTTGCAGGGCGTCCCTTCCGCCTTCACGCCGGACTATGCGCCCGAGGAATTCTACGAAATCGCCGCCAAGCTCTATAAGGCGTCCCGCTAAGGTAGACAGGGCGGCACGGCCGCCCTGTCTTCGCGCCCGCCTCTCATCTCCGCACCACTTAAGGCGCCCGCATGCCCCTACTCGTCCTATTCCGTTTCGTGTTCATGCTTGTTTCCCTCTGCGTGTTCGGCGTTGCCGCCTACCTGTTGTGGAACTGGTATGACGGCGACCTCATCCGACAAGCGGATGGCGATATCGTCCGTGTCCGGACCGGCTGGTTCCTCTGGGCTGGGGTTGGCTTGTTGGGTCTGTCGTTCTTCGGCCGACCCATAATCACGCCGTTTCTTGCCAAGCCGGACACCGATCCCACCGCTGCGGTGCGTGATGAGGGTCAGTTCGTTGCTGGCGCCAGTGGATCAAAGCTCTATGTCGAACAACTCGGGTCGCCCGCCGCGCCGCCGATTATCCTGGTGCACGGCTGGGCTATGGACAGCACGATTTGGTTTTACGCCAAGCGCGATCTGGCGCGGAGCTTTCGCGTTATCTGCTGGGACCTTCCGGGCATGGGCCAGTCAACGCCCGCTTCTCCCTCCGCCATTGGCCTGACCGAGTTCGCCCAGGACCTTCGAACCGTCATCGGCCTCGCCGGAGAGCGCAAGATTGTCCTTGTTGGTCATAGCATTGGTGGGATGACCATCCAGACGCTGGCGCGAGACGATCCGGCCTTCTTCGACGCGTATGTCGCCGGCACCGTGCTGGTCAACACGACCTATACGAACCCGCTCAAGACCATGATTTTGAGCGGGCTGGCGCAAGCCATTCGCTGGCCGCTGCTGGAGCCGCTGATGCGTCTCGCGATAGCCTTGCAGCCGCTGGTGTGGCTGAGTGCCTGGCAAAGCTATCTCAGCGGCACCGCCCACATGGCTAACCGGCTGGGGTTCGGCAAGTATGTGACGCGGAGTCAGTTAGAACATACAACATTGCTGTCCACGCGAAACTCGCCGGGAAATATCGACCGGGGCAACCTCGCCATGTTTCGATGGGACGCCACTCACGCCATGGCGCGCGTCACCCCACCGCTTTTGGTTCTGTCCGGCGAGATTGACATCGTGACAAAGCCGCAGGCCGGGCGGCAGATTGCGGCGGACCGGGGAGATACCATCCACCTCGCAATCGAAGGCGCCAACCACATGGGGTTTCTGGAGCGATCCGCGGACTACAATCGCGCCATAGCGGACTTCGCCCAGTCTTTACAGCCAACACCCTAGCAAGCCCACGTCCGACACCGTTACCCCCTCCGCTCGGTCTATGAATCTGGCGATACAGGCCTTGAGCGCTTGTGGGCGAGTCAGTCGGTTTCGAATGTCGGGGCAAGGGATAGTGAACCATCGATTCAGTTGAGCGTTAAAACAGCCACATAACCTTGGAGAGGCTCATCATGCCCAACACAAAACAGCACCGCGCCCGTGTTGCCGGTGGTCAGGACCATGAAGTGAAATACGAAGCCGACAAAACCGGCGCATCGACACCCGAGGTCAAAGATGCCGTGAAATCCGCGGGCAATGGCCGCAAGGCCGTCGAGAAGAAGCTGAGTGCAAAATGAGCCGCGAGGGGCTCCCCACCGGTGAGGGCACTGCCGGAAAGAACGATGTCGCCGACCCCCATCCGTCGACCGAAGAGGACTACGACAAGATCCCGCGTCCCGGTGGCACCAACCTCCCGAAGGGATCAGATATTGGGCGCAACTCCTACGCCCATGACGGCAAGGCGCCACCGCGTCCGAAGAACGAGGGTCCCAAGTCCAAATGACTTCCGTGGAGCTGGACGAAGACCTGCTCGACGGAGTGGAGCGGTTCATAGCCGATCGGAACGAGCCGCCGCGGGGGAAGATGACTTACGAGGACGCCGTCAACGTCATCGTCAGGGACTGGCTCATGGGCCAAGGCTATGTGCCGTTGCCGGATGATGACGACTCAATCACCTCGGCCCTGGACGCCGCTAAGGTTCCCTAGGATAGCGCCGATCATTATGGGGGCCGTTCCGCAACAGCGCACCTAGACCGTCTGACTGATATCGGAGGCCACAGGCACGCCGTCATCCGGTAGGCCGTCCCGGCAACGCCTGTGGCAAGACCGAGAGGAGCTACGAGGCGCTGCTGGAGCGGTCGACCTGGATTTAGTCACGCTCAAATTCAGCACTGGATCCTTTCCCGGCGTTTGAGCATCACACTCGATTGAGCCTAGTCGCGATCCGCGACCGGGCAGCATCGGCAGGTTCGTCCGCATTCGCTGACTTACTCACCCACAGACCACGCGCGAATGGTGTTCCGACATACGTGCTAACGTGCTCGCCCGCGTGAACGATAAAGGGGATGTTGGACGCGATCAGGCGCTCGACGACACTCACGCAGGGCGGTCCTTATCCACTATGGCGACATCGGGCCGGCGCATGTTGAGCCAATTGTCCGCGCCCCGACAGCTCATCACCGTGGTCCGCGCCGCCATCGAGCTGATCACTCTGGCTTCCCAGACGCTTGGCCAAGCCCTTTTTCCTCATAAATTGAAGCAACAAACTGCATCGACAGACAATTGCACCTGCTAAACCGTGTGGAGGTCGAGATGCGACAAGCTGAATACCTGGTGGTGCAACGTTCGGAGCAATGGTGGGTAATGCTCGACGGTACCCGCTTCGGGCCATACCTGGGCCGCCAGATTGCCATCGACCGAGCGGTGTCTCTTGCAAAGGTTGACTCTAAGGCCGGCACAACAGCGCGAGTCTCCGTCGATGACGGGGAAGGCATAGAGGTAGTCCATCAATCTACCCCCGAGGATCAACTCTAAGGGCGTTCAAGGAATCGTCCTATCCTCTGCCGACACATTGCATGATCCTCCGACTATCCCTGTCGGCCTGCCGCCTTGGAATAGAGCCGGACCATCGACACGGGTTGACCGGGATGCTGGAAGTAAACCCGGGCGCGGAGGTCGCGCTTTGATCCGCTCCGCACGACTTCAACCCCGAGGGCTTCCAATACGGCGCGTTCGGGGCTGCTGGCTTGCACGACGAGTTCCCGCGGGTCGATCGCAGAAGTCGCAAGGTCGATTATTCGATACTGAATGGGCATAGTGACGGGAACCGATGCGTAAAAGGTCGGGCCCAGCGCCGCGGGGGCCCGATTGAACGGTCAAGATCACCATGCATGAGACAGGGATCGTGACTTAACCCAACGCAGGCCGCTTGGTTTCGTTCCCTTGCCGTTTTCCCCTTCAGACCCTGATCCGATTGGTCGCACAGTCGGCGGCGTTGACGGGATCCACTGTTCGACAACCGTGGTCACCGTATTGTCGTACACGGCGGACTGACGCCTGCCGGGACAAGAAGCATAGAGCCGACGCTGCTTGGCTTTGCCAAACGATGAGACCTTCCAGACCTGCGCCCATCCGTGGTTAGTCTTCATTCGTTCGCCGCAAGAGCTGACAGACCTTCTGCACAACAGAGGAAGCAACTCGATCAACGGAGCGAAGCTCTTGTCGAAGACCCAGTGTCAGTTGGGGACCAGCTAGAGGCAGAAATCGGCGGCAGAACCGCATTGCGGGCCTATGTGCAGGCGATGTTGGAGGAGGCCGCAGTGAAGCTTGCAGAACACATGTGGCGTGTCCCGGCCAGCCGCCCAGGTACTCAACACGGCCGAACATCAGGATGGCTCCACCTGTCTTCCGCTGGCCGAACAGGCCGGCTTCTTTCTGGGAGGCGTGGCTGCGGTTCTCGACGGTAAACCCGAAATAGGAGGCGCTCCTCCCTCGGCTTTGACTGGTTCGGGGGAAATGACACGGCAAGAGATTTGGAGCTTCTGGCGGAGCGTCTCGGCATACAACCGCCCGCAAAGAATGAAACTGCTGCTGACTGCCTGCTCTACGGGCAGACCACTTCCGGCAGCGCGCTTTCCCGAGCTGCAGCCCAATGGTACGAGAAGGGTTTTAGGGACGCGTATTGCTAATCCTCATCTGCTTGCGCGACCGTCGGCCCAGTCTGCTGTGCGGCGAGTGGTACCGTCAGGCAGATTTGCGCAACAAGCAGCAGGATGGACCGTGCAATCTCTCCGAAATCTCATGATCATCGGGTTTCCGGTCATCTTGTCCTGCCAGATTGCATGAGACGGATGCGTCCGAGCATATAAGAATATCGGCTGAGGGGAAGGAGAGCATATCCATGCAGAGAGGAATGGCGGCCGAGGATCGCATACCGCGGGCGCGCCTATGGAAACACGTGGGCGCGCTCCCGACCGCCGGCGTTCTATCGTCTGTTTCACCGGTGGCCGCCCAGCGGAGACGAGCAGCTGCATCGCACGATCCGACGGCGTCATTCACTTCGGCCGCAATCCACTGGATGATCGAAAGTCCGGGCAAGCGGTTATTTGAGCATGCGGTTAGGAATGCCGCCGATTTCTTATGAGAAAATGACGGTCATACGCTCGGCTTCGCACAGGAAATTAATTTCGCGCACTGACCACAAGCCTTCGTGCGCGAGAGGCCAACATTGAACTCCGGCGAAATCCGCCGTCTGGCGACGGCCTTGGGGGTGGCGGCGGACCGATCGGCAGCCGCCACCAACCAGCATTTTGTAGACTACGCGGCCTTCACATTCGCTTCTGCTTTGGCGACTTCGCTCAGGGCCATATCGGTCGCGATCTCTTCCTGTAGCGTTGTCTCGAAAAGCGTTACTGCTTCGGTGAGGCCAAGTTGGTTGGCCCAAGTCTTTAGCGTGCCATAGCGAGCGATCTCATAATGCTCGACCGCCTGCGCAGCAGCAGCCAGGCCGGCATCGAGAGCGACAGTGCCCTTGAACTCCTCCATGATGGACTTGCCTTCCTCGAGGATGCCCAGGATAGCGTCACAGGTCTTGCCCCGCGGCGTCTTGCCAAGGAGGACGAACACCTGTTCGAGCCGCTCGACGTGAACCTCCGTCTCGGCAAGATGCTTTTCGAAGCCCGCCTTGAGGGCAGGAGACTGAGCCGCCTTGGCCATTTTGGGGAGATTTTTTACGATTTGCTTTTCGGCATAAAAGATGTCCTTGAGGGTATCCTCGAATAGGTCATTCAGCGTTTTCTCTTTCGGCGCGGCCATAGCTTTCGTTCCTTTTTGAAGTGATAGACTCGAACGCATCCGCGCGATCCCAGTTCCGTGATCGGTGCGGTCTCAGTAGGCCGATGCGGGCTTATCATCTGCGAAAGGATTGCCCAGCCGAGAAGCTGTAGGTACAGCGCTGGCAGCACCGGACCGGCGACCTTACGGCATCGTTGCCTGCCATTACCTCCGCTCCTGTGATGCTATGTCGTGGTCTACTGTCTGCCAGGCTTAGGATACGGCCAACGGGACGGAATACGGCTTTGAAAGAGCGCATTACCGTACGCATGACTTCTGAGATGATCGCGCAGCAATCCAGTTATGTCAGCCGTCAGGATGTTGCATGGCGTGACCGGTAGATTAAGCCATCGATCACGATCTCCTCGCCCTGCAGCGTCTGCCGTACGGAGGCCCATCGATGCAACGGTAGTAAGTGCCCTTCACGGGGGACTTTGATGTTTGGGCGAGACCAGCGCGGGCGGGATATGGACTCGTGTGCCATTTCGTTGGCCAGTGCGAGAAGCCGGTCTGCCCGTGATCTGCGTTGAGACCCTTCACATGAAGTCACTGCTGAAGGTGCAGCAGATCAACAAGTCTGACCGGCATGACGCGCGCGGCATTGCCCAGATAACGCGTGTCGGCCTGTTCAAGCCGGTGCATGTGACGACACTAGCGAGTCAGGAGAAGCGGATGCTGCTGACCGCGCGACAGCTGATTCAACGCAAGATGCTCGACGTCGATGCCGATCTGCGTGGCACCTTGCGTAACTTCGGCCTGAAGGTTGGCGTCGTCGGACAAGCTGGATTCGAGACGCGCATCCGCGAGCTCGTCGAAGGATTGCCCATCCTTGCCACTCTTGCGAATAATCAAATAAAGCGTATATTTCGTTTAATACGAAGGAGTGGTGCCATGAAGAATTTTTCGACAGTCGATCTGCTGCGCGATCTGAAAACCGTCACCATGGCGGCAGACCGTCAGCCTGTCGCCATCACCCAGCATCGTAAACCCCGCTATGTCCTGATGACCTACGATGACTTTGCCGCAATGAAGCAGGAAGGCGATCCACGCCGGGTCTACGGCGCAGGGGAAACGCCGCCCGACCTGGCCGCGCAGATCGATGTCGCTCTGGACCAGATCATTGCCGATGGCACCGAACCCAATGGCTGATATCCCGCCCAACGGGTCAATCATTCGCTATGCCTATCTTTGGAAATGGCAGCGCGACAATCACGAGACGGAAGGTCGCAAAGAGCGTCCTGTGTGCCTGACATTGTCATTGCCGCACGGCGACCAAACCGCCCCGATCATGCTTGCCATTTCGGGCACTCCGCCGCGCTCTGACCAAACCACACTGGTCATCCCTGAGCTTGAGCGGCGCCGGGCGGGGTTGAGTGCGTGGAAAGACGCCTGGATCACCGTCTCGGAATACAATTTTGATATTGCCGAGAAGTCCTATTATACGATCCCCATCCCGAAGTCCTTGGCACGTTCAGCAAGGGGTTTCTAGCGCAGGTGGCTATCGCGTTTAAGCCATTCACCGCGAGCAAAATTGCCCGCGTCAACCGCATCGACTGACCAGGAAATCGTCGTCGTCGCGCGGCAGGGATCGACCGGCCCGCGCGCCGCTTGAGAGTGGCGACCGGAATCTATTTCAATTCAAGGCGACGGCAAACATTCCGAGGCGGGATGAGGGAAGGCCGCGCAATTCCAGAGAAGACGGTCGGTTCCCGTCTTGGTGCTGTGCACATAATGCACCAAGTGGGAAAGCGACTCTTGGTCGTTCATTTTGAGTTTGCGAGGCGCGGTCGCGTCATCGGTCCAAAGACCTATCGAGCAAAACGAAGCCCGCCACACTCTGTTCGCGCTTGCCCTGTATCACGGTTGCTCGCGACGCCCGCGCAGAGGAGAAACCGTCGCTATTGTCGCGACTAGGGTGGGCTACGCGTCCGAGCGCGCGTTTGGCAACGCGTTCAAGCGTACCCATGGCACGGCGCCGAAGCGGTATTGGTCGAGTACCGATGCCCAAGAACATTATGCAAGCAGTGAACCGGTCAATGGGCGGTGAAGCGACAACGGACTTGCCTTCGGTATTCGGCCTTCGCGTGGGGTAGAATGTCGCGCCTGGGCGGCAGCTGGGCCACGCCCGGCAAGATGAGCACTCTAGCTATTGGTTAGTTCCGACTGGATGTAGAGCCGCAACAGTTCCACCAGAGCTGTGAGGGAGGCCATGTGGGTGCGTTCCCAGCCGTGGGAGGAATCGAGGGAAAAGCAGACGAGGCCGACGCGGACGTCCCAGCCGGCTTCGACGGCGGCGGCGCTGTCGGAGCGGTAATGGCGGAAGGTGTCGCGTTCATATTTGATGTCATTGTGTTGGCAGAGCCCTAACATTTGGCGTGTCATTCGGGCGTCAAAGGGACCCTGGCGGTCACGCATGGCGATGGTGACGGCGTCATCGCGCGATGTCTGGTTGGGAGCGGTGACGGCATTGTCGATGGCGAGCAGTTCTTCGACCTCGGGACCAAAGCCATGGGTGGCACCGATGCCGGTCTCCTCGGCGATGGTGAACATGGCCTGGAAAGGAACAGCAACATTGGTGTGGCCCTCAGCGATGGACTTAAGGACGGCGAGCAAAGTGGCGCAACCGGCTTTGTCATCGAGGTGGCGGGAGACGATGAAACCGTCGATGACTTCGGGCTGAGCATCGATTGCGACCATATCGCCGACATTGAAGCCGGCGGCAATGAGCGCGGTGCGGTGGGGCATAATGGCGTCCACGCGGATTTCGAGATTGTCCCAATCGGCGGGTTGAGTATCGACCTCGGTGTTGAAGCGGTGGCCGGAGGCTTTGAGCGGCAGGATGGTGCCGCGATGTTCGGCATTGTCTGAGAAGATGGTGACGCGAGCCCCCTCGGCGAAACGAGCGGCCCAGGTGCCGGTGTTGCGCAGGGCAAGGCGGCCATTGGGCTTGAGTTCGGTGACCATGGCCCCGAGCGTATCGAGATGGGCGGCAAGGGCGCGGCGAGGTGGGCCGTCGCCTACTTCGACATAAAGGATGCCGCGGCGGGTATATTTGGGATTGTAGCCGAGATCGCGCAGCCAGGTGTCGACCAGCGCCACGGCGCGCTCGGTCATGCCGACGGGGCTCGGCGTTTTAACCAATTGCAGCAACCGGTCGAGGAGATAATCGGTATTGATCATGCGATGCGGCGCTTTCTGGTGCGGGCCGGGGACACTTCTTCGAGGAAACGGTCTTCGAGCTTGGCCTCAAGGCTCAGCATGTGCTTTTCGGCTTCGTCCATATGTTCGGCGAGGATGGCGGCGGCTGCGGCGGCGTCGCGGCTCCGCATGGCGGCGATGAGATCGCGCTGGTGCTGAATGCCGCTGGCGCGCGAGACGGGTTCGGGCCGGACATAGATGTCCTGCGCAACGGTGAGATCCTTGAGGAGGCGCTGGAGGAAGCGGCAGGTGAAGGCGAGAATGGGGTTGTCGGAATACTCGGCGACGATGCCGTGGAAATCGAGTTCCGCCATGCGCTGGTTCCAGCGTTCGTTCTGATCTGCCGGCTCGTGATCATAGATCAGAATGACGGCTTCGAGGCGTTTGAGGCCAGCTTCGTCAATATGGGGGGTGGCGCTCGCCGCTAGTTGGGGTTCGAGGACCTTTCGCATCTCGTAGATATTGGCGATCGTCAGGTTTTTGGCAAAGAGGAAGTTGGAGAGCAGACTCATGGCCCGCCCCTCGGACATGCGCTCGATGAAGGCGCCGCCGCCAGGGCCGGTACGGACCGAAATGAGGCCCTGGACTTCGAGAGATTTCAGCGCTTCGCGGACGGTGCCCTTGCTGGCAGCGAACTGGGCCAACAGATCGCGCTCCTGCGGTAGGCGGTCGCCGGGCCCGAGGCCATGTTCGACGATCATACGCTTGATGGCATCGACGATTTCGTCGGTGCGCTTGCGGCGTGGGGGAACGGCAATTGCCGCTGTTTCGGAGGAGTCGGTGTCGCTCATGCGGCGCGGTCCGTTGCGGAAAGGCGCGGTGCGCTGGCTATGAGCGACCGCGTGTAGTCGTGCTGCGGGTTGGCAAAGAGCTGGGCCGCCGGCCCGACCTCTACCACTTCTCCCAGATACATAACGGCGACACGATCGGAAATCGATTCCACGATGGCCAGATCGTGGCTGATGAAAAGGTAGGAGAGGCCGAGATCGTCGCGCAATTGCTGGAGCAGGAGCAGCACCTGCGCCTGTACCGACACGTCGAGCGCACTCACCGGCTCATCGAGCACGAGAATGCTGGCTTCAGCGGCAAGGGCTCGGGCGATGGCGATGCGCTGGGCCTGTCCGCCGGAGAATTCGTGTGGATAGCGTTCGAGCGTGTCGAGCGGCATCTTCACGGCGTCGATTAGCTCGCGTTTGCGAATGGCGCGCCGCGTGCTGTCATAGGTGCAGAGCAGGCGCAGCGGCACATCGAGAATATCGCCGATGGTCTTGCGCGGGTTGAGCGAGGCGACGGGGTCCTGAAAGACATATTGGATAGTGCGACCAAAGGCGCGTGAGCCGGAGGAAGCGAGCTCGGCCCAGGGTTTGTTGTCGATGAGCATGGTGCCAGATGTGGGGTGTTCGAGGCCGACCAGCATACGGGCGAGTGTCGATTTGCCCGAGCCGCTCTCGCCGACGATACCGAGGGTTTCGCCACGCTTGAGATCGAGCGAAATGCCGCGGACGGCCTGCACCTCGCTGGCCTGACGTCCGAAGAGATTGCGGCCACCGCCGAAGGTTTTGATGAGATCGCGGATTTGGATGGCGTTCTGGCTCATGCGCTTGCCTCCATAAACAGCGGCCGGACCCGGTCGAGGAAACCGTGGCCTTCTCCTAGCTCGGGCACGCAGGCGATGAGGCGCTTGGTATAGTCGTGCTGGGGGTCGCGCAGCACCGCCTGCGTTTCTCCCTGTTCGACGATTTCGCCATTTTTCATAACCGCGACGCGGTCACAGACTTGGGCCACGACGCCGAAATCGTGGGTGATCAGGAGAAGGGCGAGACCGCGCTCGCGGCGCAGGTTTTGCAGAAGGTCGAGAATGCGGGCCTGCACCGTGACATCGAGCGCGGTGGTCGGCTCGTCGGCGATGATGATGTCGGGGTCATTGGCGAGCGCCATGGCGATGCCGATGCGCTGGCGCTGGCCGCCTGAGAGTTCGTGGGGATAGGCGCTGGCGCGGCTTGCTGCATCGCGGATACCCACGGTTTCCATCAGTCCGACGGCGCGCTGGCGGGCCCCGTGCTTGCCGATGGGATTATGGGCGAGGACTGCCTCGGCGATCTGGTGGCCGACCGAGAAGAGCGGATGGAGCGTCGTCAGCGGGTCCTGGAAGACATAGGCGACGCGGGCGCCGCGGAGGGCGATGAGTTCCTGCTCGCGCATCGAGAGCACATCCTTGCCTTGGATATAGACGCCGCCATTGGTGATGACGCCGGGCGGCGAGGCGACCAGGCCCATCAGCGAGAGCGCCGTCACCGACTTGCCCGAGCCGCTTTCGCCGATGAGGCCGAGACACTCGCCTTTGCCGAGATGGAAGCTGATGTCGCGAACGGCGGGGGTTATGGAGGCGCCGGTATCGAAGCCGGTTGAAAGGTTTTCGACGACGAGGGCAGGGGCGTCCGAAAGGGTTGGGGCAGGCTTGGTCTGGCGGCCGATTTTTGTGACCGGCATGGGGCGGCCGAGGGTGCCGGAACGGAGGCGCGGATCGAGCACGTCGCGGATGCCGTCGCCTAGCAAATTGATGCTCATGACCAGGAGGAAGATCATCACGCCGGGAATGATCGAGGCATGCGGGCCGGTGAAGAGCTGGGCGCGGGCCTGGCCGAGCATAGAGCCTAAGTCCGATGTCGGCGGCTGGGCCCCGAGACCGAGGAAGGAGAGGCCGGCGGTTTCAAGGATCATCCAGCCCACGGTGGTCGACATGGTGATGACAATGACAGGCAGGACATTGGGCAGCACTTCGGTGAAGAGGACCGCCGCGTGGCTCTTGCCCGAGAGGCGCGCGGCGTCGACGAATTCGCGATTGCTGATCGAGACGGTGACGCCGCGAATATTGCGGGCAAAGAAGGGGATATTGACGAGCGCGATGGCGTAGAGAGCGTTGAGAAGGCCGGGTCCAAGCGCAGCGACGATGGCAATGGCCAAGAGGATATAGGGGAAGGCCATCAGCATATCGACAAAGCGCATGAGGATGCTGTCGGCGGCGCCGCGAGCATAGCCGGCGACGAGGCCAATGAGGGAGCCGAAGAAAGCCGCGAGGGCAGTGGCGCTGACGCCGACGAGCAACGAAACCTGTGTGCCCCAGATGAGGCGCGAAAGAATATCGCGGCCGAGGTGATCGGTGCCGAGGAGGTGCCCAGCGCTGAGCGGGGGCAGCAGGCGCTTGGGCTGGTCGGTGATATCCGGGTTTGGGATCGGGAGGATCGGCGCGAGGAGCGCCAGGATGACGATGAAGCCGAAAATGAAAAGACCGGCCGCGGCAAGGCGATTGGCCATCAGCAATTGCAGATTGCTGCGGCGCTTGCGGGCGGAGGTTGGGATAGGGACAATGAGATCGGTCATGCTTTGAGCCTTGGATCGAGCATGGCCTGCGCGACATCGGCCAGAAGATTGACGAGCACATAGACGGTAGCGGCAACGAGCACGCCGCCTTGCACCAGAAGCATATCGCGAGTGGAGACGGCCTTGACCAGCATCTGGCCGAGGCCGGGCCACTGGAACACGGTTTCGATATAAACGGCACCACCGAGCACGAAGCCGGCCTGAATGCCGAGCACAGGAATGATGGAGACGAGTGCAGCGCGGAAGGCGTGACGATAGATAACCTTGTTTTCGCTAAGGCCCTTGGCACGCGCGGTGCGGATGAAATCCTGACGCAGGACTTCGAGCATGGCGGCGCGGGTGAGGCGGGCGACAACGCCAGTGGCGACGATGGCGAGGGTGGACGCGGGCAGGATCAGATGGCGCAGGAGGTCGGGTAGGTCGCCGCCGCCATAGACGGCATACATGCCCGAAGCCGGGAGCAGGCGCCATTGCACGGCGAAGAACAGGATGAAGACCAGGCCAAGGAAGAAGGCCGGCATGGAAATGCCGATAAGGACAAAGAAGGTGACGATCCGGTCGGTCCAGCCGAACTGGCGCACTGCCGAGACGATGCCGGCGAGAATGCCGAGGACCGAACATATGACCAGCGACGCCCCGGCAAGGATCAGAGTGGCGCCAAAACGTTCAAGCACTTCATCAAGCACGGGGCGATTGAGAATATAGGAGCGGCCGAAATCGCCCTGGAGAAGGTTGCCGATCCAGATGACATATTGCTCGGGCCAGGAACGATCGAGCCCAAGGGCGCGATTGATGCGCGCGACATTGTCGGGCGTCGCATAGGAGCCGAGAAGGGCCTGGGCGGGGTCGCCGGGGATCAGTTTCATCACCAGGAAGACGATGACGGAGAGGCCGAGGATAACGGGGATCGCGGCCAGGAGGCGTTTGCCGATATAGGCGGTCATGGGGGCCTCCTTTTGGCGGTGCGGGTGGGGAGAACCCCCACCTAGCCTCCCCCTGGTTGGGGGGAGGGATGGATCGCGTATTGTTGTGGGCGATGGTTTGCAGCTGGTGGGGTGCTCCCAACCCTATTGTTTGGTCACGTCTCGCAGGACCAGTGAGAAGTCCGGCTGCAGTTCGAAATCGCCCACGGCGCTCGTGACGACGGCGTTTTGCTTCCAGTTGGCGACGAAGAGCCAGGGAGCGTCTTCGTGGGTGATGGCCTGGACTTGCTTGTAGAGTTCGCCGCGCTCTGCCGGATCGGTGGAGAGACGCGCCTTGTCCAGAAGGTCGTCGACTTCCGGGTTGGAATAATAGGACGAGTTGAAGCCACCTTCCGCCGGGAAAGCCGCCGTGCGAAGGGTCAGGAAGGGCAGGGTGTCGGGGTCGGAGGTCATCCAGGCCATTTCGGCCATGTCGCCCTTGCCTTCCAGGCCGGGATTCACTTCAGAGAGGAAGGTGTTCCACTCATAGGTCTTGATCTCGACATCTAGGCCCACGGCGGCGAGATCGGCCTGGATGGCTGTGCCCATGGGGACGGGATCGAGCATGCCCGAGCCCCCTTCGGTGACGAGGAAGGTGAGCTTGGCGCCTTCAGCGCCGGCTTCGGCAAGGAGCGCCTTGGCTTTTTCCGGATCATAGGGATAAGGCGCGACGTCTTCGTTATAGGCCCAGTTGAAGGCGGGCGGGATGGGGCCGGCGGAGACGTCGGCCGTGCCTTGCAGCACGTCGTTGACGAGGCTTTCCTTGTTGACCGCGTAGTTGACCGCCTGGCGCACGCGCTTATCGGCGAAGGGGCCGTCCTTGGCGTTGAGCATGACATACCAGACATGGGGCCCGACGGCTTCCACCACCTGGTAATTGGCGTCACTGGCGAACTGGGCGACGTTGTCTGGCGGAGTTTCGAGCAGCACGTCGATGCCGCCCGAGAGCATTTCGGCAACGCGGGTATTGGCGTCGGTGATCGGGCGGAAGATGACCGCTTCGAGCGAGGGAGCGCCGTCCCAATAGGCATCGTTGCGCGAGGCGACGACGCTGGTATTGGACTGCCATTCCTCGAACTTGAAGGGGCCGGTGCCGACAGGATGGCGACCGTAATCGGCGCCATATTGCTCGACTGCGGCGGGCGAGACGATGAGGCCGGTGGGGGAGGCCAGATTGCTCATGAAGGGGGCGAAGGCTTCGTTGAGGGTGAATTTGACCGTCAGGTCATCCACCACTTCGACGTCCTTGACCGAGGAAAAGAAGAAGGCGAGCGGGAAGGGGCCGGTCGAGGCGAAGGGGTGGTCTTCCTTCAACATGCGATCGAAGTTGAATTTCACCGCTTCGGCGTTGAACGGGGTGCCGTCGTGAAAGGTGACGCCTTCGCGGAGGTTGAAGACGTATTCGAGCCCATCTTCGGAAATGGTCCAGTCGGTGGCGAGCGCCGGTTCGATCTCGAGCGTGCCGGGGGTGTTGCGCACGAGGCCGTCGTAAATGTTGACGGCGATGCGGAAATCGTTGGCGGCGGTCGAGACATGCGGATCGAGCGATGCTGGTTCGGCGATCTGGCCCACCACCAGAATATTGGGCGGCGTCTGTGCCATGGCCGGAGAGACCAGGGCAAAAGCGGTGGCGGCGAGCAGGACCGGCGCTAGGCCTTTCCAGGTGCGGATCATTGATAACCTCCTTGCGTTCCCTCGCCCTTGCCTTGCGGTGGGGACCGTGTGAGAAGGGCTCGCATAATTTATCATCATAAATTTTCCATCTGTCAATTTATGATGATAAATAACTTGAAGAGGATGTTGCATGACCTTTTCCATCGTCGCTCGCGATCCGCAAACTGGCGCCTTTGGCATTGCCACAGCGACGGCTGGGCCGATGGTGGGGGCTTTGGTGCCACATACACGCAGTGGCCGCGGTGCGGCGGCGACGCAGGCGATGACCAATCCCTATCTTGCGTTCGATGCTCTGGAGCTGCTTGATGGGCGGGATGCCGAAGCGGCTTTGCAGGCGGCGTTGGCTAGGGATGAAGAGGCCGCTTTGCGGCAGATGATTGTCGTTGATCAGGTTGGCAGGACCGCGGCATGGACTGGCCAAAGCTGTATCGCTTTTGCGGGGCATCTTTGCCGCGACGGCGTGGCTGTTGCTGGAAACATGCTGGCGGGTCCAGAGGTGATTGCCGACATGCTTTCAGCATATCTGTTGCTTAAGGGAAAAGTCGATTTCGCGTCGACCCTGCTTGGCGCGCTCAACGCAGGTGCCGAGACTGGGGGCGATATCAGGGGCATCGGTTCAGCGGCGTTGCGGGTCCATGGCGCCGAGTCCTTCGCCGAAGTCGACATAAGGGTGGATTGGTCGGAGGAGCCACTGGTTGACCTCCAAGGGCTGCTTGATCGGGCGTCTGGCGGTCCTTATGCTGAGTTTTTCTCAACGTTGCCGAGGCGTGCTGGGCATTTCTGAGCGCTAGTGGGTAGGAGCTTACGGTTGGGAAGCATCCCTCTCTAGACCATAGTCCTCACTCGATCAGTTGTTCCTGCTAAAGCACAGCCGATATAGTGGGACACTTAGCTGCGGTTACCGTCTCATCCGGTACCCCGTTGCCGAAAAGACCTTGAGGCGCTCTGGGTCGCAGAACACGGCAAGAGAACTGCCCGTGGGGATTTCAGCGTTTTTGCGATGTTCGATAATCAGGTTCTGCCCGTCGGGAAGGGTGGCGTAGAGGTATTGCGTTCCGCCCAGATATTCGCTGAAGTCGACGCCCACGCGGAAATCCACTTGCCCCGCATTGCCCACCTCAATGTGCTCGGGCCGAATGCCGATAGTAACCGGGGTGCCCGGTTCTGCCGGAGTGTACCCCAGTGTCAGGGTTCGTCCGGCCACGTCCACACCGCCGTTTGCAGCGACACCCTCAATAAAGTTCATTTTGGGTGAGCCGATGAAGCCAGCAACGAAGATGTTGTCTGGATTTTCGTAGACCTCCCGTGGCGTGCCCACCTGCTCGATCTTGCCATCGCGTAGCACCACGATCTTGTCAGCCAGGGTCATGGCCTCGGTCTGGTCGTGGGTCACGTAGATCATCGTGTTGCCGAGCTCTTTGTGCAGGCGCGCGATTTCGATGCGCATCGAGACGCGCAGTTCGGCGTCGAGATTGCTGAGAGGTTCGTCGAAGAGGAACACATCGGGCTTGCGCACGATGGCTCGGCCGATGGCGACGCGCTGGCGTTGGCCACCAGAGAGTTGGCCCGGACGCCGTTCGAGTAGCGGTTCGATCTTGAGGATTTTGGCGGCGGCGGCGACACGCGTGTCTACTTCGACCTTGGGGGTATTGGCCATCTTGAGGCCAAAACCAAGATTGTCCCGCACACTCATGTGCGGATAGAGCGCGTAGGACTGAAAGACCATGGCGATGCCGCGCTGGGAAGGATCAAGATCAGTTACATCGCGGCCACCGATGCTGATTTCGCCATCGGTGACCTCTTCGAGCCCGGCGATCATGCGTAGAAGAGTCGATTTGCCGCAGCCCGAGGGGCCAACAAAGACGACGAACTCACCGGCTGCCACATCGAGATCGATGCCATGGATGACGTGGGTAGAGCCATAACTTTTGCGGACTTGCCGTAGCGCCATGCCAGTTGCGTTTGCCATGATTGCTCCTTCAGCTCTGGCGTAGCCAGACCAGCATTTCGCCGGGCTCGCGGTTGTCCCAAAGGTGGTAGGGCACGAGGCGGGCTTGCTCGGTTTCGGTCTCGGGCGCCTTGTCGGAATAAAGCGCGTCGCCCCAGTTTTCGGCGGTTTCGCGCAGCACCGGGATGTCGATGGCGATGGCGCCGCGGAGGTCTGGAATTGTTGCGGTCTGTGCCTCCCCGAGTCCACGCTGTAGGAGGATCGAGTTGAGCCCGGTGCCATTGTCGGTGCCTTCGAGGCAATAGACCAGCGGACCACGCATGACAGCGACGCGCCCGGCATCGTGCCGAACGGAGGGATGGGCGCGGAGGGTTCGTGGCTCGAGCGGCAGGTCGAGGGTGACAGCGTCGCCCTTTTGCCATTCGCGCGCGATGCGGACATAGCCATCGGTTGACGCCGCGGCGACGTCCTGTGCCTGCCCGTTCACTGCCAACTTGGCGCCGTGGGCCCAGGCCGGAATGCGGAGGGATACGGCGAACCAAGCCGCTGCTTCGGGCTCGATGCTGATGTCGATATTGCCCGACCACGGATAATTGGTCTTCTGGGTCAGAGTGAATTTTGCGCCATTGGCAAGTTCAACGCGCGCTTCGCTCTCAGCATAGAGATGCACGGCGATTTCGTCGTCGGCGACGGCGTAGATGTAGGAACCGAGCGAGGTGACGAGGCGGGCGATATTAGGCGGGCAGCAGGGGCAGGGGTGCCAGGTCCAACGGTGGTGCTTGCCCGTCGACTCCAGCGGATTGTCGTAAAAGAAAGTCTTTCCATCGGTCGAAAGGCCTGTGATGGCGCCGTTGTAGAGAGCCTGCTCCATCGTGTCTGCATAGCGCCGGTTGGGGCCGCGACCAAGCATGCGGGAGGCCCAGAAGACGAGGCCGACCGAAGCGCAGGTTTCGGCATAGGCGGTGTCGTTTGGAAGGTCGTAATAGTCGGTGAAGCCTTCGTTGGCTTCCGCTGGCCCAATGCCGCCGGTGATGTACATCTGCTTTTGGGTGAGGTCGGCCCAGAGTGTTTCGAGTGCCGAGGTCAGGCTGTCGTCATTGTACTCGGTGGCGAGATCGGCCATGGCCGAATAGAGATACATGGCGCGCACGGCATGTCCGACGACCTTGGTCTGTTCGCGCACTGGCAGGTGCGACTGGTTGTATTCCAGGGTATTTTTCTGAACGCCCTTAGGATCGCGGTTTTGCGCGATGGCTTCCTCGATGAAGAAGTGCGGCTCTTGTCCTCGCTCGTCCACAAAGAACTTGGCAAGGTCCATGTATTCCTGCTTGCCGGTGACGCGCGCGAGCTTGACGAGCGCCAACTCGACCTCTTCATGGCCGCAATAACCACGAACCTGGCCCGGTCCGCGCCCGAATTTCTTGACGCAGTAATCTGCCATGCGGCTCATGACATCGAGGAACTTGCGCTTGCCGGTAGCTTGGTAATAGGCCACGGCGCCTTCGATCATATGGCCGGCACAGTAGAGCTCGTGGAAATCGCGCAGGTTGGTCCATTTCCATTCGGGCTTGATGCGCTGGAAGAATGAGCTGAGGTAGCCGTCGGGGTCCTGCAGCTTTTCGTACATATCGATGATGGCATCGGCCCGCGCCTCCAGCTCTGGATTGGGCTTGCGATAGAGCGAATAGGCGATGGTCTCGATCGACTTGCCGAGATCGCTGTCCCAGAACATCTGCGGGGTGCCCAGCCAATGGAGAATCGGAATGACGATGCCGGGGCTCGGAACGTCGGGATTGATCTGGTCGAGCATGCCGGCGGCAACACAACGGTCGAGCAGGATGGCGGCGGTGTGGTCGCACACGGCTTCCTGCCAGTCGCCCCAGTAGCCACCGACAGTGACGGAAGGAACGGGCAGCGGGCGAAACTGGCGATTGGGAGCGATAGTCATGTTGACACCTGTATGTGCGATCATTTTACGGCGCCGGCCATGAGGCCGCGCATGTAGTAGCGTTGGAGAAGCAGGAAGATGGCGAGGCAGGGGATGGTCATGACCATCACGCCGGCCTGCACCGCTCCCCAGTTGATGGCACCCAGCCGGCCGGCGCGAACGGCCGTCATCAGCACTGGCAGGGTGTATTTGTCATTGTCCGAAAGCAGGATCAGTGCCGCCAGGAACTCGTTCCAGGCATTGAGGAAAGCAAAGATCGCAACCGTAGCTACGCCCGGCATGACCAGGGGCAACAGCACGCGCACTAGCAACTTGATGTCGCGTGCGCCGTCGATGCGGGCGGCTTCCTCGATCTCGCGGGGCACCGCATCGAAGGCGTTGCGCATCATGAAGACCGAGAAGGGCAGTTGCAGCGTCACGTAGACAAGGATCAGCCCAACGAGCGAATTGTTTAGGCCCAGTCTTGCGAGGATGATGAAGAGCGGGGTCAGGATGGACTGGAACGGGATCATCAACGTGGCGATGATCAGGATGAAGAACACGTTCTTGAACGGGAAGCGGTAGCGCGAGAAGCCGTAGCCGGCGAGCAGCGACACGATCACCGTCAGCACGACCGTGCTGAGCGAGACAAGCAGAGAATTGAAGGTGTGCTGCCAGATGCCTGAACCAAAGGTGTCGAGGGTGGCATAGCTGTCGAAGCTGATACCCGTTGTAGGCCAGGGTGGCAGGGGCGGGGTCTGGGATTCGCTGCCGCTGCGGAGGGACGATAGCCCGGCCCAGAAGAACGGGGCGAGGAAGAAGAACGAGGCGACGAGCCCGAACCCGTGAAAGCCTAACCCGCCCATAAATTTGCGCCGGGCGCGGGCCTGTTTCGTTGCGGCACTCATTTGTCGTCTCCGACGCGGAGCAGCCAGAGCTGGACGACGCTGAGCGCCACCAGAATGCCGAGAAGGACGATGGAAAGCGCCGAGCCATAGCCGAGCTGGAACGACACGAAGGACTGATTGAAGATATAATAGACCACAGAGATCATGCGGTTTTGCGGGCCTCCGCTGGTCATGATGTAGAACTGGTCAAAGGCCAGCACCGAGCCAGTGACAGAGAGGATCAAGGACAGGGCGAGCGTGCGGCGCATCAGCGGCAGCGTGAGAAAGCGGAATCGCTGCCAGCGGCTCGCGCCGTCGATGCGGGCGGCTTCGATGAGGTCGCTGGGGATGGATTGGAGCCCTGTGAGCAGGATGATCATGGTGAAGCCCACGATCTTCCAGACCACCATTGCGATGATGGTGGGGAACGCATTGTTGAAGGTGGCGAGAAGATTGGCGCTGCGGCCGGTGACGCCGAACAGGCGCAGGAGGGGGCTGAAAAGGCCGCTATCCACATTGGCGAGCCAGACCCAGAGTAGGGAAGCCGTCGCCAAGCCAACGACCACCGGCAAGAAGAAAATGGTGCGATAGGCGCTGACGCCGCGCCGTTCATTTTGCACGAAGAGGGCTAGCGGAAAAGCCAGGGCGAAAATGGCAATGGTGGCGATGACGGTATAATAGGCGGTGAAACTCAGCGCCGCCGCAAAGCGCGTGTCGCTGAACATGCGCGAATAATTGCCCAGTCCAATCCAGCTTGGTTGGCCCAGCAATGGCCAGTTGTGAAAGCTCATCCAGACGGTGAACAGCACGGGAATGACGAAGAAGATCGTCACGAGGATTATGGCCGGCGTTATATAGAGCAGCCCCTGCCACTGGCGGTTTTTGCGCGCCCGACGGCGTGGCTTGATGGCTGCCGCAAGTGGAGTGGCGGTGGTCATGGACATGAATGGAATCCGGTTGAAGATGCGGGAGGCCCCGGCTGAATGGCTTCAGCAGAGCCTCCCGCTTTTCCCCATCAGGGCGCGTTGTCGATGATCGACTGCATTTCGGACTGGGCATTGGCGAAGGCGCCATCCACATCGTCGCCATAGATGGCGGCATTGGTGAAGGTTGCCCACGGGCCGTTGGCGCTGTTGATCAAGTCGTTGAACAAGAGCGTGTAGGGTGTCTTCGCCACGGCGATGGCGTCGACGGCAACCTGCAGGCGCGGATCGAGGCCGGCGAGGGTTTCCGCAGCGATATCGGACCGGGTCGGCAGCGAACCGTTCTGTGCCAGGATCTTCTGGCCCTCGGGCGAATAGGCGAACTCGATGAACTCCTGCACGGCAGCAAGGCGCGGTGTGTCCTTGGTGACAACGATATTATCGCCACCGGCAAAGGACGAGGTGCCGCCTTCGATGCCCGGGATCATGGTCACCCCGAAGTCGATATCGGGATAGTCATTGACCAGCGTCCCGATGGCAAAGGCGCCCAAGCTCTGGTGGCCAATCTTGCCATTGGTGAAGCTGAGGAAGTTGACGCCATTGTCGGTCGCCGAACCTTCCGGAACCAAGTCCTTCTCCACCATGGACCGGTACTTATCGATCGCAGCGCGCATCTGTGGCGTATCGAGCGTCGCCGTTTGGCCGTCTGGGGAGAGAATATCTGCGCCGGAAGCCCAGACCAGCGGTGTAAAGGTGAAGATCATGCAGCCGCCGCAAGAGCCGCCAGAAAAATAGAAGCCGTAATTGTCACCGCCGAGCGCACGAATGGCTTCGGCATTGGCCTCGATCTCATCCCAATTAGCGGGCGCCTTTTCTGGATCTAGGCCAGCCTGCTCGTAGAGGCCCTTGTTCCAGGCGAGTACCGAGGTTTCAACCAGCAGGGGCAGGCCATAAATCTTGTCCTCATAAGTCCCTAACGTCACATGCGAGGGCGAGAGGCTCTCGAAATAGTCGAGGCCCTTGGCCCACTCGGTCAGGTCCTGCAACTGTCCGGCCGCGGCGAAGGACGGCGTGTAGATCAGGTCCAGCGAGAGCGCGTCCGGTGCCTGGCCGCCGGCAATGGCGGTGGCATATTTCTGCACCAGTTCGGCAAACGGCACTTCCGTCAGCGCGATCTGGTTTTTGTGGCTGGCATTATAGGCGTCGGCCAGCGAGGTGAATGCGGTGCCGATGCCGGTGCGCACCCACATATTAATGGTTTCCTGTGCCATTGCGTTCGACACTAGGCACAGTGAGGCAAGACTGGTTGCGACCAGTAGTTTGCGGATCATAGTTTCACTCCTCCCAAAGTAGACCAGTACGCCGGTCCTCGCGTTTCAATTGCGGAGAACACCCCCGCAGGATTGTCTGATGACAAGTTGGCACGGCAGCTTGCGTATCCCGGGCTCGACAGTCTCTCCCGCTGCCAAAGCCAGAACCAGGCGGCCCGCTTCCCGGCCGAGTGCCTTCAAATTCATATCGATAGTGGTCAACGGTGGGCGCGTCGCCGCAGCCACAATTTCCCAATTGTCGAAGCCGATGACCGAGACCTCGTCCGGAACCGACACGTCACGCTCGCGCAGGGCGTCGACAACACCGCGGGCAATCTGATCGTTGCCGCAGAATATGGCGTCGGGCTTGTCGCCCCCGACGCTCCAGAGTTGGGAAACGGCTTCGTGGCCCCATTGCTCGGACCAGGTGCCGAAGAGGACCGACCCGCTTCCGCCGACCGAAGTACGATATGCTCCGGCACGCTCTTCCACTGACGCGAAACTTTTGGGACCCGTAACGTGGACGATCCGCCGCCGGCCAAGGGTTTTTAGCCACTCGACGGCCTCGCGAGACCCGCCCGCATCGTCCGAAACCAGGCTTACCGCCTCGGCCGGAGCCTGAGTGAAGGCGTAAACGACTGGCACGTTGAGGTTGGTGAGATCGACCGGTAGTTGGCGATCGATGCGCTTGCCAGAGGCGATGATGCCATCGACTTGTTTGTCGAGCATGGCATCGACGTGGATTTTTGCGAGTGCCGGATCGTCTTCTATAGTGCAAAGGAAAACCGATACGCCCTGATCAACAAGCTCTTCAGAGACGCCTGCCATCAGGGGCAGGGTGAAACGACCATAGGTATCGTTAGTCAGCAGTCCCACGGTGAAGCTGCGGCGTTGAATGAGGCCGCGGGCCATTGCATTCGGCCGGAACCCCAGATTGCTCGCCGCTTCCTTTACGCGCGAACGGGTTTCCTCTGTCATGCGACCGGTATCGTTCAGAGCTTTCGATGCGGTGGCAACACTGACACCCGCCGCTTGCGCAACATCGTAGATCCTAACGCGCTTTGTGGTTGGCCCTGACAACTGCGTTTCCCGTGAGAAAACCATTTCTCACCATGAGAAACCCTTTTCTCTGCGCGATGTCAAGTCCGCCACTTGCACTTGTGCCCAGGACGCGCTGTCCTGCGAGGACGACGTGAATGCTGTCATCAGGCTGCTACCTGTCTTGATGTCGTCAAGGTCACGAGGCAGGTTTATCTTACTCTGAGCTGACCCAAGCTCCCATCTCGCCTGCGGCCATCGACCTCCGGCGCAGGCTTCTTTTTAATCGAGCTGACATGGTGCAAGGGACGCTGAAATGACACATTACTCCGCTGCCCTCGCCGCATTCGTCACGCGGTCTCTCAGCACCATTCGACGAGGCGGACGGTTGCCGATAATTCTTCTCTCGGCTGCTCTCCTGGCTGCGACTGTGATCGCGCCGGTCCCGCTTTCGTCTCAAGAGACCCCTCCGCCCCTGCGGGATTGCCGCGCCTTGCTCAAATTTGCGCGCAACGAGCTGGTCCGCAAACCCGAGACGATCGTCGAGGATATTTCCGGTGGCTGCCGCTTTATCCATCTCGGTCTCCTCGTTGACGACCATGTGGCAGCCGACGTCGACGAAATGACCTTGCTGAGCCCAGACCTCTTGGCCACTTACCCCAAGAACGAAGTGCTCCAATCCGCCGATCTCACCCTAAAGGGCCTCGTATTCCCCGCAGGGCCGAAACTCGACCTGAAGCTGGTTTATACGACCGACCCGGAAGAGCGCACCAGCACCTTGGAACGACTGTCCATCGACGCGGGCGGTCTGGGCCGCGTCACGCTCAGTGCCCGGCTCTCGGAGTTCGACAATACCGATGTCGACTCGCCGCTATCCGAACAGTCCGGGGTCATTGAGGACGTCCTGTTCGCTCTTGAGGACCGGGGGATCGTTGTCGACATCCTGTTGCCGGTCATCAGTGGTGGCCTGTTCATCCTCGAAGACGGCCGCGCGGCCACCGCTGACACCATTCGCAACTTGCCTCAGCACCTGATTTCTAAGGATAGCGCTGCGGCCGTCGTGCGCTTTATCAATGCCCTGCCTAATCCACAGGGCAAATGGACGCTAACCTTCCAGAGTGAAGAAGGCCTGCCGATCTCGGCGCTCGCTGCGCAGAGCTTTCATGAGCTAATGGGCCGCCTTCCCGGCGATGCCCACATCCGGGCCACCGCGGATCTTTAGCGAAATTCCGACATCACGGACCAGAGAACATGAGTATTCCCAGACGCACGCTTCTGGCTCTTGCATTGATCATTGCAACCGCCATCTCGAGCCTGGCGCAGGAAGCGGAGGATGCCTATCGCATACGAGCTTCGATCTACGCCAAGAAGGCGCTGGTAACGGCTGCGACTTGGGTTGGGGTGTTGAATCGGGCAACAACGGTCAAGCAAACGTTCAGCACGCCCTATCAGCGCGATATCGCGCTAAACGAAAACGGTAAGTCGGCCGAAGGCACCTTGGAAGGGGAAGTCACGATGATGGTCCGTCCCTTCCAACACCGCGGCGTGCTCTGCCTCAATGTCGAGATCAACAGTCATACGGTGAGCCAGCTGCACCATTATCGTAGCGATGCTCTGCTAGAAGTCCTGCCTGGGGGAGGCGGGTATGCGGTGAGCGGCGACTACTGCGATTTCGAGCAAACCGAAGACGGCCTCCTCTACAGCCTATCCCACAGTGATAACGAGGATTACGCAGAGATCCTCGTCACTTCCGAAAAGCCGGTGGAAGAAACGGACTAGACCAAGGATCCGGCTTTGCCGAGCAGGGGGGTCGAACGAGCCTAAATACCTGCTAATCAAGCCTGCGGGCTCAATTCCCCGCATACGTCCTTCGGCGCTACGGCAGATGCTCGACGTCTGATCTCTTCCTCTCGCCCATATAACTGTGTTGCGGAGTTCGGTACATCGCCTGCGCTAACAGCGAGCCTGATGCCCTCTTCCAGAAGCAACAGGTCTTGAGGCTAGCAGTTGGCAGGCTCGCCCAACATCATGCTCTGGGCTTTCTAAGCAGCCAAAACGCAGGCCGTACTATCGCATGATCGCAGCGATCATGATGGCCGCAAAAGCGATGAACATCACAGATCCCAAGACCATCGCGATCAGCGCTTGACTTGAGATATAGGTACCGGCCACGCCGCCAATGACGCCGGGCCAAGCGCTCCTACCCTTCTGTTGCACCATGGGGAAGCCGCAATGTGGGCAGGCAAAAGCCTTGTCGGATAGTTTGCCCTGACAATCCGGGCAGCTCATCAATGTCATTGCTGTTTTCCTATTATGAATTCAACCCGGCGGTTCTGCTGACGGCCCTCGGGATTGTCGCTACCATCGGCCTGTTCATTGGGGGCAACTGGAGATGTCTCCCCTTTGCCAGTGGTGGTCATGGGGGAGGGAACGCCGGCATCGGCTAGCCAGGTTTGGGCAGAGTTTGCGCGATCTTCCGACAGGTTCTGATTGTAGTCATCGCTGCCCATAGAATCGGTGTGGCCAACAATAGTGACCGCGGCGTCTGGCATGGCCGAAAGCACGTCGGCTAGTTGCGACAGTACCGGCCGCGCATCCTCGCGGATGTCATATTTGTCGAAGTCGAACAGGACATCGCCGGGAAGGGTGACCACAATATTGTCGCCCTCCTTCTTGGCGCCAAGCGCAGTCAGCGACTGTTCAGTCGCAAGGCGGGTTTCAGAATCCATGTCCACCAGACCGAAAGTAGAGCCTTCCGATGCGGTCGAAGCAGCGCTGTCGATTGGGCGCTCGGTGAAGCTGGAGCGACCGAGGTCGAATTCCACGAACCGGCCGGGCCGGTCCGAAAGAGAGCCGGCACCTATGGTCACCGTGTAGGCCCAAGCCGTAGTCGGCATGGCGAGGATAAGCCCAACAATGATGCCTCTGATCACTGCGCGATCTCCAGCGGGATAGTGACGCCGGGCGCGCTGGTATCATCGCTGGCGTTGCCAGGATTGAACGCCAACGTGAGCTTGGAGGCGTCGGCGGGTATAACACCAGGAAAAACGAGGTCACCTTCCATGCTCTGGCCACTGGAGATTCGCATCCATTTATTGTCGGCGATCTGGCGCATGAAAATGCGCTCCTGCTCGCTCTCGCCCCAGGCGAGATAAGCGTCTTCTTCGTCGTTCAGGTTGATGAAATTTGTCTGACCGCTGTCAAAGCTCGCAAGCAGCCGGACCTTGGTGGCATCCTCGCCAACCGTTACGCTTTTCACCTGCACTGTCAGCCCAAGGGGGATACTAACCTGTCCGCCAGCGATATCGTGGCTGCGCTCTTGAGCGAAGGTGGAGGCGGGAAGAAGCAGAGCCAGCACGACAACCAGAGATTTCAACATTTATGGGTCTCCCAAATGAGAATCTTGTGTTCATGCCGTTCTGGGCAAACTTGTGGCGCACTCAGGCGTCTTTCGAATGGAGTAGGCAATTGGCTCGAGGTGGAGGCACAGGCCCTAGTCAGGGGAATGCGCGCCTACCGATTCCAATTTCTGAGGGATTGTGGTTGCTGCCTTATTGGTGTCGTCCATTTTTGCATCCCTATCGACACTCTGAGGGGGGACGACATTTGAGACGCAGATCGTTTGTTGCCGCATTGGCATCTTTGTCTTTAATCCCGAAAACCGCGGGCGCCGGCATGCCGCACTTCAAGGATGTAATAGCCGCTACGCTTCCGAAAGGGATCGTTCTGCCACCCGCCTTCGCGCAGGCGATCGACTGGCTGGAAGCGGCCGGCTATGTCTTTGAGGACAAATACGTTGCGCTGACGCCGCCTGACAAATCTAGGTCGATAATCCTGCAGTTCGAGCCGGTCAGCCAGGGGCACGTAGCCGCCTGGTTGGGCACCGATGATCCTGCCTTTACCAACCGGCTAGCACCTATCATCCGCACCGGCGGGGACGGGTCATACGCGGCACTGTGGCGCGCTGACGATGGCACTCTGTCAATCGTGCATATGGGATCAGGGTCTGGCTCGATAATGATGCAAACGCTGGTCGAAAATCCCGTCGATATGTTGCGGCTCATGGCGATCGGCTATTCTGAACTTTGCTGGCCCGAGAATTTCAGCATCACGCCAGCCGAGGAGCATGCGGAGCTGGTTGCGGCAATCGGTATTGAAAACGCTCCGGTCTATCGCGCGCCCAACGAATTCCGCCGTTTCGTCGAAAAGACGTTCGCCGTCTCCGTTCCGCAGCGAGCTATCGACATTACTGGCAACGTCATGGAGATGGACGATCCTTTCCAGCGGTGGTTGCAGACAGTGCAGGAAGGGTAAGAGGGTAGACGTCATGGGTCACGCCGCTGGAACTCCATTGGACATGCACCGGCTCAACGGATCGGCTGAATCTCCTAGGACAGACCGGTTGTCCTGCGCATGGGCGGTGCTAGCCTGTGTGTTTCTGGCATTTTCAACGGATGCAGCGACCGCGGCGGAGTCGCAGATCACAGGATTTTTCGCCGGCCAAGGCTGTGCAATCGGCCCAGCCACCCGAGCGTTGGCGACAGCGGAAGGTTTCGACTCAGGCTCGATAGATGCGCTGATCGAAACGGCGCGTGCCGACCCGGACAGCATAGAGACTGGCGGCTGGCTAGTGATGTCATCGACCTTGTGTAAAATCCGTCCGCCTCAGGTCCGAAGCGAGCTCCGCTTGAGCGACCCCGAAATCCGGTCGCGCATCACCGCCATCGACGAATACGAGGATGAGACGGGTTGCTTCCTTCATGCGGACAATCTTTATGAGGAACTGTTGGCCACCCGCGGCTGGCCGCCGGAGAAGGCCAATACCGAATACCTTCGCTTCCTCGCCGAAAATCTCGTCTCAGGCGACTTGGCCTTTTACAGCGACGATCCGCTCAGGACACCGGCCGGTCTACAGCTGACAAGCGGCGCATGCGCAAACGTGCCGGCAATAGGCGAGATAGAGCGCAGCCACGAGAGCTTGATCGCCAATTTCGACGAGCTGATCCGCATCGACATGGGAAATGTCATTTGCGAGAGCGACGATGCTCCAAGCTGGAAGGCCTCTCAGCTCTACAAGGACATCGAGACCTTCGATAGCAGCAATGCCTGGACGTCTGCCGAACTTCGATTCATTGCCATGGGCGCCGGGTGGATCGAAGGCATCACCATGAGTGACAAAGGCATTCCCCGCCCGCCGCTGTGTGTTTTCAAATAAGAGGGACGGGAGGGCACGGCTGCGCCAGGGCGTGGACCAAGTCTGGACCGTGCATAATGGACCAGTTTTGAAAGTCGATCGCCTCTGGCAGATGAGACGTGTCGGTTCCCCGGCGAGCAATTATGCACAGCTGAGCTCATCCCCACTGGAAGTCCCGATGCGCTTTTTTACCCTTGCCTCGCTCGCGTTTGGCCTGCTGTCCGCTGGTAGAACAGGCTGAAAAAACCCGTCCAACAAACTGCGCTGAGCTCCTAAACAGCCTGGATCTGCTGACCCGCGATCCCAAACTGCCGTCGACGACACCGCGACAGGCTGCACCCTCACCGACGTCTATTTCGACAGCTCGTATTCGCGCTTCGTGATTGGCCAGATCACGCTCGACGCTGACAATCGTTTCGGTGCCATTGCCCGCAACACCCGCCCGACCCAGCTCAAGCTGAGCGTCACCGGTATCCGTTCTTCGCCCGAAATCGACGACAGCCCCCCAACAGCTAAGTGGTTATTGGGGTTTGTCGCTACGAGCCGACGAAGAGACGAGCGAACCATATTTCAATGCGTCTCCAACCGTGCCCTTCCTTCGCGCCAATCAGGCTAATCTCGGCTCCCGAAGCGTATCTGCTGAGCTCATCGCGACCGAGACGGACGGGGGTAGGCGCTGCGTAGGGGGCAAGGTAGTGCCTCGCGAGGTCACCCCGCCGGTCAGGGGGCAAGGCCGCATCGATGAGCGACCAGGCCGCGACGTCATCGAATACTGCGTCCCTGTTGGGAAAGATAACCATCTTGTCGGTGTGATGGCCGGGCTGGCCATAGCGGATCACAAAGACTTCCGCGCCTGCCCGCCAGTCAGATAGGTGACGAATACGGTTCTGATCGGCGCGAGGGTGCCGCAGCCTGTAATAGTTGGCCAAGTGGACCTGGGCTTGGACGGCCAAGCCAGAGTCTGGTTGCTCTGCCAGTTCGTGAAGGACCTGGCCCATGCCAGGGACCTCATCCCGGATTTCGGTGGCTGTCATCACTGCAAGATCGGCGCGGTTGGCAAATAGGAGGCGGCGAACGGCCGACGGATCGTCGGCGGCCAGCTCATGGATATGGAAGTCGAGTCCGTTGAAAGGCAGGTCGGCAGGCTCCGGGCCGGTGCGTTGCTCAATTATCCCCAGCATCCATTCGACCGGATCGAAGTCGCGCCCCTCAAAGTCGACTTCCGACAAATCAGCGCCCGACCAGTAAGGGCCTGCAATTCCAGGCCGGCTCAGCTCTTTTGCCGTCAGTTTAGCGATGAAATCGGAATCCAAAAGCTCATCTGGCTTATGGCTTTCGCCTTGACCGGCTCTCCCCATCATGTGAGCTGCGCAGGCCCTTACGTAATCAGATGAATGATCGAGGACGGGTGGCAAGTGCCCTTCCTCACAGGCATCGAGCCCGCCCAGAAGCACAATTGCGCCTTCAATCCGTTCAAGTGGAATGCCAGCCGGAGACCGCCTGGCAAGCTCATGTAGCCAAGGTAACAAAACCTCTGGAAAAGGCGACCGATCACCCCGGTGGCGCAATACCCTCAGGAAGGAGAGCAAAACGTCTGCGTGGCGGCGGCTCGCGTTGTCCACCACGTCAATCAACCAAGTCGTTCGCCTGCGTTCCGCCTCCGCCAGGAATTCTCGCGGTCCTCCTTGGGAGGAGTGCTCAGCCCAGAACGCACCCATGGCAAGGCGTTCGACTGCAGCGTCTCGTACCGCGGCGTCTTCCTGGTGCACGAGTTCTGCGACACGCGGATACCACTCGGACCAGTCTTCAGGTCGAAATTGATGGAGTGGAGCGTTCAGCAGCGCCTGGATTGAGTATTCTTCCATCTTCAGAACCTAGCATCCATGGCGTCGGCATGCCCACGAGGGGACTAACATTATCTCGCCTGAAAGCGATAGAAGGTTTGCAGGCGGCAAATGCGGTGCGTTGAACCTCTATGTTCCAACACAAATTTGCCACGAGCGGCTGAGTTTCAATCCAGAGACAGACTTTTACCTTGAGGATTCGCAATGGGCATTATGAACGCGCTTGGCCATACCTTGATGGACAATGACGCCCTTCATTTCGACAGCGCCGCGGCGCTGTCACGAGAAGAACAAAAGCTTGTCACCTTGAGTGCGCCGCTGTCGGCATTCAACGGCGACTTCGTCAACAGCCTGGCCACTGGCAAGAGCAACGACGCTTTGCGCGAAGGCGTGGCGCAGGTCTGGAACGTGCATGATCGGGCCAGTTTTGAAGAGGTCGCCCACCGGCTGGCAGAAGAGGGGCAACGGTCTGCCTATCAGCCCGTGTGGGAGGCAATTACCGCCACGGACGAAGCGGTTCAGACGACGCATCCGCTGCTTAAGGCTGCCATGGAAGCCTGGTTTCCCGCCTTTTTCCAGATCAAGGCGCGCAACAATTTCGACTATCGCAACCTGGCATCGCAGGCTCGCGCGCTGGGGATAAACCTGCCGCAATTGCTGATTGGTAGTCGGGGATGGCTCGAGGCCATCCGTCTACGGCTTCATGTTCAGCCGGCGCAGATTCCGAATTTGGTGGCGTGGGACGCCGTGCGCCTGGCCAGCCTGTCGCGCTGGGCGGTGCAGCTGGGTTTCATCGATCGTGTGGAATTCGTGGACTTTGCCGGCGCCTTGATGCCGCAGGTTCGCAAGGCCTATACGGCGTGGCCCCAGGTGAGCGCGGCGTATATCGCCGGGGGTCTAATCTGGAACGCGTCGGAGGCACGCGAGGAAAATCTGCTGCGCACCAATGCTCTGCTGCTGAGCGACGTGAACAGTCCTTATCGTACCGTGGCTTTTGGCTGAGCCGAGCCGCAGAGTGGGCCCGCCAACCGCCCCGAGCGGTCTGTTTTCGGCAAAGTGCGGATTGTGGATCGTCTAGATAGCGGCTTCGACCTCTTGGCGCGCCCAAAGATAGTTGAACGGCAGCATCCAAGGTTCGACTGGCGGCCAATCGTTCGGCCATCCTGCACTTAAAGCCGCAGTGACGCCTATCGAAGCCTGGCACCCGTCTCCGCGTCGAACAACAAGGCCTGGTCTAGGTCAAAACCGGTCTCAAGACGCCGGCCGGGACTGAGCTGGAGGCGATCGCGGAATTCAACGATCAGGGGATTCTCCGTGTCCGAACGGGCGTAGGCAAATGAGCTTCCCCCCAGATGCTCGACGAGATCGACGTCGATGGACAGTGTGACCGCCCCGGCGGGATCAAACCGATCAGGACGAATTCCGAGCAGGAATTTGCCGCCAATCTTGGGTGACGAGGCCAGAGCAAGCGGCACCGCAGCATCACCGAAATCCGGCAGTGTCAGCCGGCCATCGCTGTGGGCGACTACCCGGAGGAAATTCATCCGCGGCGAGCCGATGAAGCCGGCGACGAACAGATTATCCGGATCATCATAAAGTTCGAGTGGCGTCCCTACCTGCTCAATCCGCCCGGCGCGCAGCACCACGATCCGGTCGGCCAACGTCATCGCCTCGACCTGGTCATGCGTCACATAGATCATCGTGGCGCCCAACTGCTCATGCAGCCGCGCGATCTCGATCCGCATTTGCACCCGCAATTCGGCGTCGAGATTGCTCAGCGGCTCGTCGAACAGGAAGACTTCAGGGTTGCGCACGATGGCCCGGCCGATCGCCACGCGCTGTCGTTGGCCGCCCGACAGCTGCTTGGGCTTGCGCTCCAGCAAGTCCCCTAGGTGCAGGATCGCCGCAGCCTCGTCGACCTTGCGCTTTACCGCGGCCTTAGGCATGCCGTTCATGCGGAGACCAAAGCCGATGTTCTCCGCCACGCTCATATGCGGATACAGCGCATAGGACTGAAACACCATCGCCACGCGCCGCAGCGATGGATCGAGCTCGGTGACATCTCTGCTCCCGATGCTGAGAGTGCCGCCCGAGGCCGTCTCCAGCCCGGCGATGACGCGCAGCAGCGTCGACTTTCCGCAGCCCGAGGGCCCCACAAATACCACGAATTCGCCATCGGCGATGTCGAGGTCGACGCCGTGCAGGATGGCGGTATGCCCGAAGGATTTCTGAATGCCGCGCAGCGATAGACCAGACATGGATGTCTCCGAAACTAGCCCTTGATGCCCGCACCCGCGAGCCCCTGGACGTAATAGCGCTGCAACGGCAGCAGCAGTGCGATTGGGATGAGAGCAGTGATGACCGACACCGCGAAAAGCTGGTTCCAGATCGTCTGGTACTGCTGCTGGAATGCTGCCATGCCGACCTGGATTACCTTGAACTGCTGGCTGGGCATGGCCAGCAAGGGCCACAGGAATGCTTCCCATTGGAAGATGAACAGCAGCAGCGCAGCGCTGATGCAAGTGGGCATCGACAGCGGCACATAGATGCGGAACAGGATATTGGTCCAGCTCACGCCATCGAGGCGCGCCGCCTCCATATAGTCACGCGGCACTTGGCTGAAGAACTGATAGAACAGGAACACCGCCAGCCCGTTGGCCACGCTGGGCATGATCAGCGCCAGCACATTATCAAGCCAGCCCAGTTGCTGCGTCACCGTATAGAGCGGTAGCGCGATCGCCTCGAACGGCAGCATGAAGCTGATGATGATCAGCGACAGGATCAGCTTCTTCCCCTTGAACTCGAACATGGCAAAGGCAAACCCCGCCGCGCCATTGACGATCAGCCCGCCCACCATCGTGACCAGCGCAATGAACATCGTATTAGCAATGATCATGCCGAAACCGCGCTCGAACACGCCGGTATAGGCCTCGAAGGTCAGCGGCGAGGGGATTAGCGCCTTGGTCGTCATCGGAAAAATATCGGCGAACACCTCGCCATTGGGCCGCAGCGACGACACCACGGCCCACCATAGTGGCAGCACGAAGATGAAGGCGACCAGCGCATAGACCAAGTGCCGCGCACCCAGCCCCGCCCCACGCTTGATCTGCGTCGACGCACTGGCCATCACGCAGCCTCCTTGCGGCCGTTTAGCAGCCTGAACTGCAGCCCGACGATCACCAGCAGGATCAGCACCACCACCACGATGATCGCCATGGCCCGGCCCATGTCGCCGAACACGAAACCGGACTTATAGGCCTCATACATCAGCACATTGGTCGAATCCGCCGGTCCGCCTTGCGTCAGCATGAAAATCGGCGCGAACAGCAGGAAATTGATCGATACATCCGCTACCAGCACGAAAAGCAATGTCGGCTTGAGCAGTGGAATGGTGATGAACAGCAGTCGCTGCCATGGCTTTACGCCATCGATCCGCGCCGCATCGTAGATTTCCGGCGAGATATTTTGCAGCCCGCCAATAATGAAGATCATCCAGTAGGAAATGCCCTTCCACGTCGCGATGGCGATCACCGAATAGAGCGCGAAAGACGCCGAGGTCAGCCACGGCTGGGCGGGTACGCCGGCAATGCCGATGATCCCGTTCACCAGCCCATCCTGGCTCAGCATGATACGCCATATCAGCACCGCCGTCGGCAGCGACACCCCGATGGGAATTAGGAACAGCACGCGATAGAGCGTCACGCCCTTGAAATTCTGCACGTAGAGCAGCGCCAGTCCGAGGGCGAGCGCGATCTGGATCGGGTTGATCAGCAGGTTGAACCACAGCGTGACCCTCAGCGAATTCCAGAATACGGAATCGGTTAGCAGCGAGACATAGTTGTCGAGGCCGACAAAAACCGCCTGGCCGCGCAGCACGTTGAAAAAGCTGTCGTTAACGGCAAGGGCGATGGGATAGAGCCGGAAAACGACAAGACCGATCAGGGCCGGTGCCAGCAGCAGGGCAATCAGCAGCAATGGCGATCGGGATCTGATCATGCCGTTTCCAGTCAGGGCGCCGCAGGGAGAACCGCAGGTGCCGGTTTCAATCAGGGCGCAACGCGCGCCGCTGCCGCCTCGAATTTCTGCACGGCGCTGGCCAGGGCATCGGCCACTGGAACGCCGTTGGCAATGTCGACAAAGGCGGTCCTGAACGCATCCTGCAACTGGCCGTAGGCTGCCGTAATCGGACGCGCCTTGGCGGTATTAAGCGAGTCAAAGACCCCCATCCGGAACACGTTCTGTGGGAAGGCGTCAAACGCCGGGTCCGTGCTGATCGTATCGAGCAAAGGCGTATAGGTCGGCAACTGCTGCAGCGAGTCAAACCAGACCTTGGTCCCTTCTTCCGAGGTGGTGAGGAACTGCGCGAAATCCAGCGCTTCGGCTTGGTTAGTCGAGGCTGCGTTGACGCCGACATACCAGCTCCCCGTCGGGGTCAGCACTTTGCCACCTTCGAAATAGGGGAAGGGCGCCACGCCGTAGTCGACGCCACTCGCCGTCAGCCCCGGCAGGTTCCAGGTGCCGCCCGCCATCATGGCAAGCTGGCCGTTGCCGAACAGTTGCGCGGCTTCGCCATAACCCAGGCTCTTAGGGCTGACATTCCACTCGTTGTAGAGATTGGCCCAGAACGTCGCGCCCTTGATCCATGCCGCGCTGTCGAGATAGCCGGCGGCGGTATAGCCATCCGCGCCGATCACGTCGGTGCCCAGCGATTCACCCAAGGGCTGCAACTGATACAGCTCGCCGAACTGCTCGACCGTAAAGCCATAGGTAGTGATGCGCCCGCCATCGCTGACCGTCAGCTTCTGTGCCGCATCGCCCACCTGTTCCCAGGTCCAGCGCTTCGTCGAGGCCAGTGTGTCGACATCGGCCTGAGTGGCTGTCTCGCCTGCTGTCAGCCCCTCCGGCGGAGTGATGCCGGCCGCCTCGAACAGCTTCTTGTTATAGAACAGCACCTGCGCCGAATTGTTGATCGGCAGTGCGAACTGTGTGCCCTCGTACTTGCCGGCATCCAGCGCGCTGGTCACTAGCGTCGAGGTATCCACGCCCTCGATCGGAGACAGGAAGCCGCGCGACGCATAGGCGGCCAGCAGGGGTGCATCGACATAGACGAGGTCAATGCCGGTATCGGCCGACCGCAGCCGCAACTCTGCCACCTGGAAGAACTGCGCGAAGGGATAGGGCTGCAGGTTGATCGTGATGCCCGGATTGGCCGCCGTATAGGCATCAGCCACCGCCTGCATAGCAACCGTGTCCCCGCCCTCGATGACGATCATGTTGAGCGTCTTGTCCTGGGCGAGCGCCGTGCCGGCCAGCATGCTGGCCATGACCGAAGCGACGATGGCAGTCTTGATGAGTTTCATAATGGCACCCGTGAGCTGAAGGGATTACGACTGGGCAGAAAGACGGCCGGCACCCCAGATCAACGCCTGGGTCATCAGTTGAGCAAAGCCTTCGGCATCGGCCTTCATGGCCACGCCGACATTTTTTTTACGCGCGTCATGCGCGGGATCCTGAGGACGAATGTCGATCAGCGTCTGTCCGTAGCTCTGGTCGTCGCCGACGATCACGTCGCCCGGCAGCTGCTGGATTTCGAACAGGTCCGGCTGGATCAAATAGGCAATGGCGCACGGATCATGCAGCGGCGCGCCTGGCTTGTCCTGTCCGGCAAAGCGGTAATAGGTGCCGCAATAGAAATCCATGATGTCAGGCACGGCATTGTCGCCCGGCTGTGCCGCGCGGACCGCCGCAATATCGCTGCGGCGCAGCAGCGTCTGATGCGTCAGGTTCAGCCCGAACATCACCAGCTTAACGCCCGAACGAAACACCATGCGCGCCGCATGGGCATCGGCCCAGATGTTGAACTCCGCAGCCGGGGTAATGTTGCCCTCGGTGGCCGAGCCGCCCATGAAGACGATCTGCTTGATCGTGCCGGCCAGATCTGGCCGCATCGCCAGCACCAGCGCCAGGTTGGTCATCGGACCAACCACCACGACAGTGATCTCGCCCGGATTGGCGTCCACCAGGTCGATGATTGCCTGCACGGCATGCTTGCTCTCGGCCCTGATCGTCGGCTGCGGCAGGTCCACGCCCGCGCTGTCTAGCCCGGATGGGCCGTGGAATTCGGCCGGAAATTCATAGCGGTTGAGCAACGGAAGTTCCGCCCCGCGATAGACCGGCACGTCGAGCTTGAACGCCTCGACGATGCGCAGCGCATTGTTGGTCGTGTTCTCCACTGAAGCATTGCCGCAGACCGAGGTGATCGCCTCGATGACGATGTCGTCGTGCCATGCTGCCAAAAGGATGGCGGCCATGTCGTCATGGCCGGGGTCGCAGTCGATGATGATGCGGTGGGGCAGGGTGGTCACGCAGTATGCTCACAGTCAGTTTCGGTCCAATAAACTGCGCATCAGCAGAGCGTTAACTCCGGTGTACCGTTGCCCGGGAACGCTGCTAAACCCTACAGCTTACGGGGTGAGCCTAGGATGGACGACAGTTCTGTAACAGCATACAATTCCGCCATTCGGTTGACTTTTACTCAAGGGTCGAATGCTTCATCTGCTCAATGCCGTTCGCGCCTTCGAGGTAGCTGCCCGCCTCGGCAGCGTGAGCAAGGCTGCCGACGAATTGCACGTCACCAGCGGCGCCGTCAGCCGTCATATCAAGAATCTAGAGGACGAATTCGGCATTTCGCTGTTCGAGCGCGGCAACCGCTCCATGCGCCTCACGCCCGAGGCACGGACCTTTGCTGCCACCGTGACAGAAGCCTTTGCTTCCATGACACGGGGTGCCGAGCACTTGCGCGCGGCCGCGAGCCAGTCCACCATCATGATCACAGCCCCCGATACCTTCATGCTGCGCTGGCTCGTGCCACGCCTGCAGAGCCTCGAACAGGCACTGGGTGGCATTTCCGTCCGCCTCACCACCTGGACACGAGAGATCAATCCCGCCGATCGCTCGATCGATATCTATGTCGGCGTTGGCCCCCTGCTCGACATCCCGGGAATGACGGTCAGCGCCGTGGCGCCGGAAACCTTCGGTCCGGTTATCAGTCCCATGCTGGTCAAGGGCCGCGAACTGACGCCCGAACTGGTCTGGAGCCTGCCCCGGCTCGACATCCGCTGGCCGCCGGATATGTGGACCAACTGGGCCCGCGAGGCCGGCTGCACTCTGCCACCGCGCGACACCATATGGTATGACGCACTCTCGTTCAGCGTGCAGGCCGCAGAAGCTGGCCTTGGCGTCGCCATCGGTCCCGGTCCCGCCATTACCGACGCCCTCCAGCACGGCCGGCTAATCGCGCCGTTCGGCATGGTCACCCGCAACGGCTCTTGGTTTCTCGCCTGGCGCAACGACCGCTCCGGCCGCACCATGCACATGGTCCGCCGTTGGTTTCAGCAACAAATGTCGGCAGACGCATCCTAATGGCTGTCACTGCCCCCCTGGCGAGGCGCGATCAAAGCATCCCCCTCACAAGGTCTGGCTGGCGTACTCATGTCGATGAGGAAGATGGCGGGCTCTGGCGCTGTGAGCCCGCCTCTCAGCTCTAGCTACCCACCACGCCGCCATTGCGCCTGGTCAAAACCACTAGTGAGGGGCGGGCCGGCATGGTTTCGCCGAAATCGGGCCAGCTCGTGCCGGCCTCTGCCATCGACTCGGCGTCTTCCATGTCGTCAATGCGCAACTCGCCCGGATGCTGCACCGACATGAAGAGGCTGGTAGCGTCGGGCGTGAAGGTTGGCGAGCAGGCCTCCGAGCCGGTCGGCGGGATATAGAACAGGCGCGGTAAGGCGCGGCCCGGACCTTCGGTATCCATAGCGTAGACAGCGTCGGCCATGCCGTCCGGCGGCGGGCCATCGGTGGTCACCCAGATTCGGCCGGCCGGGTCGACGCCGATATTGTCGGGGTCAGTGAACCAGCCGTTCTGGGTGGTATCGGGGTGGTATAGGCTTTCGTCCTCGGGCTTGCCTGGATTCCCACACAAGGCGAATACGTCCCAAGTGAATATGTTGGCCGCATGGTCGGGCGCTAGGGGGGCGTCGGGCGGGACCAATTCGAGCAGGTGGCCGTGCGGATTGGGACCACGTGGATTGGCGGGATTGACGCTTTCGAAATCGTCCTCTCCGGCGGGCAGCCGGTCCTCATTCTCGGTCATGGCGACATACAGTTTGCCGGTGCCAGTATGAGGTATGAAGCCCTCGGGTGCATCCATCGGGGTAGCGCCGACCAGGTCTGCTGCGGCGCGGGTATTGAGCACGACGTCGGCCTGTGTGGCAAACCCGGCATCGGCGGTAAGCGGGCCCTCGCCGGCGACGAGCGGTATCCATTCCATGGTGCCATCGCTGGCGAACTTGGCGACCGACAAAGTACCATTGTCGAGCAGGTCCTTGTTGGCGGCGCGGTCATCGGGGTTGAACTTATCGCGGGTGACGAAGCGATATAGATATTCGAAGTCGTCATCGTCGCCCATGAACACCACGATGCGCCCATCAGGTGCCACGCTGACCTGGGCACCTTCATGCGTCATGCGGCCCAGAGCTGTGCGTTTGATCGGCTTGGCGGTGGGGTCCATCGGATCGATCTCGACGACCCAGTCGAATTTCATCCATTCATTGGGTTCGTTCTCGAACTTGAAGCGGGGCTCGACGCGCGACACCGAATAGATGTCGTTCTCATCCTCGTCCCAGCCCTGGCGTTCCACCAGTTCCTGATTGCCCAAAGTCCTGTAATCGCCGGCAAACACGTCCATCGAGCCTTCCTCGCCCGATAGCATCGTGCCCCACGGCGTCACGCCGCCATTGCAGTTAGAAATGGTGCCGAACACCACCGTGCCGGTCGGGTCGGCCTTGGTCTTGAGCCGGTCGTCACCGGCAGCAGGGCCGGAAATGAGCATCTCGGTGCCCATATGAATACGGCGGTTGTAGTCGCCGTCCTTGACCACTTCCCATAGAGTGCCATTGCGCTTGATTTCGACGATGCTGACGCCGGTGGCTGCCATCACAGTGCGGATCTGCGCGTCGGTGAGCTTGTCGCGATAATCCTCCATGCTGAGGCCCGGGAACATCAGGAAAGGTGAGGCATATTCGTGGCTCACCAGCAGTAGCCCGCGATCCGAAGCAGAGGAGCCGAGCGGTAAAGGCAGGAAAGCGGTAAAATCATTATTGTAGCCGAACTGGCGTTCGGCTGCCGGGCCGTCGATCGTGGCAAGGTCGAATTCCGGGCTATCCGGAAAGATCGCATCGCCCCAGCGCAGCAGCACCTGCCGGTCATAGCCCTCGGGCCAATGGTCCTGGGCGTCGCGTACCCTGGTGAGTTCGGTGAAGGTCAGCGTCGACGCGCCTTCATTGGCGGTGGCGTTGCGCACGCCGAAGCTCCCGCCCATTGCGGCGACGGCCGAACTGGCGAGGAAACCCTTGAGAACAGTGCGACGGTTAAAGCCCTCGTTGAGCAGCGAGCCGTAGCTCTGGGCAAAGGCACGGCGCGGATTGGGACGCTCGCGCGTCTTCTGACGATCGGTCATGGTGGGGTCTCTTGAGGGCTTGCTTACGCAACCCATTCCACGCCGACACGAAGGTTCAATGACATAAGCTAGCGCAGGCCTCAATCGCCGAGTGGCGATGGAGCGGAGCCACGAGCTGCATTTGCTGGGCTGGACCGGCCGCGATCCGCTCTGCGTGGCTCGGCATGATCGATTTGGCCTGTCGTCCAAATGTCACGTCCGGCTTCTAGATGGGCCGGATGACAACCATTGTGCTCGACACTCTGACCAAGCGGTTCGGCGACAATCTGGCGGTGAACGCGGCCAGCTTTACACTCGAAACGGGGTCTTTTACCGCCCTGCTAGGGCCTTCCGGCTGCGGCAAGACCACGATCCTGCGATTGATTGCAGGGTTTGAGCAGCCGAGCGCCGGCAGTATTCATTTCAACGGCCGCCAGGTTGGCAGCCCTGGCGCCATGGTGCCGCCCGAGCGCCGCAGTCTGGGCATTGTTTTCCAATCCTATGCCCTCTGGCCGCATATGGATGTCGCCAGCAATGTCGCCTATCCGCTGCAGGCGCGTGGCCTGGGGCGGGCGGCTATCGACGAGCGTGTTGGCGCGGCGCTTGAAATGGTTTCCCTGGCCGGCTTCGGACAACGATCCGTCGACGGTCTCTCCGGCGGTCAACGCCAGCGGGTGGCGCTGGCCAGGTGCCTCGTGACCGGCACCGACATCATTCTGCTCGATGAGCCTCTGGCCAATCTCGACGTGCATCTGCGTGCCGAAATGCTGGATGTGTTTGCCCGCTTGCACGAAAAAACCGGCGCGACCATCGTGTTTGTGACGCATGACCAGTCCGAGGCATTGGCGCTGGCGGACCGGGTCATCGTGCTGGACCGCGGCGTGGTACAGCAGTCGGGGCGGCCCGAGCAGCTTTATAACGAGCCCGCCAATGCGATGGTCGCCGGCTTTGTCGGGCGGGGGATGCTCGTGTCGGCGCTGGTGTCGGATGGGCGTGTGACGCTGGCGGATCGGCCGGTTCTCGTTCGTGGTCAGGTGCAGGGCAGCAAGGCGGCTTTGTTGCTGCGGCCGGAAAATCTGACCCTCGCGGATGCCGGCATTCCGGCAGCTGTTGTCGCTGCCCGCTATTCGGGGGCGGGCTATGACACCATTCTGCAATTGGCGAATGGCGAACAGGTGCTGCTCACCGCGCGGGAGCGGCTGGAGCCCGGTCGCCCAGTTCATTTTGCCATCGAGGACGCCTGGATCGTGCCGGGCTGATCAGCGCCAGGGCAGCACACCTGTCGGGAGGCGGCCGGACAGCCGATCGAGCAGTGCCAGCAGCACCATGATCACCACCAGGGTAATGACGGCCACCGCGGCCGCCTGCGGGGAGAGGCCCGATTCCTCAAGACTGAACAGGATCACCCCGATGGTCTCGTTGCGGCTGGACCACAGCAGCGCCGAGACGGTCAGCTCATTGAAGGCGCTCATGAAGACCAGGAGCGCGCCAGCTGCCGCTGCCGGGGCAACGAGTGGCGCGGTGATTGTCAGCAGTCGCCTGATGGCACCGGCGCCAGAGGCCGCCGCCGCTTCGGTCAGATCAGGCGGCAATTGCCCAAGCGCTGCCTCCACCGGCTTGAGGGCGAGAGCCGCGAACCGCATCAAATAAGCGATAAGAATAATCCACGGTGTCGCATAGAGACTGCCCAGCAATGGCAGCGGCCGCAGGAACAGCAGGATGCAGGCGATTGCCAGCACGATTCCCGGCAAGGCATAGGGCAATTCAAGCACGCCATGTGCAAGGCGGGCAAAAGTGCGGGGCAATCGCGCCATGCCCAGCGCCAACGGCACTGCCAGCAGCGCCAGTATGGCGGCGGCCAGCAGTGACAAATAGCTGGAATTAACGAAGGCGCGCATGGTGGAGGCCTGCCGCAACAGGACTTCCGCATAATTGTCGAGCGTGACGGTAGCCGTCGAGAGCGCCACGCCATAGGCGGGCACGAGCGAGGTGGTAATGAGTGCTGCCGCCGGCAGCAACAGCGCGACGGACAGGGCCAGCATGCCGGCCATGGCGGCTGGCCAGCGCCAGCGCCCCAGCGCAAACTGCATGGGCATGCCGCGCGTCAGTGCGAACTGCCTGCGGCGCAATGCCAGTCCTTGCGCGCCGATACCCAGGATGGCGATAGCGCAGATCAGCAGCGACAATCCGGCAACCTGCGGCAGCACGGTAGGCCCGTTACTGGAAAGTTGCTGGTAGATCAGGGTTGCCAGCGTCAGATAATTTTCCGGCATGCCTAATAGCGCCGGAATGCCGAAATTACCGACGCCCGATACAAAGGCCAAAGCCGCCGCGGCGATGACATAGGGGCCGAGTAGCGGCAGCACGATGCCGCGCAGCACGCGCGCCGGCCCCATGCCGGCCGCGCGAGCCGCCTCGACATAGTCGCGGGGTATCGACACCAATCCCGCGCGCAGGGTGATGAAGACAATGGGGGCGTGCTGGATTCCGAACAGCAGAATGATGCCGCCGCGGCCCAGCAGCGGATTGGCCGTGCCCGGCGGTGGCGCGAGGCCAAGCGCACCAAGCAGGGCGCTGGAAGGGCCCAGCAGATGCATGAAGGCCAAGGCCATCACCTGCGGCGCAATCATCAGCGGCAGGATCAGCAGAAAACCCTGCAGCTTGCGCAATGGCATATCGGTGGCCGCGATCAGCAGCGCGAATGGTCCGCCGAGCATCAGCGCCAGGAGAGCGCCGAAGAGCGACGTATCGAGTGTGTTGAAAATGGCGCGCTGCGTGGCGCCGCGAACGAGCCGGTTCAGCAGCAGGCTCGCATCGAACGTGCCGTCGACAAACAGCGCCGTGGCCATCAGGCGCCCGATCGGCAGGATCGCCAGGAACCCGACCGCAAGCAGGACGAGAGCGGCGGGCAACAGGGGGCCCGCCGCTCTCTGGATGCGGCCGTCCGGCAATGACAAGGGAGGAACCGTGCCGGCCAGCCGCATCGATGGCTTGGTCGAAATCACCGTGGCTTACTGGCCGAAGATCTCGCCGAACTGTTCCTTGTTGGCAGTCTCGTTGGCGAGGGCTGCGGCGGCATTGTAGGGCAGCACCTTGATCTCGGCGCGGTCGGGATAGCCGGCTGGCAATGCGATACCATCGCGCGCCGGAACGTAGCCCTGGCTCGAAGCCAGCTGCTGGCCTTCTTCCGAGAGCAGGAAATCGATGAACAGCTTGGCATTGTCCGGATTGTGGGCAGAGGCAAGGATTGCCGCCGGCTCGGTCACGGCCGAAACGCCTTCGGTCGGGAAGACGAAAGCAACGGGCGCCCCCTTGGCGGCTTCGCGGATCGGCAGGTAGTCGACGATCATGCCATAGAGCTTCTCACCGCCCGCGACCGCGGTCAGCACGTCGCCATTGCCCCCGGAAGCCTGCGCGCCATTGGCAGCGAGGGCGGAATAGAAGTCCCAGCCTTCGGCCAGATTGTCGGTGAGGGTCACCGTGTGAATCAGCGCTGCGCCCGAGGTCAGCGGGCTGGGCATGGCGATCTGGCCCTTGGCTTCGGGCTTGGTGAGGTCAAGCCAGCTTGCCGGGACCATAGTAGCGGCGGTGTTATAGACGATGCCGGTGGTGATCAGTTTGGTCGAGAAATAGGCGCCGTCCTCATCGAACAGGCTGGCGTCGAAACCGGTGGTGTCGGCTTCCGGATAATTGAGCAGCAGGCCTTCGGCCTTGAGCCCTTCCATGGTGACTACATCGGCGATCAGCAGCACATCTGCCAGTGGCGCGCCGGCTTCGAGTTCGGCACGGAACTTGGCCATGATCTTAGGCGTGCCATCGCGGACCCATTCCACCGTGATGCCCGGATACTTGGCCATGAAGGCGTCAGCGGTCTGCTGGGCGTCGGTATTGGGCTGGCTGGTATAGAGCACCAGCTTGCCCTCCTGGGCGAAGGCAGGCGTGAGAGCACTTGCCAGCATCAGGCCGGCGGCAAGAAGGATTCGCATGGCAGCTCCGAGGTCAGGTTGCAGCAGGACTGTTCGCAACGATGCGGCGGACTTAACCAGCCTGTTTGACAGTGGCATGACGAAACCCGCCGCTGATTGCCAACCCAAAAGCGGACAAAGCAGTAGAGCACCAGACCAGGCGGCGGCGGATAGCAAGCGCCGTCTCCTCGCACGCTGGGGACGGCGCCTTGCCGCCATCTCCCGGCCAATGCCGATATTGCGTTGTCGAACGGCAATTGCTCAGGTCACTATCTCATGCTTGGCGTGCCGCGTAGTTGGTGCGCAGGAATTCGGCCGCCGTCATCGGCTTGCGACCGAGAAGCTTCTCCAGATCGCCAGTCTTGCCGCCCCATTCTCCTGCGTTGACGCCCTGCACCCACCCAAGCGCAAAGCGGGCAGCCGGCTCGGGCAGACCAGCCGCCATAAGGTGGTCAATGTAGTCCTGGTCGGTGCCGGCAACAAACGACACCGGCTTGCCGCTGATATCTGACAGGATCTGGGCAATATCCGCGAAGGATACGGCAGGATTCCCATAGAGCGCGTACGACTTGTACTCGTGACCGTCTTCGCTCAGCACAACGGCATGCGCCTCTGCCAGGTCTTCACGGCTGGCATATCCCGCCTTGCCCGCGCCAGCCGGCGCGTGAACCCCTGTGTCTAAGGCGTTGCCGCCGATGTTAAATGGGATGCTCTCGATAAACGGCGGATGACCGACCAGCGTGTAAGCGAGGCCGGAAGCCTTTAGCTTTTCCTCAACGAACAGGTCCTGCTCGGTGATATCGGGCAAGGTGAAGGCAGATACTGCCTCGTGGATGATCGGCATATAGACGATGTGCTTAACGCCCGCCTGGCGAGCAGCGCTGATGACATTTTGGTGCTGGGCATTGCGATCGGTGAAGGCCGTGGCGGACACGAGCATGATCTTTTCAATACCTTCGAACGCGCGCACCAGTCTGTCATATTCGAAATAGTCGCCCTGGCGGATCTCAATCCCCGCAGCCGCCAGATCAGCCGCCTTGGCGGGATCGCGGGCCAGGCCGACAAGATCAATGGCGGGCAACCGCTTCAGGAGATGCTGGAGAGTCTTTCGGCCGATATTGCCAGTTGCGCCAGTTACGAGGATCTTGGCCATGATGATATTCCTTTGGACTTTTTGCACGTCGACATCGTCGTCCAATCCAGCTAGTACGAAACCTACGAACAAGCCAGTACCTACCATTTAGTAAGTATAGGGATGCGGAGATCGATTATGACCGAGACAAATTTCCAATGCGGTCTGGAAGCGGTTCTTGCCATCCTTGGCGGTAAGTGGAAGCCCCTTATCGTCTATCATCTGGCCAGCGGGCCCGAACGCACCGGTCAACTCCGTAGGCTCGTTACCAACGTGAGCGAGAAGATGCTGATCCAGCATCTGAAGGAACTGACGGAAGATGGCGTCATTCGTCGTATTGATTTCCAGACGGTGCCGCCGCACGTCGAGTACGAGCTAACTGAGTTTGGCCAGAGCCTGACAAGAGTTCTCGCTCCGATGTGCGAATGGGGCACCCGTCACACGAGGGAGGTCGCCATGATTGTGCAAAACCGCAAACGCACATCAGAGGCGGCATAGTTTCCGGGACCGCGGCGTGACCAGAGTCGGCATTTGAATAAACCAGCCTGGAAGGGGACAGACCGGTAAGCACCCCTGATAGCGGCCGACCACATACTCGGGAATTGACGTCCGCTTTTAGGCGAAGCTGCGGCGATCTAAAAGATCGGATGGGGCGCATTGCTGATCGACTGCTTCCTACCCCATCTTAGACATTAGCCATGGAAATTCGAGCCCCGAAAGCCGTCACGAGTCAGATAACGTCTGCGCGGCCCGAACTCGGGGCTGGCCGTACCGAGCGGGTGACGACAGGCAAAAAGCAGCCAACGGCTTGATTGGGCGGGGAAGCGGCTCGAAGTCAGCGGCGCGTTGCACAAGTCCATGACGAACTGGATCAGGAAACGTGACTACCGACCATTGAATTGAGCATGGAGTGCGCGCATATTGATCACAACGTGCCCAAATATGGATCGGAATGAGTCATGCAGTCCCAGGGTCTCGAAATTGGCGCCACCCGTTTTGGCGAGAGTGGTTCGCCTTTCCTGTCGGCGCATCGACTGTCAGAACAGCTCGGTGTAACGCAATCCGAACTCGCTAAGCTCATCGGTATTGCCCGCAACACCCTCACGGCGAAGTCCGCGACCCGAAAGGTGGACGCGGCCCTGAGCCCGATCGTACGCATTCTGGCTATGGCCGCAGAAATGGCCGGCGGCGAAAACCGGGCGGTGATTTGGTTCAAGCACCAGCCGATCCCCGGTTGGGCGGGCAAGACCGCCTACGATCTTGTCGGGCAAGGCAAGTCTGATCAGGTTCTTGCTTATCTGGAGGCTGTTCGCTCAGGCGTTTATGCCTGAGTTGGTCGACACAAAGCCGTTCATTCTATGGCGGGCCTACGTTCCCCAGTGGTCATATCTGCCGCTGTCGGGTGAGGGGGCCGCCCGCTTCGGCGGCCGCTGGAATCCAGTCGGTATCCCGACCATCTACGCGGCGCAGGAATTGTCGACCGCTTGGGGGGAGTACAATCAGGGGTTCGTTCAACACCCTGCATTGATCGCTCAACTCGAGCTCAAGGGCGCCCGTCTCGTCGATACGAGGGACCCCGAAATTCTCCAAGAATGGGGACTCGAGGAAGGCATCCACCAATCGGAGTGGCGGTCGGATCTTGACAATGGCGCTGTTCCGAGCACGCACGATGCCCACCGGCGATTTGTTGAGGGCGGCCTTGATGGTGTCATCTATCCCTCTTTCATGTCTCCAGGCGGAAGTTGCGTTGCTCTCTGGCGTTGGAATGATGCGGGAGGTCCCATTCTCAACATTATTGATCCCGACGGTCGACTTCCGACGTCGCCAGCATCATGGCGAAAGCCCTGACCAGGGCCTTGATCGTTATGTCGGCGGGGTCCCGGAACGCGGCAAGGTTCCCAATGTCACCCATGACAAGAGCGGCAGCAACCTACGCTATTTTGGCGTAGAAGGCCCGCAAGACGATTATCTGCCGGGATTGGGAGGACAAGGGAATGTCAACTGTCGCGATATTCCTTAAGTTGCCAGATGACCGAAATGGGGCGCTTCGCCGACGCAGTGTTTTGATCGCCGGCGACGGCTCATCGTCAGATTTCGGTGGCTTCCGCCAACGACAATGCGTCATCGACATCAACGCCCAAATACCGAACGGTGGAAACATTCGATAGCTGAAGTCTTTACGGTGAGCATGGTCTCGGTCCCGGTCTCGGTCTCGATGGCCGGGCCTACTGGTTCGTCTGGTCGGTGCAGGCAGGGCATCGGCATATTGGCTCGCGGGTTTTCTCCTGGGCCCAGGCGCCAAGCCAAGCGGCTCCAAAGCTGTCCTCGCCATGACGAGGCCTTGCCGTTGTTGCCAACGGCAAGGCAGCCAAGCGATTGCTATGCGGTCATCGCGCCATCGATGGTCACTGCCGCGCCGTTGATGAACCCGGCGTCCGGTCCGGCGAGGTAGGCCACAAGTGACGCAGGTTCCGAGGTATTTGCCATGCGACCAGCTGGCACCATGCCAATGATGAAGTCCTCCTTGCCCGAGGTCATATCCGTAGTGGTGGGGCCTGGTTGGATGGCGTTGACGGTGATGCCCTTTGGCGCAAACTCATGGGCAAGCGAGCGTGTCATCGCGGTGAGTGCTGACTTGGACAGACCGTAGACGCTGGCACCGGGCACCGAAGCGCTCACAGCGACATTGCTGGATACGTTGATGATGCGCCCACCGGACCGCATGTGCCGCCCTGCTTCCTGCATCGCGAAGAAGGGCGCGCGCACATTGATCGCCATTGTCCGGTCGAAGTCCGCCTGGCTGAAATCCTCGATCAGCGCATGCACTAGAGTGCCAGCATTATTGACCAGAATATCCAGCCCACCCAGCAAATCGACCGCCTGGCGAATGGTGACCTGCAGGCCTGCCGGATCGGCGCTGTCTGCCTGAAGGGCGAAGGCCTTCCCGCCGCTGGCGGTGATGTCGGCAACTAGGCTCTGCGCGGCTTCGGGACTTGCCGAATAGGTAAACGCCACCTGGGCACCTTGCTCGGCCAGTTTGCGGACGATGGCGGCACCAATGCCGCGCGAGCCTCCGGTAACGATGGCGCGTTTGTCTAGGAGGGGGAGAGTTGCCGACATTTTTGTTTCCTTTCGTCAGGCAGAGAAAACTCATATTCTGGACTCAATAGTCCAGAATTAAGCAGGCTTATGGATAAGGCTGGATTTGGACAGCGGCTACATGGCTGAGAGCGCCTTCATGGCAAAGTCGGCGACCCCGGCAAGTTCGTCACGGCTTGCACCAGCCTGCGCCCTAACCGTCAGGCCTTGCAACGTTGCGTAGAGGAAGCTTCCGGCTGCTGTCGCATTCAGTGTCTTGGACAGTTCGCCCCGCGCTTTCGCGGCCTCGACCAGGCCCGCGAGCAAGGTCTCTACATTTGTCGCCGTATTGCGGGCAAGGGCCGTTACTTCCGGCTGGCTATCACCGAAGGCCGTGGTGGCATTGATGCCCATGCAGCCGCGCGCATTTTCCTCGGCGCTGCGCCGGGTGAAGATGGCGAGGAAGCCGTGTATGACCTGGAGCGGGGACGGATTATCGCCCAGATGGTCGAAGAAATTCTTGTTGTCGAGCTTGTGATAGCAACGCAGGCTTTCAAGAAACAGGGACTGCTTGTCGCCGAAGGTATCGTACATCGACTGGCGGCCGATCTTCATGCCCTTGAGCAGATCGTCCGTCGAGGCACGTTCATAACCCTTGCTCCAGAACACCTCCAGTGCTCCGGCCAGGGCTGCGTCGCGATCGAATTCCTTGGTTCTTGCCATGGAGGTCAAATATCCATTCTGGACTTATCAGTCAAGAATGATTGCTGACATAAAGTGCTTCAGCGCCGGCGCTGGCCCAGGGCTCGGACAGAGCCTTGCGGAGATGAGCAAGCTTGCTGGCGTGTGGAGCGTGATTTCGATCTGGCTGACCATTCCGTTCAGTGCGCTGCTTGGCTGGATGTACATGTCACTCGACCAAGTGGGCGAGAGTACATCAAATCCGTTCGAGGGCGGGCAAACGATGTGCCGATCTCCCAGATCTGTCGTGAGATCGAAATCGAATTGCGCGCCGCGATGGGCGAGACGGAACTGCCCGCGCCGCCGCTTCCTCGCAATGGCATTGCCACATAATCGGCGCTTGTGCGCCGGTTACGCCAGCTGTCATCGGCAGGCAGTAAACCACCCCGTTATCGCCATTGCAGGCCTCTCATCCAAGACCGCTTTTAGGGTACCGTCGCCGCTGCCTGAACGGCTGACATGGGGCGTGTTGCAGATGACACATACCAAGTCGCGTTGGCGGTGTCCTACTGGCTCAGGCGCTGGTAGTCTTTTGGTGTCATGCCGGTGGTGCGGCGGAATACCGACACCATCCGCATGGCCGGAATAGGCCGCGAAGCCGTCGTTGGATTCACATAGTATGCGATCTGGAATGACAGCTATCGAACCCAGCGGCCCGAAGGAACGGCAGCTTTCGGGAACCCAGAGGGGCCTTTGACCACCGAAATAGGGCGCACTATTGGGTGTCGATTTCAGACTGACCGCCAGCGCGCTTCGGTTCGCTGGGCTTTTCCTTCCGGGCCAAGCCGCGTTGTCTGTCAACGCATACCTCGGCTTTAACCAACGCTTCGGTTTGTGCGGCTAGGTTCTCAACTGAAAGCAGTGCCAACAAGGGAACCGGCATGAGCACGACACTGTTCATTTCGGTGCTGATACCGACGCTGGCGGTGATGCTGGCTGGGGCCTTCGCTGCGCTATGGTGGTTTCGGCCGAGCAACCTGCATGTTGCATTGCTGGCATTCTGCTACCTTGCGCTTGCAGCTGGCTTCACGTTCCAGGCCACTACTTTGGGCCTGCCGGATGCATTTGCGAGGTTTTTCTCCAATCTGCTGCTTTTCGTGGCGGTGTTTCTGCTGTGCACCGCGCTGCTTATTCGCGGCGGCCGGCCCGTTCCCACCCGGGCTCTTATGGCGTGCTGCGCCGCGGCAATGGTGGCTTTTTGCTGGTTCCTGTGGGTACAGCCCAGTTTTGTTGCGCGCGTGACCATTGTCGCCTGGGGGATTGCGGGCATGTTGGCGTTGGCTGCCATGCGGCTACGCCGTTCAAAGCGGCGCGCAGCCATAGACAATCTGATCCTCCTCGTTATCGGGTTGGGCGCGGTCTATTTTGTAGCGCGACCGTTCCTCGTCATCTGGTTTGAAGCTGGCGGCACCGCCACGCCCGATATGACCTCGTCCTATTGGCTGCTGACCTATCTGACAACATTTGCCTATTCGCTCCTGATCGCGCTGACCCTGCTGACGGCGGTGGCGCTCGACGTCATTCGCGAATTGCAGGCTGAATCACAGACCGATCCGCTCTCCGGCCTCTTGAACCGTCGCGGCTTTGACCTGCATGCGGCGGCGCTGATGCTCGAATGCGAGGCATTGAAGCGACCGCTCGTGTTGGTCCTGGCCGATCTTGATCACTTCAAAAAAGTCAATGACCGCTATGGCCATGATACTGGGGATCGAGTCATCGTGTCATTCGCGCGGCGGCTGACGAGCGTGGGACCCGCCGGACTCATTGCTGGCCGGCGCGGCGGCGAGGAATTTGCCGTGCTCCTGCCCCTGACTAATCTCCAAGCCGGCGTGCTTTACGCCGAGGCCGTGCGGACTGCGGGCCCGGCGGACTGGGCGTCGGGCCTCAAGGTCACCGCCAGTTTCGGCGTCGTCGAACGCCAGGCGGGCGAGACCCTCGAGCACATGATTGGCCGGGCAGACGCAGCGCTGTATCAGGCCAAACGTGATGGTCGCGACCGCGTCCGGAGCGGGGGTAAACCCGTCGGCGGACTGCGCATGTTTGCCGGATAAAGCTGATTATGCCGCCTTGTCCCAGAGCGGGGCCAGCCCGGCACTGACACTTAGAGGCTTGGACAGCGCCAGGAGACAAGATTCCGCGGACAATACCCTCTAGTTCATTAGGTCGAACGCATCGCCCCAGGTGTCGGATACCGAAAAGCCCTGCGGATAGGGGTCTGTCGGATCTACGCCGATCTGGTGGATGCCGTGGATCCATCCCCGACCCGAAATGATCGGCTGCACGGCGGGGCGGCCGGCGACGGTGGTGTCGCCGGCATAGTGGACCTCGAACGTGGAATCTATGATCGAGCGCGCCGTGAAGCGATCGCCCGGCTTGGCGAGGCCGCGCGCCGCCGCAACGGCGAGACGCGCCGAGTTACCGGTGCCGCAGGGCGAGCGGTCGATGCGGCCGGGCGGCATGATGGTGGCGCCCTTGAGTTCGCCTGCCGCGTTGTGGCTGACGAACATGGTGTAGGAAATGCCCTTCATGCCGGCCAGCTCGGGATGTGCGATGTCGAGCTGGGCATTGACGGCGCGGTGCACGGCACTGCCGGCCTCCACCAGCTTGCGGGCCTGGTCCGGGCGGATTTCGAGGCCGAACTGGGCCGGATCGATCAGCGCGTAGAAGATGCCGCCATAAGCAATGTCGACCTTGATCTTGCCAAATCCAGCCACGTCGACGACGGCGTCGAGTGCGTGCGCATAGGACGGGTTCATGGTCAGCGTAACGCGTTCGACCTTGCCGTCCTTGCAGGTGGCGCGGGCCGTGACCAGGCCGGACGCCGTGTCGATGCGCACCAATGTTTCGGGCTCGGTCATCGGCAGCATGCCCGTTTCAAGCACGGTGGTGACGAGGCAGATCGAATTGGACCCCGACATGGCATGCGCCTTGTCGCCCTGCAGGATAATGAAGCCGATATCGGCATCGGGCCGGGTCGGCGGGAAGATGAGGCACGTGCTCATCTGGGCCGAGGCGCGCGGCTCGAACACCAGGAAGCGGCGCAGGCTGTCATCCACCTGATTGAGATGGCGCAGTTTGTCGGCGATGGTTGTACCGGGAACGTCGATGACGCCGCCCGTGACGATGCGGCCCACTTCGCCTTCGGCATGCGCTTCGACTAGCGTGACAGTTTTCGACCACCGCATGGCCGGATCCTTCCCAGTACAGAACGGAAAGCGGGGCGAATAAACGCCCCGCCAGGAGATCAGATCGTGACGTTATAGACCCGCGCGGCCGTCTCGGCGTCAATATAGCCGTTCTTGAAATCGCGGCGCACTGCGGCCTCGCTGCGATCGGCGGGCCGGCCGAAGCCGCCACCCACCCCCGTCACCACATGTACCACGTCGTTCTTGGAGAGCGGCACATTGGTGGCAAAGGCATAGCGTTCCACCTCCATGCCGGGACGCAGCACTTCGACATAGTTCGGCGAGCCGTCATTGCCGCCATTCTGGCCCCAGGGCGGAATGCGCGAGCGGGTATAGCCGACGCTGAGGAAGTTATCGTCGGCCCGCACGCGATAGCGCACCGAAATACCCTTGCCGCCACGCCAGGTGCCGTCGCCGCCCTTGTCGGTGTTGAGGGCCAGCTCGTCCACGGTCAGGCCGTAGCGCGCCTCGGCAACCTCGGCGGGACAGTTGAACGTGTCGCCGTGGAAGCCCGAGAAGATCGCGCTGTTACCGTCGCGACCCTGCTGAGCCCCCCAGCCGCCGAGCTGCGGCTCGACGATGGTATAGTGACGGCCGGTATCGGGATGCTTACCGCCGATAACCGTACCGCAGATCGAGGCGAAGTTGCCGGCCGGCAGCACGCCAGGGAAGTGGTGGGCAAGGCAGCGCAGGATTAGGTCGAAGACGCGGATCTCGACTTCCGAGTAATAGCCGAGCGCGCCAGGCTCGACGACATGGAATACCGAACCCGGCCGGGTCAGCAGTTGCAGCGGACGGAAGAAGCCGCCATTGCCGGGCGCTTGGGTATCGGTAAAGGCCTTGAAGGCGAGCTGGGCGGAAATCTCGATGCCTTCGCGGCTCGAATTGCTCGATCCCTTTTGGTCGGGATTGTCGCGCAGATCGATGATGAAGGCATCATCGGTGATTTCGACGACGATCTTATGGATGTCGCCATTGTCCTGTTCTTCCTCGAACGGATAGACGCCCTTTTTGATGGTGGCGAGGGCCGCGCGGGCGCGGCGCTCCCCCAGATCCATGAAATCGGCGATGGCGGCGGTAAAGGTTTCCGAGCCGTATTTCTCGATCATCTCGAGAATACGCTTTTCCCCGATCCGCACGCCAGCAATGCCGGCCCACAGGTCGCCCCGCAGGAAGTCGGGCAGGCGGGTATTGACATAGAGAATGTCGAACACGGCCTGGTTGGGGACGCCGGCATCGATCAGCTTGACCGCCGGGATACGGATGCCCTCCTGGTAGATTTCGGTGGCTTCCGATGACATCGAGCCGGGAACATTGCCGCCAACATCGTTCCAGTGAGCAATATTGGCAGTCCAGGCGACGATCTTGCCATCGGCAAATACCGGCATGGCCAGAATCATGTCGTTGAGGTGGGTCACGCCGCCCCAATAGGGATCGTTGGAGGCGAACAGGTCGCCGGGCTTGATCGTTTCGACCGGGTGCTTCTCGATCATGCGTTTAACGGCCTTGTCGAGCACGCCGACAAAGGCAGGGATGCCGGCGCCGGAGGCGGCGATCTCGCCCTGGGCGTCGCAGATGCCGGTGCCCAAATCGAGCACTTCATAGATGATGGCGCTCATCGAGGTCTTGCGCTGAGCCGCGAACATCTCGTCGGCGACGGCTTCAAGGCCATTCTGGATGATGTCGAAGGTGACGGGATCGTGGGAGATCGTACTCATCGATCAGCTCCGCAGATGGATTTGGGTGTTGCCGAAATCGTCGATCTCGACCCGGTTACCGGGATGAATGACGATGGTGGTGCCGGGGTCTTCGATGATGGCGGGGCCGGTAAAGCTCATGCCGGGTTCCAACAGTTCGGCATTGTAGATTGTCGCTTCGCAGACGCCCTCGGTGGCGTAATCCACCTCGCGGCTGCCCTTGATGGCGTCTTCGAGCCTGGCGCCGGTGCGCTGCTGGGCCACCATTTCGAGCTTGCCGACCTCGGCCGAGGCGATGACGTGGATGCCCACGATCTCGACGGCGACATCGAGGCGATAGGTGTATTCGCGCTCATAGATGGCGTGGAAATCCTCGATCAGGATCGCCATGCTGGCGCCGTCGAGCAGGTCGGCCCGCAATGGGACCTCGACCGAATGTTCCTGATTGCGGTAGCGCATCTTGACGAGAGGCTGGATCTTGACCGCGTCGGGCGCGACCTCTTCCTTGCCGAACTGTTCAGTGGCGTGGCCGGCGATCTCGCTCACCAGCGCCTGCAGGCCGGAACGGTCGGTGCCGTCCATCAGGCGGGTGACAAAATAGTCGCGGCGCAGGTCGCTCATCATCATGCCCCAGGCCGAGAAGACCGGCGCGCCGCGCGGCACGACAACCTTCTTGACGCCCAGCTCCTGACCGAGCGCCACGCCATGCATGGCGCCGCCGCCGCCGAACACGACGAGCGTGAAGTCGCGCGGGTCGTGCCCGCGGTTGAGCGAGACGAGCTTGAGCGCATTGACCATGTTCGCATTGGCGATGCGCACGATGCCGCGCGCCGCTTCCTGTTGGCTGACGCCCAGCTTGTCTGCCAGGGCGCCCAGGGCTCTGTCTACCGACGCCATGTCGGCGATGACCGAACCACCGCAGAAATAGTCGCGGTTGATCCGACCGAGCACCAGATTGGCATCGGTCGTGGTGGCATTGGTGCCGCCGCGGCCATAGGCGGCCGGGCCGGGCATGGCGCCGGCCGATTGCGGGCCGACATGCAGCTTGCTGAAATCGTCGACCCAGGCGATCGAACCACCGCCATTGCCGATTTCCACCAGGTCCACGACCGGCACCATGATGGGATAGCCGGCGCTTCTGCGGTCGCGCTCGATCCAGTAGTCGGTCTTGATGGTGACCTGGCCGTTCTGGATCAGCGAGCATTTGGCGGTCGTGCCGCCGATATCGAGCGCCAACACATTGGGCTCGCCGATGATGCGTCCCAGCTCCGCCGCTCCCCAGAACCCGGAGGCGGGACCCGATTCCACCATGGTGATCGGAATGGCCTTGGTCGAGGCCAGTGAGTCCACGCCGCAATTGGACTGCATGATGTAGAGGCGACCCTCGTAGCCTTCCTGCTGCAGGCCGGCTTCGAGCCGTTCGAGGTAGCGCTGGGCGGTCGGCTGCACATAGGCAGAAAGCACGGTGGTGCTGGTGCGTTCGTATTCGCGCCATTCGCGCGTGATCTGGTGCGAGGCGACGGTCGCGACCTCGGGCCACAGGCGTGCGATCTCGGCCTGCACTGCCTTTTCATGCGCCGGGTTGGCATAGGCGTGGATCAGACAGATGGCCACGGCCTGGACGCCGTCGGCGCTGAAGGCGTCCAGGATGGCGGGCAGGCCGCTCAGGTCGAGCGGGGCGACTTCTTCGCCGCTGTAGTTCATGCGGCCGGGCACGACCTGGCGCAGGTAGCGCTCGACGAATGGCGTGGGCTTTTCGTAGGAAAGATTGAAGAAATCGGGGCGGTTGCCGCGCGCTATCTCGAGGATGTCGCGGAAACCTTCAGTGGTGATCAGCCCCACCTTGGCGCCCTTGCGTTCGGTTAGTGCATTGATCACTACTGTCGTGCCATGGGCGAAAAAGTCGGCTTCGGCGACGCTGAGCCCGGCCTTCTTGATGACGTTAAGCACGCCTTGTTCGAAATTGGGCGGCGTCGTGTCGGACTTTTCGGTCCGCACGGTCTGGCGGCCCGTAGCCCGGTCCGTCTCGAAATAGACGAGGTCGGTAAACGTACCGCCCACGTCAGTGGCGATCCGGGTGATCGTGTCGCGCTTGGTCATGCAATAATCCGGTTTGCGTCGTTCCCTCCACCCTGGCGGGTGGTTCTGTTAGTCATCATCATATCCAATATCCAAATTGTCGACAAGCAATTTGGCGGCGGATGCACGACCGCTCCGGACGGGGCGAGCCGTTACCTCACAGGCCGGCCTTGGTTGCAGGCGACCGGGTTGGGATTGCCGAGGCGAGGAAGGCGAGCAGCTAGGGCAGCAACACCGACACGTCGGTCCAGCGCACGGGCAGCGGTCCGAGCGGATCCAGCAGCCATTTGGGCACCGCGGTCAGAATGCCGGGGCTGGCGATCGGCGCGATCTCGGACAGGGCGATCAGCGCCGCGTTGCCCGAGGAAGTGGGCAGACCATCGATCTCGGGACCGCATGACCCGCGCCGACGACTGCTATCCTGGCCATCAAATCCGTTCCGTTCCGAGGGAGATGCCCGTGACCGTCGCCCGGGCGATATAGCTCTGGATCTGCTTGACGATCTGAGCCGCATGCTCAGCGGCCAGGGTGTCGGCCCGCTCGGCATCGCGGGTTTCAATGGCTAAGATCATCTGTTCATGCTCATCGACATAGCGGCGGGGCAGGTTGTCGTCGAAGGAGCGGTAGTAGAGCCGCAGGATGCGGCGGCCTTCGTCGAGCAGGCGCCCGAATAGGGCGGTGAAATAGGAATTCCCACCGGCCGTGGCGATGGCCATATGGAAATCGCGGTTGGTCTGGATCATTCCCGGGGCGTCATGTTGCCGGACCGTCTCTGCATAGCTGGCCGCATGCTGGCGGATGTCGTGCATATGCTCGTCGTGCCGGTGCACCGCCGCCGAACGCGTGGTGACGCGATACATCAGCGTCAGCGCCTCAAAATAGACCGGCAATTGCTCGAAATCGATAGTGGCCACCACCGTATTGCGATTGGGCAGGGTCTTGACCAGCCCTTCGGCCACCAGCCGCACCAGGGCTTCGCGGATCGGGGTGCGGGACATGTCGAACCGCTCGGACAGCGTCGCTTCGTCGAGCGGGCTGCCCGGATCGAGGCTGAGATCGAGAATGGCCGTGCGCAACGTGTCATAGACGGTGCGGGCGCCTTGGCCCCGCACCCGGCCCTTTACACTGCCGTTTTCCTCGTCCTTCGCCTTCATACTGTCCCCCGGTATGGCGTGCCTATCTACGCTTTTTACCTGCGCTCAGGGCAACCGCAACCACGATAATGACGCCAGTGGTCAGGTCTTTGAAGAACGGATTGACGTTGAGGATGTTGAAGCCGTTGCCGATCAGGGCCAACAGCAGCACGCCGGCAATGGACCGCCAGACCGCGCCGGCGCCGCCATAGATGCTGGTGCCGCCCAAAATGACGGCGGCGATGGCCTCGAGTTCGAGGCCGACACCGGCCTGGGGCTGGCCCATGGAAATGCGCGATACCGCGATGATGCCGGCTAGGCCCGCGGCAAAGCCGGTCAGGCCAAAGCAGGCAATCCGCACCAATTTGGTCCGCACGCCCGACAGAATCGCGGCTTCTTCATTGCCGCCCACGGCGATGACGCGGCGACCGAACGTGGTGCGGTTGAGCAGGACCATCATGGCCACGGTGAAGACCAGCAAGATGAGCACCGCGACGTTGACCATGCCGACGCGGCCACGGCCCAGCCACGCGAATTCCTCCATGCGCACCGGGATCAGTGCACCGCCGGTGATCAGGACGGCGATGCCGCGATAGACCATGCTCGAGGCCAGGGTGGCGAGGAACGAATGGACGTTGAAGCCGGTGATGATGAGGCCATTGATCACCCCGAGCAGCAGGCCGAGCAGCGGCCCGGCGATCATGCCAAGGGTAGGATCGACATTGACCGCAAGCCAGGCGGCCGAGACGCTTGCCACCCCGAATATGGCGCCAGTCGACAGATCGAAGCCGCCGCTGATGATCACCAGGGTCAGCGCGGCTGCGATCAGGGCCAGCGGCGCACTCTGATTGAGAATGTTGAGCAGGTTGCGCGGCGAGAGAAAAGACGGGCTGAGCAGGGTCAGGCCGATCATCAGCAGCGCGATGATGATGAGAATGCCATATTCGCGCAGGAAGTCGCTGAGCAAGAAGGTGCTGCGGGTCGGCGCAGCCGGGGCGGTGACGTGGGTTTCGGCCATGGGTTTCAACCTTGTTCGGGCAAAAGCACAGCTTGCTCTTGCGCCTTCTGGACGTTGAAGAGACGGAACAGCGCATCTTCGACACTGATAGTGGCACTCTCGACCTCGCCGATGATCCGGCCCTGGCTCATCAGGTAGGCGCGATGCGACAGCTTCAGCACCTCCTCCAGTTCGGAGGAGATCAGCAGTACGGCTGCGCCGGTCTGCGCGAGTTCGACGATGAAATCGTGGATACGGCGGCGGGCGCCGATATCAACGCCCCGGCTGGGCTCGTCGAGGATGACGACGCCCGGCTTCCCATAGGCCCATTTGGATAGCAGCACCTTTTGCTGGTTGCCGCCCGAATAATAGGCCACTTCGCCATCGATCCCGGCGGGGGAGATGCCGAAATGCTCGATCATCGCCTTGGTGCGGCGGCGTTCCTCGCCCATGTCGAGAAAGCCGAAGCGGCTGATCTGGCTGAGATGTGGCAGGCTCATATTAGGTCGTGTGCGCTGCACCAGGTTGAGGCCCTGCTTGCGGCGGTCTTCCGGAATGAAGGCGATGCCGCGCCGCACCGCTTCCTTGGGGGTCAGCCTGGTCAGGTCCTCGCCGTCGAGGGTGATCGTGCCGGTCAGCGCCTTGTCCGCACCGAAGAGGGCGCGGGCCACTTCGCTGCGGCCCGACCCGACAAGGCCCACAAGACCCACGACCTCACCCGGGCGGATGGCGAGGTTGATGTCGCGAATGCCGGCATGGCTGCTGACGCCGCGCATCGCAATGCGCGGGGCAACCGATGCATCGGGCCGGGCCGGCAGTTCGGGATAGGCGACCTCGGCACTCTTGCCGAGCATGGCTTCCACGAGGCTTTGTTTAGTCTCGCCGGCAATATCTCCGGTGCGCACGACGCGGCCGTCGCGCATGATGGTGACGCGGTCGCAGGCGGCTAGCACGTGATCGAGAAAATGGGTGACATAGATGATGGTGCGACCCTGCGCCCGAAGGTCTGCGATGACCCGGTGCAGCCGCTCGGCCTCGTCGGCCGTCAGCGACGAGGTCGGCTCGTCCATGATGATGATGCGGGCATCGCGCGCAATGGCGCGCATGATCTCGACCTTCTGCCGGTCGGCAATGGACAGGTCTTCCGCCTTCCGGCGCGGATCGAGGCCGAAGCGGCACCGTTCTTCCAGCGCTGCAAAGCGCTTGTTGTCCGACCCGCTTAGCAGCCCGGCGACATTTGCTTCCAGGCCGAGAAACACGTTCTCAGCCACGGTCAGCTGCGGCACGAGCTGCAATTCCTGGTGGATCATCGCCACGCCCAGTTGCAGCGCACGGCGCGGCGTCGACTGGTCGAGCGGCGTGCCCGAGATTTCGACCTCGCCGCGATCGGCCGAGTAATAGCCGCCGATGATCTTGCCGACGCTGGACTTGCCCGCGCCATTCTCGCCGATCAGGGCATGCACTTCGCCGGCCCGGAAATCGAGCTTGATGTCATGCAGGATCTTGCTAGAGCCGAAGCTCTTCTCGACACCCCACAGCCGTACCGACGTCGTCCCGTTCGTTACCATGGCAACGGACCTCCGCTAGGGTGGAGGATGGGCAGGACCACGCGGTCCCGCCCGACTCTTGTAAAAGCGCTCAGCCCTGCCACTCGGCGACGAAATCAGGGTTGGCGTCGAGCCATTCCTTGGTGACGATCACGGGCGTTTCGACCAGGTCGTTGGGGTTGATCCAGGTCGGCGCGGTGCCGCCTTCCAGTGTGGTGACCACCGCTTCGAGCGCGGCCCTGCCCATGCTGTGCGGGACTTCGGCCAGCGTGGCCGAGACAGTGCCAGCACGGATCGCATCGACCGTGATCTGGTTGAGTCCGCCGCCGATCATGTAGACAGAGCCCGGCTCGTAGCCGAAGTCGCTGAGTGCGATTTCGGCACCGATCAGGTGCTGGTCGGCATTGGATAGGACGGCGTCGATTTCCGGGTTGGCCTGCAGGATATCCTGCATGGCGGTCAGCGATGCGTCGGGATCGTAGTTGCCCTCGCCGGTTGCTACGATCTGGATGTTTGGATGCTGCGCCAGCACTTCCTTGAAGGTTTCGTTGCGCAGGTTGTCGAACGGATAGATCAGCTGACCGATGATGACTGCAACCCGGCACGGGTCCTTGTCGGCGCAGTATGCGGCAACCGCTTCGGCCTGGGCGCGCGCGCCGTCGGCAGGGTTGGCGGCAACCGTGGTGGTGAGGCCAGGAACCTGCGGCTCCATATTGGTGAGGTCAGGGCCGACCGGGAACAGGGTCGTGGCAACCTTGATACCGGCGGCGGTCGCGTCCTCCAGCGCCGGGGCAATGCCCACGGTGTCGTTGGGCGTGACAATGAAGGCGTCAAAGCGGCCGCCGGCGACCACGTCTTCGACCTGCGAGAACTGCACGGTGGAATCGAATGCGCCGTCAAAGATCTCGACTTCGATACCCTTTTCGGCCGCCGCCTCCTGGATGCCTGCGAAGATGGCCTGATTGTAGCCGTTCTGGCTGGAGGAGGCGAGATAGGCGATACGGAACGGGTCCTGCGCCCAGGCCGGCAGGACGGCCGCGACACCGGCAAACGCAACGCTGGTCAGCAATGCAACACGTAGTTTCATGGTTCTTTCCCTTGTTGGATCGGCGGTTCCCAATTTCCGCCGACACTCTCCTGATTGGGGCCGGCGCGTGCCGACCCGTTGCTTAGGCGACGGCATCAATGACTCGCCTCGCGCATCGATTTTGCTAGGTGCTGGAAGGCGATGGTAGCGTAGGGCAGCAGCGCGGCGGCTGGCGCGAGGCGCTCGGCAGTGTAGTAGTCCGCCTCATGCAGCAGGTTCAGCGTGCCGATGACTTTGCCGTCAACGACGACTGGAATATTGGCGTTGGATCCGTTGCCAAGCGAGCGGATCAGCGGCCAGTCGGAGAAGACTTCGGCGATCTCCTCGATGCGCAGGGTGTGGAAGATCTGGTGCTGGCGCAACACGACCTCGGTGTAGTGGTTGTCCAGAATGGGCTTGAGCCCCCCAAGGGATAGGCGTCGAGATTTTCCGAATAGACGCGCTTGGACTGGCGGGCATCCATGTCATAGACCGACGCGGTCAGCAGCCTCGTGCCAATCGTTTCATGCACCATCCTGCCGACGCCGCCGATCAGGTCAACTGCCGTCACCCCGGGGCGGCGAACGCTCGCCATGAACTGGTCGATAAGGCCTGTACCAATCACGCCATGCACCTCATTTTGACCGGATGCTATCGCGTATCCAATTTGTCGACAAGTAGCTCTGAATCGTTTTCTTTGCAGAATTCTGCCGTGACTGTTTGCTGTGCAACCTGCCCGAGAGCGTGGCAAAAGACCTTGGCCTTTGATCAGCTGTCGACATTGTGCATACTTCTATGATCAGCTCGACGGGATTATGCGTGAGGAACAGATGGACGTAATTTTCGAGGCCTCCGGAGCCTCCGGCACCGCCGGTACGGTGGCTAAGATACTGAACCGCGGGAGCTTGGGCAGCTTCATCAAATCGGCCGCCCGGCCCGAGCGCCTTTCGCGAGTTCTGCGCGCGGAGGGCTTTGCCGCCGACACTGGCGACATTACAATTCTGCTGGCCCCCGAAGGGCATGAAGAAGATAGGCTCGTGCTGGTCGGAGTGTCGGACGACGCATCGGTGTTCGAGGCGCAGGCCGCCGGAGCGCGGCTGGCGGTCAGATGCCTCGACCTATCGGGAGGGTTGGCGCTGAGCTGCCCGGAAGGACTCGACGTCGCCCTATTTGGTGAGTTCGTCTATGGCTTTCTGGTGCGTTCCTATCGCTTCGACATCTATCGCAGCGACCAGCATACGGGTCCCGGCCGTCTCACGCTGTTGGACTGTCCCGAGGCTGTGGTCGATAGTGTCAAGCGCCTCCGGATTGCCGCCGAAGCCACCCACAGCGTCCGCGACCTGGTCAACGAGCCGGGTAACATGCTGCCACCCCTGGAGCTCGCCGCGCGGATTGAAAGACTTTGCGCGCCCCTTGGCATCGCGGTCGAGATCCTCGAGGCCTGGAAACTGGAAGAGCTCGGGGCCAACCTGGTGCTGGCCGTGGGACAGGGCTCGGTCAATCCGCCCTGCATGGTGGTGCTGCGCCTGAAAGGCGAAGGCGCAACGGTCGGTCTTGCCGGCAAGGGCGTGACCTTCGATACGGGCGGCATCCACATCAAACCCGTCGCAGGCATGTGGGAGATGAAGAACGACATGGCCGGAGCGGCGACGATCGCCGCCAGCATGGCCGCAATGGCCCGGCTGGGGATCAGGCGCTCCGTCGTTGCGGCGCTGGGTCTTGCCGAGAACATGACGAGCGGCTCGGCGAGCCGGCCCGGTGACGTGGTGAAGAGCCTCGCCGGCCCCAATGTCGAGATTCGCAACACCGACTGCGAAGGCCGTCTGGTGCTTGCCGATTGCCTGGCCTATCTCCAGCAGCGCTTTGCGCCCAGCCAGCTCATCGACGTCGCTACCCTGACCTATGCGGTGCAGATCGGCCTCGGTCCTCGCTATGCCGGTGTTTATGGCAATGATCGTCCCGCTATGGACCGGTTACTGCGGGCGGCGCAAAGCACGGGCGAGCTGGCCTGGCCCATGCCTGTCGATGCAGGGTTTCACGACGAGCTGAAATCCGATTTCGCCGATTTCGTGAACTGGCCGGGCGTAACCTACGGCAATGCCTCCATTGCCGCGGCCTTCCTTGAGAAATTCGTCTCCAAGGAAACGTCGTGGTTGCATATCGATATCGCCGGTCCGGCCTATGCGCCAAACGGCAGTCCGCTGAGCCCGCCAGGCGGCACCGGCTTCGGTCTGCGCATGCTGGTGGATTATCTTGCCGGGGAGAGCGTTGCATGAGCGGCACCACAATTGCCTTTGCCGACCTGCAGAACCGCATCTGGGCAATCCTTACTGGCGCCGGCATGAGTGACGTCCAGGCCGATGCCGTGGCCCGGGTCATCGCGGCCGGCGAACGGGATGCCTGCAAGTCGCATGGCATTTTTCGCATCGAAGGCGTGTTGCGCACGCTGAGGGCTGGCAAGGTCCGTGGCGACGCCGTGCCGGCGATTGCCGATCTTGAAGACGGCGCCATTGTCCGGATCGACGGACAACATGGCTTTTCCAGCCCAGCCTTCGAGCTGGGTCTGCCCCTGCTGGTCGACCGCGCCAAGGCGTTTGGCCTTGCCGCGATGGTGATAAACGACTGCACGCATTTTTCAGCGCTGTGGCCGGAAGTGGAGGCCGTTGCGGGCCACGGATTGGCGGCCATTGTCATGTGCCCCAGCTATGCCACCGTCGCGCCCTGGGGCGGCAGCGAGCCGCTATTCGGCACCAATCCCTTTGCCTTCGGCTGGCCACGGCAGCAGGTCGAACCCTATGTGTTCGACTTTGCGACATCCGTCGCTGCGCGCGGCGAAATCGAGCTGCATCGCCGCGCCGGAACGCCGCTGCCGCAGGGATGGGCCATCGATGCCCAGGGCGAACCCACCACCTCGCCCGAAGCGGCACTTGCTGGCGCCATGCTGCCGTTCGGCGGGCACAAGGGATCGGCGCTGAGTACGATGATCGAGCTCCTGGCCGGTGTCATGATCGGCGATCTGACCAGTGCCGGCGCGCTCGAGGCGCTGGGGACCACGGCCCTATCGCCGGCCCATGGCGAGCTGGTCATCGCGTTCTCCCCCGAGCGTTTCGCTGCTGGACGCCCTGGGGACCCGTTCGCCCGGGCCGAAACACTGTTCGAAGCCATTGTGGGGCAGGGCGCCCGCCTGCCGTCACAGCGCCGCTTTGCAGCGCGGCGCAAAGCGGAGACCGAGGGCATCGTGCTGACCGAGGCCGAGCTGCAGCATCTCGATCGTTTGGCGGCGCTTGGTCTGGCGGCAGCCGACTGACAGAAAAAGAAAGGCCCTCCGGCAAGGGAGGGCCTTTAGCCGCAGGTCAGGGAGGAAGGCTACGGCTTGGTGGTCTGGCCGGCGCCGGGCAACTGGCTCCAGGCGGCGTACCAGGTGTTGAATTGCTCGAACTGCGCTTTGGCCCAGGCGCGCTGGCTAGGCGACAGCTCGTCGGTGGCATTGAAATGCAGCTTGTAGGCGGCCTCGCCTTTCAGCTCGAGCATGTACTTGTAGTAAAGCACGAGATCAGTGCCCTCATCCCAGCTCGACAGCACATCGAGTGCCTCGCCCAGTTCACGGGCGCGGGTCCGCGCATCGATGTCGCCAGCGGCGGCGGCCTTGGACAGGGCAACCAGATGGAGGATTTCCCGGGGTAGGGCGTTGCCGATGCCGGTGATCGTGCCGGTGGCGCCTGCCTTGACATAGCCGTGATAGACGCCGGTATCGACGCCGGCCATCAGGATGACGGTGTCGTCGCCGCTGGTAATGTGCTCGGCAGCATAGGTCATGGCGGCAGGGCCGCCGAATTCCTTGAAGCCCACCAGATTCTTGTATTTGGCGCGCAGGGAGAAGAACAGGTCGGCCTTGGTCTCGAAGCCATAATGGGGACTATTGTAGATCACGGCCGGCAGATCGGGCGCTGCCGCGAGGACAGCCTCGAAATGGTGCCGCTGTGCCGTCGCCGAATTGCCGCGCGACAGCACGCGCGGAATGACCATCAGACCGGCGGCGCCAACCTGCTGGGCATGACTGGCAAGTGCCACAGCCGACGCCGAATTGATGGCGCCCGTACCAACGATCACCGGCAGGCCGGCCTGGACCAGGCGCGCCACGCCTTCCTGACGCTGGGCGTCAGTCAGCAGCGGCCAATCACCCATCGACCCACAATAGACCACGGCCGACATGCCCGCCGCGATCAACTCCCGGGCTTTGCGAACCAGCGCCTCGAAATCAGGCGTACGGTCGACCTTGCATGGTGTCATCAGGGCCGGGATCACGCCGGTAAAGATCTCAGTGTTCATCGTATCCTTGTCCATGTCAGCGCCGCCAAAGCGGCCGCACGCCTAGCAATTTTTATAAAGTACAGTCTTTGTATGCTGTTTGTCGACAGTGAATCCGTCAGTCCCCTATTTGTTGGTTCTGGCCGAGCATAGGGCTGACTGTGCCGTGCTGTATGTCGGTGACGGAGATAATGAGGGACCTGGACCGAGCGGCGGCCAAAGAGCCATACGGGTCACTGGGGTCCTCCGAGATCGATCGGCTGTGTAGTCGGGCCGTCGACTTTGCAGCGAAAAGGCGATCGTTTTCGAGCGCTACGATCTCCGCAACAAGGTGGGCGCCTGCGCATCTATTAGCATCAAAAACTCGAATTGCACCGCGTGCGAAGGAGCCATTGGCTTGCGCTCGCCTGCTTTACCGTCGCCCCTTTTGTCTTGTGGTGCTTCCACCTGGCATGGGCCGGAACACGTCCCTCTGGCGATAGGGAAAACAGTAAAAGCCTTCAAACTCACTTACCAGGAAGTCGACGAAAGCCCGGATGTGGGGATTGGCGAAGCGGTGGTCGTGGTAAAGGACGGTTACTGAAGTCGGGGCGGTGGTCCAGGCGGGCAATACCTCGATTAGGTCACCGGTTGGAACATGTTCCTGGGCGAAGAACTCTGGGAACAGCCCGATGCCATAGCCTTGCAGGACGCACACTTTGGCCACCCAATTATCGTTGGCACGCAATGGGCCGCGCGGTTCGATCAACTGACTGGCCTGACCATTTTCTAAAGCCCATGGGACAACGCCCGACGGGCCTTCGCCGGAGATCAGGTCGTGCTGTCGCAGGTTGTCGGGATGCGTGGGCGTTCCTCTTTCTGCCAAATAGGTGGGGGCCGCATAGAGGCGGCTGACATAACGTGAGAACCCACGGGCAACCAGATTTGCTGTCCCCAGGATTGCCGGTAAACCTGAACAGATCATGCAATCCAGGTCGGTTTCACGCGACAGCAACCTGCCCAGCGGCATGACATGTAGATCAAGTGACACTTCCGGGTGCGACCTCGCAAACCGGAGCGATAGAGGCGCTAGTAGGTTGGTGGACAGTTCATCGGTTGCTCCCACACTCAGGCGCACGCTTTGTGCCGGCTTTTCGCTCGCCACAGAATCCAACGCGCGCGTGTAGGCGAGGTTTACCTCCTCGGCATGCCTGAGGAACGCCCAACCTGCCTTCGTGGGCGTCAGACCAGCGGCCGAGCGGATCAGCAGTGCGGTGCCGACATCATTTTCTAGACGTCTTAGCCGGTGGCTTAGTGTTGCTTTGGGTAGGTTCTGTTCGCGCGCGGTGCGGGACAGTGAGCCCGATGAAACCACCCAGGCAAAAGCCCGCACATCGTCGATCTGCATGGTCTACCCCGTTCAATAGCTTGAACGAGCATCCACGAATACATAGGCCTGACAAGCCTGTTTTCCTGAGGAATAGTCTTGAAGTCGTCAATCCCAGCCGTACTCGACGGACTTTACCCGTTCAAGGAATCCGCATGCTCAAAATTCTTCGCTCGTGTTCGGTGCTTGCGCTCGCAACTTTCGCCCAGCCGGCATTTGCTGCCAAGTTCATCTATGATCAGGATCTCACAGGCCCCGGCGGCACTGCCGTGCAGCCCATCTTGCTGTTCCTTAATAATCCCGACGTCGAGCTGCTCGGCATTACCGGCGTCGTCGGAGACGACTGGCTGGCAAAAGGGGTGGCCCACACCTTGCGTTTTCTCGAGATCGCCGGGCATCCCGAGATCCCGGTCTATGCCGGCGCCAGTGAACCGCTCGTCAACACGCCCCAGCGCATGGCAATCTGGGAGAACTTGTATGGTCCGATCAGCTGGAAGGGAGCCTGGAACAACTACGAGGACAAACCTGCCGACTTTGATCCAGGTCTGGCGCCCGACCTTGCCGAAGGCAATCCCAAGATTGTCGTCCAAGATTTGTCCGCAGTCCAATTCATGGTCGAACAGGTGCACAAGTACCCTGGCGAAGTGACGATCGTTGCCGCAGGGCCGCTAACCAATATAGCCTTGGCCGTGCGTCAGGATTCCGAGTTTGCAAGCTTGGTCAAAAGCGTTGTGATTTCGAACGGGCCGAAGGCCGATTTCGACGTCGCCAGCGGCGAAGTCAAATCGATAGATGCTTTCAACACCGTTTTCGACCCCGAGGCCGCCCAGATCGTGCTGACGGCCGGCTTTGCCTCTATCGTCGTCACTGGCCTGGTCAACACTACCGTGATGGTGGATGCAGAGCTGGTCGAAGATATGACCCAACCCAACTCCGCGCTCAGCAGCTATCTCACCGAGAACGCCTGGATGGACCTGCCGCTGTGGGATGAAGTCATCGCTGCCGTAGCGATCGACCCCAGCTTGATCGTTCGCAGCGCCACGATAAAGGCTGCGGTCGATACTAATTTTGGTCGATCCTACGGGCAGATGCTCTCCTTCAAGGATGATGTGGAGCCGGGGATAGGCGCTGGCGAAGTCAATGTCGCTCTTGAGTTGGACGCCCCCCGCTTTCGCACTATGTTCGTCGACGCGGTTACCGCGGCGGAATAACCGGCTCAGGCAGGCGCGCTGAAATCGACCGCAGCCGTTGATGGCAAGGTTGCAGCGACGCTGCCAGGGTGATGATATTTTCCCATTCCTGGCACCCGTCGCATCGAACGCCTGGAAGAAAATGTTGGTGCGGCCAGTCTCGTGCTGCCGGCGGATGATCTGACCCGGATCAGCGAGGTTTTGCCCGAGGGTGCATTCGGTGCCCGCTATGCCGGCAACATGGTTCCCGCCTGGATCTGACTAGACGCGGCGGCGCTCAGGCGCCGCCGTTCGACGTTCGGCACGACTGAGAAACTAAGACCAAACTTCATAATCCTGGCCCGCGAAGCCCTTCTCCCAGGCTTCGTCCCAGTTCGCCTCGTCCGCATTCTTTTTGCCGCGATGCGGATTGGTGCTTTTGTCCTTCTCGGAAGCTCCCGCGGTCCACCCCGCCAAGCGAACCTGCTCGACGTGACGTTTGTCATCTTGCACTTGTCTCTCCATTCTGTTTCTCAGTCGTCAAAGGCGACGACCTGCGGTGGCTTTAGGGGTGGCAGGGACCGAGGCCAACCCCTCGCCTGATTGTATGAGCCCACAGGCTGCTTTTGGCTGCAACCTCGAGCGAGATTGGCCGCGTGAAATTGATTTCCGGTCACAAGCCGAAGACGAAAACCTTACGATTCAGTATCGTAGGTTGGCGGTCGGCGCATGTTAGAAGCCTGGCGTCTCATCCGGGATTGTCGGCACCGTCTCGGCTTCGTCCGTGGCCCGGCGAAGCGACACACCTTCGTTGGGATACGCAGCTTCCACTGGTTGGCCAGCCTGATCCACGGTTAGTACACCCACCAACTCGGGGTCTGCGGCGTGGATATAGTTTTCCGCGCGATCCAGTGCGGCGGTCAGGCTGTCACGAATACCTACGGCAGTCATATCCTGGGGGAGTCCTCGCACCGATAGATAGTCCTCGGCCGGCAGTGATAGCGAGCGGCGGCGGATCTCATCGATGATCCTTTGGGGCGAGTAGTTGGGTGGCTTGCCTGATGCGGCAAGTACAAGCGGCCCCAGCGGGCAATACCGCTCGTCGATCGTTATCAGATCGATATAGTCCCGAGCCTTGCTTCGGCTCGACGCCGCTCCGACCTTGTTAATCGCCAGGTCGGCCGTATTCAGCCGCACACCCCATTCTGGGTCACGAACGAGTGGGAAGTATCGATATCGGGTCTCGCTCATCCACTGCAGTATGGTATCGTACCCGTCCCTTGAGACAGTGCACTCAACGACGCCATAGATGATAATGTCGACGGAGACTTTGAACCCGGCGCTCTCCAAGGCCGCAATATCCTCCTTGGCGGTCGCCACGATCTCTTCGTCGGTGTCGTGGAAAATGTCCAGGTCGTCCGACAGCCGGAACCAGTCCTTGTTGAGGACTGCGCCGCCAGCCATGTAACTGGTGTCCGAACGATTGGCGGCGATAACCGCCATCACTTGCTTCTGCAGCGAGGTGAGTGCCATGACTTACGCCATAGCCGCGGAATAAAGCCTGCGCCCTGCAATGAAGGCCTTCGCGTCGCCTCGGTCCATCAATGCCTTGCCCAAAACACGGGCCTTCTCATCCACGTTCTGGAGGCGGGACAGGTCAATATTGTCCAGCACCCTGACGCCATAATCGCGGACGGCCTGGTCAATACTCTCCTGCAGGCGATCGCGGCGAACACGGTAACTGCTTCGCATGGCTGACGCCTGAGCTAGTATTTCCTCGCGTGAGCCAGCAGGAACCAGCACCTCGACGCGAACCAGATCCGCGCCGGCACCACACTTTCGATATCGCTTGATCCGCTCCTGAACGCTCATGGCAACTCCTTATCTGACACAATAGGCGTATCCCGGATACGTTTCAAGCTGGACGCCAGAATCCACGCGTTTTGGTCGTCGTGCTTCCCGACGGAATGGCTGAAACAACCAAACTCAAGATTCTCTGGAGGAATGCTTATCCGGGCGTCTACGAACCCCTTACCCGCCCCCACCAGCCTTGATCCTTCATCTGCCGATATTGAGAAGCCTGTGCCGTCGCTAATGTGAGTTGGGGCGAACTGTTGCCTTCCATTTTCCAAGTGAGGCGAACTGTCGAGTGCTTCGCTGCCAAATTGAGGCAAACTAAATTCTTAGCGCGCTGATTTACAGCGCTGCCATGGAAAAGCGCGACATCCAGCGCTTTCGGCAGTTTCACCCCTGTCTGCACAAGATCTGCGGCTTCCTGCATCTGTGCAAGCGACGCTGCCGGTTCGTCGCGCGGCACGTAAATCTTCGCCGAGCGCTGAAAGTCCAGCGGGCCGATCCGGTCGGACCCCGACTGCAGCATATAGGTCAGCTCATCGATTTCCGCCGGGTCCGCTTGCATGCCCGCCCGGCCCAGCATGCGATTGATGATGACGCGCCGCCCCCACGCGTCAGGGGCGGCATCGCGGATCGCGCTCGGCATCATCATCCCGGCCGGAAGCGGCAGCACGCCCGCGCGCAAGGGCAGTTCCGGCGCTTACAGGGAGATCGCATCGGGCCTATCAAGATAGGAGCGGCCATAATTGAAGACGAACTGGCCGCTGGCGCGCGTGAGGAGCCTGGCAACGATGGGCTCCGTCTGCTCGGGCAGCCTGGTTTGGGATGTCGCTTGCCCTAGAAGTCATCATTCACCTTGCCAGTCGAGGCGCGCACGGCCTGCGGTAGCAACGTATTGACGGACCGGGCTTCGCTGGCCTTCAGGGTCATGCCGCGCGCATCCTGGTCGAACAGGCGCAGTCCCACCACGGACGCGACCTCGAAGGCCGCGCCGATGGACGCGCCAATATCCCCTTTTTCAATGCGGTGGACCAGCCCGCGCGACATGCCCGCCCGCTCGGCCACTTCGCCAGCCGTCATCCGGTGCTCGACGCGCGCGCGCCGGATCAGAAGGCCGAGCAGTTCGGCCGCTTCTTTGGCATAACGGGAGATTGGGCGGTTTGCCGGCTTTGGCATGCGTGCTCCATAAATAGATCACGAGGCTAGCTCGTGTGCCATTTTATCGAGAAGCTATCCAGCCTGACGCTGAAACTCAATAGTTGTTCTATAAATAGAACATAAGGCGCGTTTGAGTTGCTTTAATAGGACAACTGAATGCCCCCCTCAAGGAGGGAGGGGGCGCGTTGACCCGTTTCAGTCGTTCATCGCCGTCCGCAGCTGCCCAAAGCTGCCACTCGAAAAGCTGCCGCTCTTGGATTGCGGCCTGATCGATTATAGACGAAGCGTTCGACTCGATTTATAACCATCCGGACGGAAATATATGGGTAACGTAAGTGGGACGAAAGCGCGTCATTGACCAGCAGGCTATTCTCGATGCTGGCGAGGCGGTGGTTGCTCGACTGGGTGCCGCCAGTTTGACATTGGATGCCGTGGCTGCCGAGGCCGACATTAGCAAAGCCAGTGTCATTTATGACTTCAAGACCAAGCAGAACTTGATCGAGGCGATTGTGGAGCGGGCCTTTCGGCGCGACCGCGAGCATCACGCCGCTGTCGAGGCAGACCTTGCCTCATCGAATAGTCTCGCCATTCGCGGGCGCATAAAGGTCGCGGAAGAGCCGCCGCCAGAACATTTCAAGCCGGTGGCCCTGGGCCTCAGTATGGCTCTGACACTCGACCCTGCCTTGCGTGCGCGCATGCAAAAGAGCCAGGCGGAAACGATCAGTCGGATCATCGAGACCGCCTCGTCCCCACGCGGCGCCCTTCTGGCCTATCTGGCCTTAGAGGGGCTAAAGTTCCTCGAATATCTGGATTTCCACCATTTCGCCTCGAGCGATCGATCGCGGATAATTAGTGAGATCGATTGGCTGGTGACCGCAACCCCGGACGACAAAGCCGGCAGCTAGAACTCCAAAACGGGAAAACGAACATGACTGAACGAGACGACGCGGCCATTGCCGCGGCGACCGCCGTCGGCTGGCCAATCGCTAGGATCTTTATCACTGGTGGCAGTGGCTATGTCGGCCGCAACCTAATCCGTCATTTTGTCGGCAAGGCCATCCCCGTGACCGCACTGGCGCGATCCGCCAAGTCGGAAAGAGTGGTCGCAGAACTCGGCGCGAGGCCCTTTTCAGGTGATCTTATCAGCGCCGATCTGGTGCCTGGCATGGAAGGATGTGACGTACTGATCCACGCGGCCGCCGATACCGATCATGGTCCGGGCACCGAAAGCCAACAGCGCGTCAATGAAGAAGGCACCAAGGCGGTGTTCAAGGCGGCGCGGGCAGGGGGCATCCAGCGGGCGATTTATCTCAGCACGGAATCCGTTCTGGCTGATGGACGCCCCCTCATCAATGTCGATGAACGCCATCCTTTGCCGCGTCGCCCCGCCGGATCGTATTCTCGCAGCAAAGCCGCCGCCGAACGCTACGCCCTGTCCAACAATGGCGGTGGCATGGATGTCATTGTGGTTCGGCCCCGCTTTGTCTGGGGGCGTGATGACACGACTGCCTTACCCCATCTGCTAGGTGCTGTTCAATCGGGGCAGTTCGCCTGGATCAGTGGCGGCGACTATCTGACGACGACCATCCACATCGCCAATCTCTGTCATGGCATTGAACTGGCGATCGCCAGGGGCAAAGGCGGCGAGATCTACTTTCTTGGCGACGAGGGGCCCGTCCGGTTCCGCGATTTTGCAACCGCGCTGATGGCCACGCAAGGCGTCACGGCACCAGAAAAGTCGGTGCCGCGCGCACTGTTACGTTTCATCGCCGGTGTGGGCGATCGGCTGTACGGGCTTTCGGGGGGGAAGATCACCGCTCCGTTGACCTTGCAGTCCTTCGCCACATCGGCCGTTACGATAACGCTCAACATCGGCAAGGCGCGCCGCGAACTCGGCTACGCGCCGATTATGACGCGAGAAGCAGGCCTCGCCGAAATGACCGCCAACCTGCAAAACGCCGCGCAGTGAGGCAATCGAAACGCGCTGGGGCGGATCGCGTCCACCACCCTGGCCTCACGTGCTTCTAACGCCAGTCCGCTTCCGAGGCGAAACAGGCCAGTCCGCACTCGACCCCATTCCAGTCATTGGTCGCGATCACCAGAGCGCCTGAAAGCGGTCATTCGGGCGTGCGCTACCTCAATATGAAAGACTGCGGGTCATAAACGTCGCCTCAAGGCTATCGGCAAACATTGGGGCTATCCACACTGCGCAGTAGCAGCCCTTGAGCTGCTACTGCGCCCAGTCGAATTTCGTGTCCTTGAAGTCGAGCTGGGCATTGCCCGTGCCGAAATGCTGGGATGAAGGTCATGACCGCGGGGAGTCATGCCCGATCTGAAAGGAAGGCCTCGGCGCGCTTCAGCAAGTCCTTGACGGCTTTCTTAGCCGGACGGCGACCCGCGATCTTGCCGGCCAACCTCTGGACGATGGGGCGCTGCCCCATCTCGATGGCAATATCGAGCAGATGTTCCTGATGGGGGTGGATCGTCGTAAAGTCCCGGCCGACCTTCGCCGAGCGCGAAACAGCTTCATCGAACAGGCTTACGAAACGGTCCGCTTCGCCTTTGACATTGAGCAGCAGATGATAGAACGCCCATTCAATCATGTGCTTATCTTGCGGCAGTCCCTGCGCAACCCAATCGAAGGCGATGGCCTGGCGCAGAAGCGGTTCAGCGGTGGCGATCTCTCCCGCACGATTGAACGCGATGCCTGCGCGCACGACGTGGTTCATCGCTTGATTTGGCTTGGATCCGTCTGCGGCATACTCGGCGTCCGCGCGTTCCGCTGCCAGGCAGAACAGCAGCGCGGCCTCATCCTCTCGGTTGAGATCGCTCCTCCGATGCGCACGGGTGGCAGTGTCAAATGCCGAGAACGGCACACCGGGTTTTTCCTTGATGAGCGCTCGCGCGCCGTCTCGGTCGTATGGCGGTAGATTCATCGCTACTTGCTGCCTTGTCGGGAAATTTTAGGAACGACGGTATGCTTATCAAGCAAAGAAACTCTGTGGCGCATTGATGACATCAGGCATGATGGGAAAGGCAGATTTATTCCCTGTTGACGGTGCTCTGAAAGCGCGGACACCGGGGCAAAGCGGGCCGGGATGGCCGCCTCCTTTCGCAAATGATATCCGTGACAGCTGCTCCCGACCCGATTTCCGTCACTTAGGCTTGCAACGCAAAATCCTAAAGATGCCGTCGTTCAATCCATTTTGTCAGGCAAGGATTGGGCCTTGGTGGCGTGGTGCCGTTTCTAGAGCGCCAGCCCGATGCCCGGAATACGGGCGGGAGCTGGCACGGTTTTCCTCCTAGAGGTCGACGACCGGCTCGAAGCCACCCATGATCGAGCGGGAGGCGTCCCAGATTTTTGGATCGGGGGCGATGCGGGGGTCCTTCATCAGAATATTCCAAGCGTCGTCGCGCACCTTCCGCGATGGCCATTCAATGAAGGAAAAGCCGATGGTTTCGTCGGCCTTGGTGGCGACGGCTCGCTGGAAGTCGGTGGTTTCGCCGGGAGGCACGTCATCGCCCCAGGTATCAACGACGCGCAGGGCACCCTGTTCAATAAGCAGTGGTGCCTGTGCCTGGGCGGCGGCGCGATAAGCCTCTTTGTTGGCGACGGGAACCGGGGAAATCATGCCATCGACATAGCCCGGCTTGGCCTTGGTGCCGGTGTCGCTCAGCACTTCGAAGCCACCATAGATCATGCGCGAGGCGTCGAACGGCATTTCGGACATCGCCTGTACGTCGGGATCGTTCATCATGTCCTCACCAGCCTTCTTGCGGGTGGCACGGTCGGGATACTCAACCCAGGAAAAGAGCGGCACTTCGCCCTCTTCCAGTTTGGTGGCGCGATAGAAATCTGTCTGCTTGCCGTGCGGCACATCTTCGGCCCAGGTTTCGACCAGGCGAGTGGCGCCAAGTTTCTTAAACAGATCGGCCCTGTGCTGGCATGCGCAATATATTTGTCTTTGTTGGCGGCCGGAACGGCCAATACGAAGCCATCAATATAGGACATAAAGGGTCTCCTATCGGGTTGCGTCTAGCTCAACGACGAATGGGGAGGCGCAGTTTCGACCGGGGGCGGACGATTTCCCACTCCGGAAGGCATCAGTCAGCAGTCGACCCCATTGCGGACATCTCGACTTCCGACCACCGAGCCTAAAAGCGGTCGTCTCCCCTGGCGGGCTTGCTCAATTGCGCGCTCGCGCCACTATTGGGTAGGTCAAGGACAGCACATTGCTGAGAGGGAATTCAGTGAGTGATCTAATCCGTTTTTCCGGCCCAGTCTGGCGGCTTTTGCCAGCAACTGTCGCTGAAACTCCAGCGGTGCCTGCCTACGCCTCTGAAGGACGATTTCACCATTCAGGACAAGTTGCGGCCTATGCTTCCTTGAGTGCAGAGGGGGCCGCAGTTGCAATTAAGCGATACTTGGCTGACGGGGTGCCACGAGTTCTTGTTCCAATGTGGCTGGACGCCGAACAGGTCGCGGATGAACGAGGAAACCAGGCCGCCTCTGTAATCTGGCAGGACATCCGATCATCCGGCGCGATAGCTCCAACATGGTTAGTATCCGATGAAGCGCGAAAGCGGGGTGCTCTCGCCATGCTATATTCGTCGCGGTCTCAGCCCGACCTTTCACACGTAGTGGTTTTTGACCCAACTCGCCTGACCTACGTGGGCCCGACCTCGGCTTTTGAACCTTAGCACCCGACTTCGGGCGCTATTAGCAGACTGTCCGCTATCCACCCCTTGGAGACCTAACCAGCCACTGTCGGCCCATTCATCTGGCCCATCAGGTGGCTAGTCGTTGAGTATCTTGGCCATGGAGGCACCGATCTGCCCACCGGCATAGGCCCGCCCATAGTTCTGTCGAGCCGTTTCGCCCAGCTTGGCGAGGGGCGGCAGCGCGGAGACGCGCCGGCAGAGCGCGGCGGTCATCGGTGCGGTTTCCTCCAATAGATCGTGGACTTTGCTGAAGCGCTCGGTCATCGTGGTCCAGAGCGTAGCGGTAATCACGTCGGCAATGCCTGGCGCCTGACCGCCAAGGATGTGGCCGGTGCCCTTACCCAGTCCATTTCGCCGGCCAGTATCTTCCCAGATGCTCATCCACTTCGCGAGCCGAGGCACAAACGCCTCCCAGCGCTTTTCGGTCCACATGTGGTCACCGCCATTGAGGGTGACTTCGTCGATGACATCGTTAGCGTCATTGACGATCTTGATCGTCATGGCCCGCAATGCAGGCGTATCCGGCATCAGCTCCAGTGTTTCACCCAGATAGAGGATGATGGCTGGCATTTCGGCCAGGGCCGTGTCGGCCTTGTGGTCGATCAGGACAGGTGGTCCCATGAAGGGCACAGGCATGTCTCCCACCGGGCCCTCCATCAACCGCGAGATCTTGGTGTCACCGCCCTCTGTCCATGTCTTGCCAGCAAAGGCCAGCACAGCGCGCACAAACTGGCCTCGAAAGGGTACTGACCAGTAGAGAAGTTCGTAATCAGCCAAAGTTCATCTCCATCGCTGGTGGAATGAAACGCGCCGAAGCTGGATTGGTCGCGAGGGTGTACCTATCGCAAAAGAACCGGCGAGAAGATGAGGAATGCGGCAACGACCGCGGCGCATGCTTGGTGGCGGGACCTTAAATCCGCCCATGCGAACGGCATATCTGGCGTGTTCGGCAAATAGGCATGAAACAGCCGAAATGGGGCGCAACGCCGACTGAGTTTGCGCTGATTGCCGGCCGGCGGTCACCTGGTTTGGGCAACGCATCGTGATCGTCCGCGTTGGACCCCAGTTTGCCGGCGCGGACTTGAGCCACTCTGACCTAGATGAGAAGCGCGTGCTCGCGGAACAGAACCGCGGCTTGGGGCGACGGCAAATTCGCGCTTCATGGGGGAAGCATCGGTCAATACCAGCCTGCGCCATCTAGGCGATAGCTATGCCATTAAGGACAATGTCGGGCTTGGCGTGGAGTTCTAGCCGCGTGCGTTGGGGAACCAATGCGGGGATAACGAGGTTCAAGACCAGCGCATTGCTTGCGTCGCTCAGGCGGTGCGTGGGCCCTGACCAGAAGGTCGGGGCTTTTTGCCTTAATCCGCCTCAGCCGATGGCGGCGCTGGATCAATCTCGAGCATACCGGCATTGAGTAGTGCGACTATTTCAGCGGCTTCGTTCTCGGCCATGCCATCATAGGGGTGTCCTGCAATCAGAACGACGCAGCCGGTCTTAACCTCACAGACCAGCCAAAGGTCTTCGTCATGGAGCCGCTTTTCGTATCTAGCTGGCATGAACGCCCAATGGCTACCTCGTTTTCGCGACCTAGAGCTTCTTCCACGGAGCGAGATCATGATCAAGGGCAGCGGGATTCTGCCTTGCCGTCCTCTTACCGCTGGGGGGTATTTCGGCCTAAGCCTAACGCGTCGCATGTCTGCTTTCGGTTTAAGCCCATATGCTCGCGCCACGCTCTGAAGTCTTCCTTGGTCATAGGGGCACCCAACGTTCTATCTGGCGCGGTTTCGGCTCGGCGGTTAACCTCGTTAGACGGGCATATGCAACTTATGAAGTGGGCCCAAGGTTTACCCTTCTCACGTCAGGTCGCGTTATCTGGCGAACAAGGAGCGGTGGCATGATGTGTCAATTCCGCTATGTCGAGACCCAGTCGGACATTTCCGTCAATCTTCATCTTTATAGAATGCTGAACGGCCTCCACGCGGAGACGTAAAAGGGCCGGTCAGTCCTCACGTCAGCGGCCGGGGCGATGTCTATCATTTGGATAGCTGCCTGCCAGTGGACGTGGCGTTTGCATCTGCCATCCGGGTCGCAAATACGAACGACACAGAACTCGTGGTTACTGGCGATCGCTCACTGTGGGCGCCCTCTTGGGGCACGCTAACGGCAGATGGAAAAGGCTTTGGCCCAGCGGAAAAATAGCGAAGCCATGAACCTTCATTCCATCATGCATTGAAAATGTTGCCGCGTACTGCTGCTCAAGTTTCCCAGCGATACTGTATTGTTCTTGCATAAGGGCAAGGGCGTTGTCGGCATAACAGTCGCAGAAATCAGGACGAGTGCCGGCACCAATACCAACGATGGCACCAACTTCGTCCGCGTTGCTGGCTCAGCGACGGGAAGCAACGACCCGGCCGGTCAATCCTGATTTCCTCGAAGTCCGCAAGGGTGAGGCCCTTCGCGAATCTGACGCGGGCTACACGCCGTAAAACTCGACCGAAAACTAACCCCGGCCCTAAGGGACGGTAGTGCCGGGGTTAGTTCAGACTGCTGAAGGTGCAGGAAATACCTGCCCGATCATAACGGCCACGCTTCACCGACGTTCCAGTCGCCACGGCCCGTTTTCAAAACGGGAGACCGGGAGAGGGCCGGGAGGCGGCGACGTTCCGGCCTCTCTCCCCAAGAGCTCATCGAGCCCCGCATAACGCTACACCCCCGAGGGATGAAGTCCCGCATCACGAACACATCATCAAAGGAGGCCAACATGGCCAAACCAAACGCGGAATCGACGTTCCGTGCGAAAGCGCCTGGCATCATGCCGCAGTTAATCCCCGATTTCCCCATCACGCCGGACGATGCCGCGGCGATCCTGGGCAATCTCGGCCACGAAAGCGCCGGGCTGACCACACTGCAGGAAATCAAGCCAACAGTGGCAGGTAACAGCCTGGGCACTGATATCCGCGTCATTCGTGAGATTGTGGAGCGCAGCGCCGCGCCGCCAAGGTAGGTGCCAGATGGTGACGATCTGGCAATGCGGAGGGTTGCGCTTTTCGCTCTGAGGCGACCGGCTCAGGGTATGGGTCCAGCACGATCACCACGGCCAGTAGCAACGCATCGTGCAACTTGTTGAATAGACGCATTGGTCTCTCCGGTTCCTGCACCGTAAACGTGGTGCAACGGCCGAAGTTGCTTGTCGCAGCGGCGGAAAACCCTTTTGGCTATCGAGCCTGACAACGTACAAACCTGGCTTGGAAACGCTTTGGGCCACTAATCCGCAACGATTGTCTCACCCTTTCTGCGGGAGCGCCTATCTGTAGATTTGGGCCCTTCGGTAACGGCGGCTAATGCCGCTGGACCGGAGGGCTTGGAGTACATTAAGGGTTAGTTTGCCGCTCTGCAGGTAAGCATCCTGCACACGCACATGGGCGCGGGAGATTCGACCTACTTCAGATATTCATCGGCCTTCACGACCTTGCCGTAAGCAAAGCCGAGGGCCGACATGAAAGCGGCGTGGACCTGATCTGCCGGAACCGTCATGCCGTCGAACTGCGCGTCACGGGTTGCCGCAGCATCCGCGACGACAGTCACGTTGAACCCGTAGTCGGCGGCGGCCCTGGCGGTGGCGTCGATGCACATGTGGCTCATGGCCCCGATGATGACGACATCCTTTGTGCCCGCGGCGTCCAGATTTGCCTTCAGGTCCGTGCCGCGGAACGCGTTCGGGAAGTTCTTCACCACGACCTGCTCGCCTTCTTTGGGCGCCACTGTTGGAATGATCTCGGCTCCGCGTGTCCCGATGACAAAGAACGGCGAGCCCTCGGGGCTCTCGTGCCGGACATGGATGACGGGAATGCCCTTGGCGCGAGCGTCGTCAATTACCCTAACGGCATTCTTCACGGCGGCATCGACACCGACCAGGGGCCAGGAGCCGGACGCGAGGTAATCGTTCTGGAAATCGACGACGATGATAGCTTGCTTACTCATAAGTGGGTCCTTTCGATGCGTATTTATGGACGCTGGCTGAAGACTTCGCTATTGGCGGTACCGACAATTTGCGGGTTGAAAACGACAAATGAGCAACAACATCGAAATTGCGCTTCTCGAGTATTACGGTGCTCAGGAAGCTGCATTGCTAGGGCTGGCAGACTTGTTCGAAATTGCAAATCAGCCTGATCGACCTCAGATCAGGGTAACAAGATGGCGGGCTATCGGCGATGAGCTAGTACCCGGCAGGAATACCGGGGCACCGCTCGTCATGGTCATACCTCCCGGCAAGCAGGGGCCGGTTACTGCCGAGGTGGCTCGACCTATCGCCTCGGCGCTGCGGCAGCTGCATGATAGCGGCACCACCTTGGCGTCCGTATGTGTTGGTGCCTTCATCTTGGGTGAAACAGGGTTGCTGGATGGGCGATCTGCGACGACGCATTGGGGAACAGCCGAGGTTTTTCGATCCCGCTTTCCGAAGGTTGACCTCGACGTCGATCGACTGGTGATCGATGACGGGGACATCATGACTGCTGGAGGCATGATGGCGTGGACGGACCTAGGCTTGAAGCTGGTTGACCGATATCTGGGCACCACGGCCATGATGAATACCGCAGGAACTCTGCTGATCGATCCTCCTGGTCGTGAACAGCGCTACTACAGCTCCTTCGTCCCAACGCTGACCCACGGCGACGCTGCTATCTTGGTGGCGCAGCATTGGCTTCATGCAGAATTTGCAGACAGCATCAGTCTCTCAGATATGGCCAGCAAGTCAGGCTTGGAGGAGAGAACCTTCCTGCGGCGGTTTCGGAAGGCGACGCACATGACTGCAACCGAGTACCTCCAACGATTTCGCGTCAACAAGGCCCGCGAGATGCTTCAGTTCGGAGCTGATGCCGTCGAACCGATTGCGTGGGCGGTTGGCTACAGTGATGCCAGCGCCTTCCGGAAGGTCTTCCTCCAAACCGTAGGCTTGTCGCCGTCGGAGTATCGGAGACGATTTCGCGCCTAACTTATTTTGAGCTCGCGCTTTTGCTGACCGAAACTATCTTAAATCACCAATGGCTAAGGTCTGCTTTGTTTGATCTTTACCCAAAACCGGACGGACCGCATCCCACCCCGTTGCTGCCCTTCGGAGTCGGATTGCAAAACCCAAGAGATGCGCACCACCAGCGCACAATATCTGATCTGGAAAGGGCGCCAGTGTTGCCCCGGGCACGTCCTGGCGCAATGGAAGCTATGACAATTCGTGATATAGCGGCACCATCGGCGCGTGCGCGTCGATCATTGTCGAGACCTTCTCTGCCAGAGGCAGGTTTTTCTTCTCGACCTCCCACGCCTCACGGAATCGTTGCACTGTCTCGGTCGCAGTGTCGATGACGAGCTTCTCCGGCAGGAGCGCTTTGGCCGCCATGTAGCGGAGTTCGTCGGCAGTGAGCTCGGTCATCTTCTTGGTGCGCGAATAGTTGAGGGCAGAGGTGTCCTCGCCTGCGATGTAGGGAATAGTGGAGACGAGGTCATAGGCCGGCGACAAAGCCGCGGTGCGTCCGTCGGGATAGATGAGCGACCAGTTCTTGAGGTGCATGTCGCCGTTGCCGATCAGTGCACTGAAAATCAATCTGCGAATGTACTCGGCGGTGCCGGCGTCGCCGGTTTCCATACCGATAACGCGGCCGATATTCGCGTAGCTCGCCCGCTTGTATTTGTCTTCAGGGAAGACACCGAACACCTGGGCAAAGTCCTCCATGTGCACCGGGCCATCCGCCGTGCGGTCGAAGCGACTGACGGCGAACGCCTGGCCTTTCAGCTCTCCAATGCCTTCCGGCATCCCGGAGATAGCATCTATGTCGATGAGTTCGATGGCAGGCACGTCCATGCCAATCATGGAGGCCAGCCGCATCATCGAGAATTCATTCTCGGGTACGCCCGCGAATTGTTGTGAAGGCAATTTCACAATCCAGGAGCCACCGACGCCCTCGGCCGGGATGGTAAGGCCCCCGCCCTTGTGGTCATTTTCCAGCGCCGAGAATTTGAGCTGAACACCTGCCAGAGAGAAGCGATAGGCGCTGGGCCGCGCGTCGGCGGGCAGTTCCTCGGTGACGCCCGGTGGCAATGGGTGGCCCTCGACCGGGTGGATAGACAAAGCGCCGGGCAGGTCCTGGCCCAGCATCCAGAGCAGGAAAAACTCGCGCTGTGGATTCACTCCGGCGCGCTCGGCTAGATAGCGGCGCAAATGGCCTTCGGGCAGCAGGTTGGAAAAGAACGGAGGCACCACGCGTTGCGTAGGCCGTGAGTTAGTGATCAGGCCGCCAAGATTGTCCTTGTACGACAGGCTCAAAGTCGGGCGATTGGCGTCCTCAACATAGTCCTCGTTGAACGCGAAGATGGTGCGGTCGCCCTGCAGGTGGGTGAGGGTGGCAATGGCCCGCCCGTTCAGCCGGACATTGAGAACCGAGACGTCAGGCATTTTCGTTACCGTCATCAAGCGCATAGGCAGGGCGCGGCTCGCTGGGTACGCCATGGGCGACAGAGTTGCGTAGCCGTTGCAGGGTCTGCGCGATATCATGAACGACCGGATCAGCCTGCGGGCTCGCCTGGTAGCGTTCGAGGCGATCCATCTCGCCGCGCACCAGTTGCATCTCCTGATCGCTTAGGTTCACGCGGCGGAGGAAACGCAGGTACTCCTCGATGCGGTCGAGGTCGGCTGAGCTGCCATAGACTTGCTTGAGCTTCTTCACGAGACGCTCGGCGCGCGCGAAGCGCTTGTCGTTAGGCTGACCAGCATGAACATGCATGTCGGGTGTAGCCTGCGACCGCATAAGGGCTGCCACGCCTGGCACCAGCTTCTTCGGCACGAGAACAAGTTCGAGGTCGAGCGCGCGGGCCATATCGATGAAGCTCGACAGCCCCGGCTCCATCTTACCGCTTTCGATCTGAGAAATGTGGCTCTGTGTCTGGCCGGTCCGCTCGCTGAGCGCGCGCTGGCTTAGTCCGGATGCTTCCCGCACTTCCCGGACTTGGCTCACTAGATGCTCACTCTTGTACCCCATGATGCATTATCCTGTATCTGCGCAGATGTTTGATACAGGAAGCGATATCAAAAGTCACCTCTGATTTTAAAAACTGATATCGGATAGTGATCTAAATGGTTGGTTGATGTGCTATCATATATCGCAGAGCCGGCCAACGGGCGAGATCAGCTACTTCGATGGCCGATGGCTATTGCGGCCGTTCTACCTCCCCTAAAGTGCCGGAAGTTTGTCGCTTGACTGCTGTCGCTGCTAAACGCGCTCTTCCTATCGGGCGTCTTTGGGAGGGCCGTGCGGAAAGCAGCCGTTCCGCTTTCGACCTCGTTTCGGTCATTCGCGATCAACTAGTAGATTCCCCATAGCTGCCGTTCATGGGGGCTCTCGGTCCGGCGGAAAGTTATTCAACGCTGCGAACTGACCGGAGTTCATCGGCACACCGGTCGGCGGCAAATTGGTATTCTCGGTTGCCGGTCCCCTGGATGCAGCATGAGCGCCTGGCAGGAAGTCCCACCCCGGCGCCCCGTGGCGCAGGCCTGCAACTGCGATCAGCCCTTAAGCAGCGCCGCGAACTCGACAAGGTCGCCGACGAAGAATGACGGGTCCTCCCAGGCCGCGAAGTGCCCGGCGTTCTGCATATCGTGGAACTGGACGACGTTCCCCGAGGTCTGGCGATCCGCCCATTCGCGCGGCAGGCGCACGCCACCGGGAATGGGCAGTTCGGTGGCCACCGCAACTGGAATGCCGGTATTCGTGCCCATGATGGTCGGCGGGTGCACCATGTTCTGGTTATAAATCCGGAAGGACGAGGCAGCCGTCTGGGTCAGCCAGTAGATCATAACGTTGGTGAGAAGCGCATCACGGCCGAAGCGCGCATCGGCTTTGTCTCCATGACCCATTCCGGCCATGAAGCTCATGATCCAGGCTGCGAGCCCGACCGGAGAGTCATTCATGGCGAAGGCGATGCTTTGCGGCTTGGTGGCATGCACCAGGTTGAAGGCGCCGTGGGCGAAGAACCATTGCTGGATGGCGCCAGCATAGGCCTGTTCCGGCTGGGTCAGGACGGTGAAATCCGTGGTATGGTCGGGATAGCCTACGTCGGTCACGTGATAGCCGAGCAGCACGTTGGGATGGCGCTGAGCCAGCGACATCGAGATGATGGAGCCGCCATCGCCACCCGCGGCGATGAACTTTCTATACCCGAGCCTCTCGGTCATCAGGCGGGTGAAGAGATCGGCAACCTCGTCCATTGGCAGGGCGGTCTTGCTGGAAAAGCCTGTGCCGGGGATCGACGGGACGACGACATGGAAGGTCTCGGACAACTGTTCGATTACGCGGTGGTAGCGATAGAACGAGTCCGGCCAGCCATGCAGCAGCAGGAGCGGAACCGCATCGGGGTTCTTGGAGGGCTGATGGATGAAATGCAGATCGACCGTGTCGATGTGGACCTTGAAGTTGGCAAAGGCGTTCAAGCTCGCCTCCGCCTGGCGCCAATCATAGTCGTTGAGCCAATAGTCGGTCAGCCGCTTCATGTAGTCGAGATTGGTGCCCATGGACCAACCTGCATCGGCCGGCTCGTCGGGCCAGCGGGTATGGTGGAGGCGGTATTTCAGGTCGGTGAGCTGGGCCTCGGGGATGGCGATTTCGAACGGTGTTGGCGCGGTCATGGCAGCGGTCTCCTGTGCGAAAGGCGTTTTTGTGAAGCCGCTGAGCAAAGCTGAGGCGGCGAGAGCTTTGTTGAATTGACGGCGGGTCAGGGTCATGTCGTTCCTTTCACTTGGCGATGCGCGTGCATGCGGTGCGAGGGCGCGCGGTCTGGCGTTGACGCACAACCACTGTCGCGACGCCTGGTCGATTGGTCAGCTGGTTGATTGGCTCAGATGGATAGCCTGCCGCGCATCACGATGATGCCGGCACCCGAAACTTCAGGCTCGGAAGCAAGGCTGACGCGCAGAATGCTCCGCCGTCCCATCTTAGTGCCCTGCTCGATCTCGATCGCGCCCGAGATCATGCTCTCACTTGCCAGATAGGCAGCAAGCGGCCCGGCGGCAGTGCCGGTGGCGGCGTCTTCCCACAAGCCCACCGAGGGGTTGAAGAATCTTGCATAGGCGCGGCTCGGTGCGGCGCCATCGAGGGCGTAGACATAGCAACCCTCCGCCGAGGCGGCGGCGAGTACCTTCAGCAATCCCCTGGCGGATGGTTCCGCCCGATCGACGGCTGATATGTCGGCAAGGCGGACCAGCAGATGCGCCACGCCGGTATCGGCGACGCGCGCAGCAGGCTCGGATAGCACATCCTCGCAGGACAGGCCCAGGGCCGCAGTAAGCGGTGCCAGGTCGGTCAGCGCCGGTCCCAGCTTCAATGTGGACTGCTTCATGCGCCCAACAATCCGCCCGTCTACCCGGCGAAGCTCGATGGGCAGCACTTCGCCGCCAATCTCCTGCTGGAAGGTTCGCGGGGCCTCGATCGGCCCCAGCTTGCCGTCCTCAGCCAACCACAGCCACGCACCGAGCGCGTTGTGACCGGCCCCGCCCACTTCGACCCCGGCGGCCGTGAAGGAGCGGAGCTTGAGGTCGCCCCGATCGCTCTGCATGACGAAGGTGGTTTCGGCCTGATTGAACTCACCGGCGATCCGGCGCATCTGCGCGTCGGACAGGTTATCGGCACCTTCCACGACGGCCAGAGGATTGCCGCTTAATGCGGTGTCGGCGAACACGTCAATGAGGCCGGCGACCAAGGCTGCACTGCTCGATTGCGGGGACACGGCTTAACTCCTATCCTGCTGATGAGGACGAGTGTGCACCAGAGCGCTTTCGTCACAAAACGCGCATTCCTTGCCCATATGACAAGGGAATCTAATCATTCGGCCTTCAGTTGAATCGCTTCGGATTTTCGAGATGTGCGTCCGCGTCGGCAGCTTTGCCGCCGCAGCGGACCGTTTGGCGCTGACGCCCGCCGCTGTCAGCCTGCGCATTCGCACGCTTGAAGCAGAACTTGGCCAAGACTTGTTCACGCGGGTCAGCCGGCGGGTCGTGCCCACGCCAGCCGCCATGACTCTGGCAAGCCAGGTTCGGCGTGCACTGGATGGCGTCAACGATGCTCTGAACGAATTTCACGCTGCGGTTGCCCCCTTGCGTGTAACGGTGCCAGCGACATTTGCATCCCGTTGGCTGGCGCCTCGATTATCGGGCTATCGCGCGCCCGGGGGTGCTGCCATCGAACTCGACATTTCGTCAGACCTGCGTGATCCCAATGCCTTCGATGTTGCCATCCGGACGGGACGGGGAGGATGGGACCAACTTGACGAATATCCCCTCATGCCGCTCGACGTCACACCAATGGTCGCACCCAGGCTGCTTGTCTCACAGACACTGGCGGCGCCGGAGGACCTCACGAAATTTGACCTCTTGCCCCACCCCGATTGGGGCAAGTGGTTCGCAAGAACCGAGCGGCCCATGCCCAGCGGCCTGCGCTTCGCCGCCGTGGACTACTCGCTCTTTGAGCTCATCGCCAATGCCGCGGTGGCCGGCGAGGGCGTAGGATTGCTGTCGCCGACGCTCTTCCGGCCGCTACTGGACGATGGACTGCTCGTTGCGCCCTTGCCCACAGTACTGAAAGGGCCTGACTGGTATTTTGCCCTGATCCAGGAAGGTGACCAGCGCCCGGCACCTCGCGACTTCTGTGGCTGGCTCCTCGAACAGATGCGGCAGACGCCTGTTCCATGACCGGCCGATCCGAGGGCTTGACGACGGGAACCCTCCTGCTGCCTCTGCAGTTGAAGGGCCATGATTTTCGCTTCCCCCGCCGCCCGCTTATATACGGTGTTCTTCGCTGCCAGCCTAACTCTGGGCAACTGGTATCCCCGCATCGCAGACGTACAGGAACGGCTGGCTCTCGACAGTGTGTCACTAGGCCAGAGTCTTGCCGGTCTGCCATTCGGCATTATGCTCGGCTTCTCGCTCCTTGCCAGAGCGGTGCACCGTTTCGGTTTCCGTCGCACCTTTGCCATCGGTGCGCCGGTGATGGCATTTTCGCTGGTCACGGCCGCACTGGCTCCGTCCGCCCCTGTTCTGTTCTTTTCGCTCATGGCTGCAGGGGCCGCACAAGGCGCTCTCGGCATACCTGGCAATGTCGAAGCCAACCGGATGGAGGCGGCTCTGGGTCGACCGATACTAGTGCGCGGACACGGGTTCTGGAGCCTTGCCACACTTGTTGGCGGCGCCATGGCCGCGGCATTTCGAGGGTGGGGTGTCGAACCGGTCCTGCACTTTGTGGTCGTACTGCCAGTTTCGCTCCTCCTCCTCTGGTTGGGACTAAAGGAGTTTTCGGCATCGCCGGAGCGCGACGACGAGGAAACCGCGTCGGCACCGATCTTAGTCCTGCCAACGCGCGCGATCTTTGGCCTGTTCCTGGCTGGCGGGGTGGTGCTTTATCTTGACAGCGCGGCTTCGGATTGGTCCGGCATTTTGATGCGAGATGCTTTGGGTGCTGGCGCCATTCTCTCTGGCCTTGCGCTTGCGGCGTGGGCGCTGGGACAAACCAGCGGGCGGTTAATTCATCCAACTCTCGCCGCTCGGGTTGCCCAGACTCCTATGGCACTGGCTTTTCTTGGCACAGCAGCGATTGGCGTCGGCGTGATTGCAGTTTCCGCAAGTGTGCCGATTACTATTCTCGGCTTCGTTCTATTGGGTTTCGGCACCAGTTCGATGCTGCCTTTGGCACTCTCTGCCGCTGCACGGCTGGCAGAGCGTGCGCCCGCCGCCAGTGTCGCATCGCTATCGCAACTGGCATTCCTCGTTTCGGTGCTGTCGCCGCCCGTCATCGGTTGGGTGGTTGGAGCCACCGACATACGGATAGCGTTCCTGCTTGGTCTGGCGCTGCTTGCGGTTAGCGCCGCAATTGTGATCACACGCCGGCCATTTGCGTGAGCTCGGTGTCCATAGCGATGCCCCTAACACAGGTCATCTTGGCAGAACTGCATAGGCCGGCAGCAACCAAGCGGCCGCCGTTACGGTCTGCTTCTGAGCCGTGGCTGCTCAAGAGCAGACCGTCGTTTCCCATCCCATAAGTGCGAGCCCGTCTGTCGAACCCATGTCGGTCATTCGAGCCCTTAGCGCACGTGCCAAAGTCGTGCTGCGTCGAGCCAGGTTTCCAAATTTACTGACAATTCGGATCGGTTTGCTCAATGCCGGCAAAGCCAGCACCCCAGTTGCGCATGCTGAGGAGAACCGGCTCAAGCGAACGGCCCAGATCGGTCAGCTCATATTCCACTCGCGGCGGCACTTCCGGATAGACAATGCGATTGATGACCCCATCCCGCTCCAGCTCTCGCAACTGGAGCGTCACCATGCGCGCAGTTGCGTTGGGGACCATGCGACACAGGGCATTGAAGCGCAATTTGCCATTGAGCAGGTGAAACAAGATCACCGGCTTCCACAACCCTCCAATGACCGAGAGCGTCACCTCCACGGCGCATCCGGTGCGTTCGGCACGTCGACGTGGGCGGGTTTGGATTGGGATGCTATCATTCATGATAGTACATGTTCTCTTTGTACGTACTGTTCGTGGACGTATCAAATCCCTAACTTCGATGCGAAACAAGAGGATCGTTCCATGAAAGCTGCCTGGTACTCAAAAAATGGCCCCGCTCGCGAGGTTCTTGAAATCGGCGACTTGCTGGATCCGACCCCTGGTCCCGGCGAAGTTCTGGTTCGCGTTCGTGCCTCGGGCGTCAACCCGTCCGATACCAAGAGTCGCGGTGGTCGCGGCATGGCCTTTCCGCAGATCGTTCCCAATCAGGATGGCGCTGGAGAAATTGTCGGCGTCGGCTCTCCCGAACTCGAGAGCCGTATCGGCGAACGCGTCTGGTTCTACGAATCCACGCTGGGCCGCTGGAACGGCTCGGCCGCCGAATTCACGACCTTACCGGCATACAAGGCAGTGCGCCTGCCGGATGGCGTGAGCTTTGAGGAAGGTGCCTGTTTGGGTATTCCGGCTATGACCGCCTGGCGCTGCGTGTTTGCCGACGGTCCAGTCGATGGCAAGGTTGTTCTGGTTTCGGGCGGCGCCGGGGCCGTCGGTCGGTACGCAATCCAGTTCGCCAAGCTGGGCGGCGCCAGGGTCATTGCCACGGTTGGTAATGCGGAAGCCGCGGCATCAGCATCGGGGGCGGGCGCGGACCTTGTCCTCAATCGTCATGTCGACGACTTGGCAACGGCAATAGCCGGCTTCACAGGCGACGCCAATGGCCGTGGCGTGGACCGCTTTGTTGAAGTCGCGTTCGGCGCCAATCTTGAGCTGATCGTCAAAACGATCTCGCCGAATGGTGTCGTCGCCAGCTATGCCAGCGATGCGGTGCCCGAGCCAAAGCTTCCGTTCTGGCCCCTGGTGATGCTCGACGTCACCATACGCTTTGTGCTGGTTTACGTGATGCCCAAGCAGGCCCATCTGGAAGCGGCCGAGGCCATCAATTCGGCGCTTGAGGCAAAGCAGCTGACGCATCTGATTGGCCGAACGTTGCCGCTTGCCTCCATCGTGGAGGCACATGAAGCCGTAGAGCGCGGAGATCTGGGCAAGACGATTTTGGTCCTACCATAAGCTGGAATTTGGCAGAGCCGAAGGTGGGATGGACGTTCGATCCGATCCGAATTTCGGCTCTGCCACCGTTCATCAAGACAGGTACTGCGGAGCGTTTAATGTCCGCTTTCACGAACTACCATCGAAAAGCGGACAGGCCACATTTCCACCATGCATCAGCGGTCGCGCGGGCAGGGGCGTCGGAAATCCTGGGACGGGAGGTGTCGCGCTGCGGGATCGGGGCACTGCGGGGCAGGGAGATGATCAATGGCCGGGCCGCGTAGGCCTACGCGGGGGCGCAGTGACGCCAGGGCGGAAAAGGACCGCTGTCAGCCACAAGGACCCCCGCAGCGCCGCGGCATAGCCCCTGCGAAGAGACCAATGCGGCCATTGAACAAATCCAGGGCCGGGCCAGAGAACCCGATCGTGTTGTTGCGATCTTTACTCTGGCCGCGCCTGTACCATCGATGATGTCGCGGCGTTGCCTAGACTTATTATGGGGTTGCGAGTTTATTAAGCCTGTTGTGCTTGGATGTTCTAAGTTGAAATAGAGTATTCGACATGCGATTTGGAACCATTGTTGCCGGGGTTTGCGCTACGGTTCTGCTTACGGGCTCGGTCCTTATCGGATCGAGCTTTTTTGTGGGGCGGGCTTTTGAGGCGGCGCGAGACGAGTCTAGCACGCTGATGACCTCAATGCGCCAGCAGATGTTTGCCGACATGATGCACGACACCATGCGTGGCGTGGTCTATCGCTCGCTCTATGCGGCCAATGTCGGCGACAGCGCCATGAGCGCCGCGGCGACAGCCGAAATCGCCGAATACGGTGCCAGCTTTACAGATGCCATCGCGGCGCAGGACGCCCTGCAATTGCCTGCCGACATCAGGGCGTCGCTGGACACCGTCGCGGCACCGCTCGAGGCCTATATCGGCACTGCGAACGCCATTGTCGCCCAAGCCGCGTCTGGTGAAGCGGACGCGGCAAAGGCGGCATTGCCCGATTTTGAGGCCAGCTTCTCGGTGCTCGAAGAGGCCATGGCAGGCGTTTCCGACACGATCGAGGCCGGCAATGTGCGCAACAATGCGCAGTCGGAGGCGGCAACTATGCTGTCGCGTGTGGCCAGCCTTGGTGGTCTGGCGGTCATCATCGCACTGGCGACCGCCATGCTGTTGCTCAGCCGCCGCTTCATCGTCATGCCAATGACGGTCATGACCACAAGCATGCAGGGGCTGGCCGATGGTCAGCTCGAAGTATCGGTGCCGGAGCGCCAACCCGTCAGCGAAATGGCGGCTATGGCTTCGACGCTGAGTGTCTTCCGCGATGCGCTCAGGAGCCGTGCCGAGCTGGCCGCCAATGCCGATGCATCGGCGCGGTTGACAGCACGCCGCGCCGAACAGTCAGCTCAACTCAATCGTAGCCTCGCCAATGTCGTCGGCGCGGCCGCGACGGGGGATTTCTCCCGCCGCGTTGAAACCGGCTTCGATGATGATGAACTGCGTGAGGTCGCCGGAGCAGTCAATGACCTAGTGAGCGTCGTCGACAATGGCCTGACCGAGACTAGTAGTGTCTTGGGGGCCCTGGCGCATGCCGAACTCGACCAGCGCGTAACCGGCGACTATCGGGGCGCCTTTGGGCGGCTCAAGGACGATACCAATGCGGTTGCCGAACGATTGAGCGAGATCGTCATCCAGCTCCGCAGCACCTCGGCGGCCCTCAAGACAGCGACCGGCGAGATACTTGCTGGCGCCAATGATCTCAGCGAACGGACGACGCGGCAGGCGGCGACCATCGAGGAGACTTCCGCGGCGATGGAGCAGCTTGCATCCACCGTAATCGACAGCGCCGGCAGGGCGGAAATCGCCAGTCACATGGCAGCAGGCGTTTCGCGCTCGGGCGAGGAGGGCGGCGCGGTGATGAATGCGGCAAGGACCGCCATGGAGCGCATCACGGAGTCGTCCAGCAAGATTTCCAACATTATCGGACTGATCGACGACATTGCTTTCCAGACCAATCTGCTGGCCCTCAATGCTTCTGTCGAAGCGGCGCGGGCCGGTGACGCCGGCAAGGGCTTTGCGGTGGTGGCCGTGGAAGTGCGCCGGCTGGCCCAATCAGCCGCCAACGCATCAGCCGATATCAAGAGCCTGATCGAGCAGAGCGTCGGCGAGGTGGCCGGTGGCTCCAAGCTGGTTTCCCAAGCCGCCGACAAGTTGGCCGACATGCTCAAAGCCATGATCGAGAACCACCAGGCGCTTGACGCAATCGCCAGGTCCAGTCGCGAACAGGCCTCGGCGATCGAAGAAGTCAATGTGGCGGTGCGCCAGATGGATGAAATGACCCAGCACAATGCCGCGCTGGTCGAGCAAACTAATGCGGCTATCGAGCAAACTGAGGCGCAAGCCAGAGATCTCGACCGGATCGTTGCCGTATTCAAGCTGAACACGGTGGACGGTCTGCGCCGGGCTGCCTAGACACGCCAGGCCAGCGCGGCCGCGACCAGCGCCGCGCTGTGCAGGTCCGTGGTGTCATGGACCGGGAGGTGCTGTGGCGCCATCGATAGCAGGCGATATCGGCGAAACCAGGATCACCGCCCCTGCACCGACCTAAATGCTCAGTTTTACGGCCTCAGTGAGCCATTTTTCTCTTGCTGAGTGAGATTGAAAATCTGGTGCGGCAATAGATTGCGGGAGTTTACCGCAGCGGAGCTGCAGAGAATCTGTGGTGAGATAGGCCGCTCGCCCGACTTGAGCGTTTCGGCGAGCAAACCCACCTCAGATATTCCTGTCGCAGTGACGAATATCGGTCCGCGGATTTCGAGCAGGCGTATTGGCTGGGCGTGGCGCGAGAGTGCCTCGGTAATCGAACTGAGGCAGGGCTCGTGCTGATTATGGCACCGCCTGGCGTGGAAGCAGGATGTCGGTACGCAATTGGTTTTGCGGGACGTGGCGGGGGCGTCGAGAGAAGCCTCAAAGCCACCGGCGCATCGCGCCGCGCCTACAAAGGAGACGAATAGCGGTGGACCCATGGCTGCCATGGAGCTTCAGCTTGACTCTGCTTGCCCTGGCCCACTAAGTCACGACACGCGCCTAGCGTCCAAGGCGTAGACCCCCACAGCATAGGTGCCGAATGGACGAAAAATACGCAAACGCGCGTGAATACCTCTTCATTGCCATACGCTCGCTCGCCGCTTCGGCCGATTCTCTAGAGAGCAGGCTGATTTCAGCGACAGCAAGCATCGTTCAGATTACCATTGATCAGTTCGACGGCGATCCTGAACTGAAACTGCGGTTTGCCAGAATCCTGGACCACCTTGGGGTAGATCAAGATGATCTTGAAACTGTCGCCATCGAAACGGCTACGCACATTACCGAGATAGAGCGCATCAAGATTGCCGAATTGATCTGTGATCTTTTCTATGACCTTTAGGCCGCTGGCGGACTTTGTGGGTGAACAAGTTGCCACGGTGTTCGTATGTCGAGTCACAACTCGCGGAGATCGCAGGGTCAACGCGTGAGACGCTCTATCGACTAGAACGGCTGGGCGCGCCAAAAGCGCAAGTTCGTCTGCGCCAAATGCTGAAGATTACCAGCCGCGCGACCAAAAGGGCGGGTGGTGACAAGCGGGCCATTGCTTGGTTTCGCGCTCAGCCGCTGCCGGCGTTGGCTGGGGGAACGGTAGAGGCTCTGGTCAAGGACGGCAAAGCAGCAACTCTCGACCATACGGCTCTGGGCGGCTTTGCGCGAGGCTTGCTGGAATCGCCATCGCGCTCACGATCCCCGCTGGTTGCTCAGGCCCACTTCGGGAGGGGGTTGTGATCCTCGGGGCTCAAGTTGAAGTGTTCGAGCCACGCGGCAGGTCGCTACGCGACCGGCTGTCTTGGAGCTAAAGGCATGGCCATCCGAGCAGGAACTCGTGCGCTATTTTTTCTGGCGATCGCCCTTTCAAGCGGACTCGGCTTGGGGCGTATAACCATTGTCGGCGCCGATGTCGCCGGGCTTTCGGCTATAGGTGTGGCATTGGTGCTGATGGGAGTGTACGGACGTCTTGCCGCATCCAGCCCCGCTGACAGGCCCAGGCCTGGGGCAATTCCACACTCAAACTGGCCTATTCACCTCGCATCGGTGGCGACCGACCGTTTCGAAGTCTTTTCCGATCGGCCGGAAGGCTATGTTGGTTACACCGACTACACCGCCATGAGTGTGGATGTGAATGACGACCTCGTGGCGCGTGAGCCGCGGGAACAATATGCCCTGCTGGGTTTCGGGAATGGCTTTCTCACAGGAATTCGGAGCAAACTTGTCGATGGTGAAAGCCGCGGTCAGGTCCGGTTCCGTGTCGTCAATGCCTCCAGCAAGGACAAGGAGGCGATTGGTTGGCTGGCCTATCTCCAACAATCAGGTACGGACAATGCGGGGCCGTCCACGGAAAACCTTCATTCGGTCATCCAAGCGTACTCAAACCGGATCGTCTCGAACGGGCCCATCATCGTAAAGTTTTGGGACAACGCGCCCAGAAACCAAAACGAAAGTCCAGACGACGGCGATGTCTCCTCCGAACTGTCAGAGGAATGGACACACATCTATCAAGTAGCGTTCGAGGCAGGGCGACGAACGGCGTCGGTCGCACTTATCGATCCAGTTTGATGGGGTCCGACGCCCCTTCCTCGTATGCCGTGTCAGCGCGGTGATGAAGCGGCCAAGCAGTCAGGCCTAGTGCCGGGCGGCGGCATCCTGGCTCGGAGCCGTACCAAACTGACGGCGATATTCACGGCTGAACTGTGAAGCGCTTTCGTATCCCACCTTGAAACCGACGCCCGTCACGTCGTTGGGATGGCTTGCAAGCAGCAATCTGGCTTCCTGCAATCGGATCTGTTTTTGAAACTGGATCGGGCTCATCGCGGTCACCGCCTGGAAGTTGCGGTAAAAGGCCGAGGCACTCATCCCGACCAAATCCGCGACATCCTCCACTCTGAAGGATCGCGCATAGTGTTCGCGGATCCAGCGCACCGCGCGAGAAATATGGCTGAGATGGCTGTCAGCAAGACCCAGTTGCCGTATCGCGCTGCCCTGTTCTCCGACAATCAACCGCCAGAGGATTTCTCGTTTAATCAGAGGCGCCAGAACCGGGATGTCGCGCGGGCAATCGAGCAGGCGCAATAGGCGCAACACTGCATCCATCATGGCCGTTGGCGCATCGCTGACTAGCATACTGGATGGTGGCGGACCGTAACCGTGCCGCACGCCCTCGGAACCCGCCTGTAGTAGCAGCTCGGCAACCATTATGGGATCAAGTGCAAAGCCAAACCCAAGCGCTGGATGATCAGGACTGGCGTCCAAAAACTGGCCCGTCACCGGCAGGTCGATAGAGGCAACTAGGTACTGACCGGGCCCGTACTCATACACCCTGTCCCCCAGGGCAATGCGCTTGGCGCCCTGCGCAACAAGGGCCATCACCGTGCCAGACATGGTTCGCTCGTGCGCCGATACATCATGTCGCGCGATCATGATTCCCGGAATAAGTGTGCTCATATCGGGGGCCGCGTGACGGTCGATCAGCGCCCGCAATTCCTCCAGGCGTTCGTTCATGGTCGGCTCCAACTGCATCAAATGAACTTACTGCATAAGCACGGCTGCGCTACAGATTTTGCTATTCATAGGAGAATTGTGCAAGGCTTCACATCGGATGCTTGCGAAAACGCTGAGCATCAAGACACTCGGATGGGCGCCGCCCAACCAAGTGTCTTCCGGCAAGGACTGGCGTTAGCTTGCCGCGGCCAGTGCGACGGCGTCCGGACCCGCAGGGAAGCGAAGTTGACCCGAAAGGTCATTGGCCGCCGCCCACACAGCTTCGGCAACGTCCGTCTCTTTTGTAGTCAGAACGGGCTTGGCGAATGCCGCAAAGATTGGCTCGGCGAAGGACTGGTAGGCCGCGGGGATCAAATCCTCGATGCTCAATTCCGTATTCTGCGAGAAGCGCGTTGTCGGCGCGTAACCAGGCTCAACAAGTTTGACACGAACGTTGAACGGCGCCAGTTCGTGTGCAAGCGAGCCGGTAAAGCCTTCAATGGCCATCTTGCTGGCCGTGTAAGCGGCAGCCAGGGGCATCGCCGCCAGTGTCACGCTCGAGGTTACATTGATCACGACGCCTGAATTCTGCTGGCGGAACAGCGGTACGATGGCTTGCGTCATGGCCATGACCCCGAAAGTATTGGTGTCAAATACCTTGCGGATATAGCTCATCGGAGTCGCCTCGAACGCTCCCACCACGCCGATGCCGGCATTGTTGACGAGAACATCAATGGGGCCGCTCGTTTCGAGTGCCGTCGCAATACTGCTTGGATCGGTGACATCCAGCGCCACAATGCGGAGCCGATCGGAACGAGGCAAAATGTCTTCGCGCAGTGTGCGCATAGTGGCGATAACATTCCAGCCCTGGGCGTGAAAGTGGCGGGCAGTTTCGAGGCCATAGCCCGATGAACAGCCAGTGATCATGACGGTCTTCATGGTATTTCCCTTTGTTCGGTGACGGCGATCTGCATGACCGCCTTGGGACCATCTAAGCACCCGCCCAACTTCGAGTGTTATCGTCATACTCCCACTTAGTTGCACGATCCTACCGCAGTTGGGAGATTTGGCTGTTGAAGGATGCCGCCTGGAGCGTAGCTAATCCGGCTTCCGGTCTGCCACCAGGGATGCGAGATCCAGCTGACCGGATGGTTGCCTACGCAATTTCGCGAGCCAATCTGGAGCGAAGAGTAGGCGCTTTGCAGTCGCCGCGACGTTTTTAGAGTAACCAAAGCGCCTGAGGCGCGAGGCTGAGGAGCGACGCCAAACGCACTTGCAGCTGCCCTTTGACGATCTTTCTGGACGCGGCCATGAACGGGCCAGCCGTTCATGAGCGGAGCGTCCACGACGTGGGACCACCTTCGCCTCAATGGCGTTGGAAGACGGCGCCGCTAACGCGGGATCACTGCCGGGCCCGTGGTTTTGCGGATCACCAAACTTGTGTTCAGAACATAGCGCACGTCGCGGATTGCCTGATTCTGAAGGATGTCCATGAGCAGGTTTAATGCCGCCTTGCCCGCTTCCACCGACCGGTTGGACACGGTGGTCAACGAAGGGTAGGTGGCGGCACCGAGCACGTCGTCGCAACCGACTACTGCGAAATTGGCGGGTACGGCGATTCCCTGGTCAGCGAGTTCAGCCAGCATGCCTTGGGCGGTGAGATCGTCGAAGGCGATCGCGGCGGTCGCTCCGGTGGCAAGGACGCTGGCGGTGATTTTGCGACCGGATTCAAAAGCGGCGAATTCGTTGGAAATAACCGTTACTTCAAGCCCTAATTCCCTGGCCGAGCGCCGCACTGCGCCGCGTCGCTGCTTGTTGGACCATGAGCCATGCGGGCCGCCCACATAGACCAGTTTCCGGTGCCCCAGCTCGGCAAGGTGGGCCACCGCTTCAGCAACGCCGGTAGCGCTATCGATGAGGACGCGCGGTATGCCTTCCACGTCACGGTTGATGAGCACCAAAGGCCGGCGCGCTGCATGTTCGATGATCTGTGCGTCGCTCAGGCGCGAGGAAACCAGCACGAAGCCCTCCACCTGACCGGCGAAGCGGCCGATAAGCTTGTCTTCCTGCTGCGGATTTTCATCGGAATTGCCCAGGAACACGCAATAGTCGGAACGGTCGGCCTCCGATTGCGCGGCCCGGATGAGGGGCGGGAAGAATGGATTGGCGACATCGGGCACGATAAGGGCAATGTTGCCGTGTCGGCCCGTGCTGAGCGCGCGGGCCGTGTGATTGGGTACATAGCCCAATTGCTCAGCCGCCGCGAAGATCTTGCGCACGGTTTCCTGGCTTAGCATCTCCGGCCGGGTAAAGGCGCGAGACACGCTGGACTTGGTAACTCCGGCTGCGGCAGCGACCTGATTGATCGTGGGTCTGTTCTGGCGAGGCGTCATCGCAAGGGTCTCTGGCTTACCCTGAACGTCATGGCATGGTCAGGGGCCATAAGGATAGTCATATGCGCTTGACATGCAACCGGTTGCATTAAATAGTTGCCTGAAAGCCGGGTGCCTCATTCCATCAAGGCCCGGCGTGTGGAGGTTTTTTTGACGCTTGATGCTTCAACCCGGGCAAACACCACCCGCAAGGCTGGCCTGATGAGCGTTCAGTCCTTTGCCACCAGAGCGCTGATGGGCGAGGCCGCAGCCCGAGATATTGCCAATGCCCTGCGTGAGGCGCTGGCGCGTCAACAGAATGTGCGCATGGTTTTCGCTGCCGCACCCAGCCAGGCCCAGATGCTGGCCTCATTGTGCGCCGCCGAGGGTATCGACTGGACGCGCGTTGCCGCTTTTCACATGGATGAATATATCGGTCTTGCTCCCGACGCGCCTGAGCGCTTCGCCAAATGGCTTGATAACAATCTGTTCGATCGCGTGCCGTTTGCCCAGGTACATCACATTGTTCCTGAGCCTGACGCCTCGGCCGCGGCGGCGCGATATGCACAATTATTGGCTGCGGCGCCGATCGACTTTGTTTGCCTGGGGATCGGGGTCAACGGGCACATCGCCTTCAACGATCCACCGGTTGCCGACTTTGCCGATCCTCTGGACGTCAAGGTGGTTACCCTTGATGAACAATGCCGCCAGCAACAGGTCGACGACGATTGTTTCGCCAATTTTGATGATGTTCCTGAACAGGCGATTACCCTTACCGTGCCGCGCCTGATACGCGCCGGTCGGCTTTTTTGCGTAGTGCCTGGTCAGTTGAAGCGGGACGCGGTGCGCGCGTCTCTTTATGGTCCGATCAGCACCGAGTGCCCGGCCAGCATCCTGCGCCAGCACCCCGATTGCAGCCTTTACCTTGATGCGGAGTCCGACCCCAATGGCCAATAATTCCGTGATCGATGCCGATGCCTTGTGCGCGGGCTATCTGTCGGACGTCACCGCCTTGATGCGGTCCATTCTGGTTGAGGAGCGCGATGCCCTCGATCGAGCTGCGGCCCGGGTGGCCGACCAGGTGGAGGCCGATCGGCTGGTCTACGTTTATGGCCCGGGTGGGCATTCCAATCTGGCGGCGCAGGAAATCTTTTTCCGTGCGGGCGGGTTGATGCATGTCAGCGCCATTCTGGACGAAGGCACGCTGCTGTCCAACGGCGCGCTGCGTTCCATGGCAGTGGAGCGAATGCCGGGCTACGGCAAGGTCGTCATCGACGATCAGCGCCTCGGCGAGGGTGATCTGCTGCTTCTCACCAATGCTTATGGCATTAACGCAGCGCTGATCGATGCAGCCATAGCCGCGCGCGGGCGTGGAGCGTTCCTGATCGGCTTCAACTCACACGCCCATGCCAATGGGAGCGCGCCAACCCACCCGGCGCGGCACCCGACCCGACAGAACCTGCACGATATCGTTGATATCGCGATCGATACCAAGGTGCCGATCGGCGACGCGCTGGTGACTGTCGATGGCGTCGGCGAGAGCATCGCGGCGGTTTCCACTTTCGCCAACGCTTTTGCGCTCAACTGTCTGGTAATTCGTACCGTAGCCAAGCTGGCGGAGCGGGGCGTCGAACCGCCGATCTGGCGCAGTGGCAACGCGCCGGGCGGCGACGAAGCCAATGGCAGGTTCCTGGCGCGGTTCCGCGATCGCGTGCGCTGGCTGTGAGCAAAGCTGCCCGCATTGTTGGGCGCGATCCGGCAGACGGGCAGGGGATCGCCATAGAATGCAGCGAGGGACGCATCGTCTCCATGGGTCCCACCGCAGTCGATGATGCGACGCCGTTCCTGTCCGCCGGATTCGTCGATCTTCAAGTGAATGGCTATGCCGGGCATGATCTGAACGCTGGCCTACCGAGTTTGCAAACGCTTGAGCAACTGGCGCGTCACCTGCTTGGGGCGGGTGTCACCTGCTTTGCGCCGACGCTTATCACCGCAAGCGAGCAATCCTTGTGCGAAGCCCTGAGTGCCGTTGCTGCGGCCAGGCGTGAAAGCCCCCTTCTGGCCGAGATGATCGCGTTCGTGCATGTCGAAGGACCCTCGCTCGACCCGGCAGATGGTCCGCGCGGTGCGCACCCGCTCGAGCATGTGCGCCCGCCGAGCATCGATGAATTCGCCCGATGGCAGAGCGCCGCCGAGGGCATGGTCGGGCTGGTGACTTTGTCGCCGCATTATGCGGAGGCGCGAGCCTATGTCGAGGCACTGTCCGCCCAGGGCGTGCTGGTGTCGATTGGCCATACCGGCGCCACACCGGAGCAGATCACTGCGGCGGTGGACGCAGGGGCGAGCCTGTCGACCCATCTCGGCAATGGCGCTGCCAGCATGCTGCCACGTCACCCCAACTTTATCTGGACGCAACTATCAGACGATCGACTGACGGCCAGTTTCATTGCTGACGGGCATCATTTACCCGCATCAACGCTCAAGGCCATGCTGCGGGCCAAGACATTGGACAAATCGATACTGGTTTCTGACGCAGCCGCTTTGGGTGGGCAGCCGCCGGGGCGCTATCGAAGCGCCATTGGCGGGGACGTGGACGTGTCTGCGGATGGGCGGCTCAGCGTTGCCGACACGCCTTATCTGGCGGGGGCAGGGCATTTGCTGGACCGCAATATCGCCTACGCCATCAAGGCGGGGGAAATTTCGTTGGCGCAGGCGTTGAATTTGGCGACCTGCAATCCGGGACGTTTCGTGGGCGGCAGGGGTGTGCTCGCTCCGGGTCAGCGCGCCGATATCACGCTGTTTTCCTGGGCGCCGGGCGACGAAAAGTTGACGATTGAAGACGTTTTCTTGGGCGGCGAGAGGGTTTTGGCATGATCCGTGCTGGGGCGGCGAGTGTCGACATAACGCCAGCAGCGGGGCTGCATTTGGCGGGCTTTGCGGCGCGGACGATGCCGGCGACGGGCACGCATGACCCGCTCACGGCGCGGGCAATCGTAGTCGAGGATACAGCGGTCGTGGTCCTCGACGTGATCGGCTTGCACGAGGATATGACGGCCCGGATCCGCCAACGCAGTCCACTGCCGGACGACAGAATCATCGTGGCGGCCACGCATACCCATGGTGCGCCGGTATCCATGAAGGGGCGATTGGGCCGGACCAGCGATCCTGCATTCCTGCAGCACATCGAAGACGGTGCTGTCGAGGCGCTGCGACTGGCCTATGCAAACAGGCGACCCGCGACAATTGCCGCGGGCATGGGCGGAGATTCCGCTGTAGCCTGGAACCGGCGCCACGTTGATGGTCCCTTAGACCGATCCGTACCAATGATCCGCATTCGCGATGCAGACGGGCGCTACATTGCAGTGATGGCGTCCTATGCCTGCCATCCAGTGGTGCTGGCCGCGGACAATCTTCTTATGACAGCGGACTATCCATTCTATGTTCGCCAGGCGCTGGAGACCGCGCATCCCGGGGCAGTTGCGCTGTTTCTCACCGGCTGCGCCGGCGATGCCAATACCGGCCACACGGCCCAGGCATCCTGGACTCTGGCGGCCAACAGCGCCCGCACCTTTGCCACGGCGCAGCGTCTGGGGGAGCGCATCGCCGCAGCGGCACTTGAAGCCGGCGAGCAAGCCGCGACCGACATCGTCCGCGCTGCGCATCGTGAGTTGGAGCTGGCATTGACGCGCCTCGAAGCAGCGCCCCTGCCGGTCCTGGCTGCTCGTTGGCGCCTCGAACAACAAACGGCCGAACCGGTGCGGGCCACTCTGCTCAGGCACTGGATCGAGTGGGCGGAACGCAATCGCGATGTGGTGCCGGGTACCTGGCGCGCCCGGGTCAGCCTGCTCGATTGGGGCGGCATTCCCATCGTGGCCATGCCAGGGGAAATCTTCAGCGAGACGGGTCTGTCGGTGCGTAGCGCCTGTGGGGGGCGGCCGGCATTCGTGCTCGCCTACGCCGAGGGCACGCCCGGCTACATCCCACCGCGCAGCGAGTTTGCGTTCGGCGGCTATGAGGTGGATGAGGCGCATCGTTTCATCGGCATGCCAGGTACTTTTGCCCCCGGTTCAGCCGAGGCGCTGGCGGAAGCCGCGCATTCGCTGCTTCGTGAACGCCACTTGACAGCGCAACCGGTTGCATAACAAACTCTCGTCATCGCCTGTGTAGGGAACGAGCGAAACAAGGGGAACTTTCATGACAAGCGTATCGAAGCTACGCCGCCATTTGCCGGCGAGTGCACTCCGGCTAGCACTGCTCGGGTCAGTGATGGGCATTGCCGCAGTCGCTGCGGCGCCCGCCGTCAGCGCCCAGGAAATCCGCGTCTGGAGTGGCTATCCGGAATTGGCGCCGTTCTATGAGCATGTCGCCGAAGGCATGAAGGCACAACACCCCGATCTCAGCGTCAAGGTGGAAGCCATCGCGCTGCGCGAGCACGAAAAGCGCCTGGCGCTGGGACTGACATCGGGCGAGGCCGCTGAGGTCATCGAGCTCGGCACCTCCACTGCAACGCGCTATCTGGAGAATGGGCTGTTCAACGCCGCTCCCGACGATATTGCGGCTTTCGTGCAGGATCCCGCCAATTTCAACGACTTCTTCCGCGACTCCGCCAGCTATGACGGCACCGTCTATGGACTGCCGCTCTTCCGTGGTCAGAGCGCCCTCTACTACAACACCGAAATGTTCGAGGCGGCCGGTCTGACCGAACCACCGACCGACATGGCTGACTACACGAAATACGCCGAGGCGCTGACCCAACGGGACGCCAATGGTGCCCCCACCGTGTCCGGCTGGAGCCTGCGTCTGTCCGGCGGTGGCCAGGGCATTGCCGAAAAGTTCTGGATCAATATGTTCCAGTACGGCGAGAGCTTGGTCGAGCAGGATGCCGCGGGTAAGTGGAAGGCTGACTTTGCCAACGAGCAAGGCCGCGCGGCGCTCAAGCAATATCTGGAGAATGTTCATACGCTCAAGACCGTAACGATCGAAATGCCGGCCGATGCCGAGGCATTCGAGCGTGAGCAGACCGCGATGTTCATCCGTGAATCCTGGGTCATCGGCGATATCGCTGCCAAGGCACCGGACCTCTCCTATGCCACGGCCACGCTGCCGCGCGGCTCGATCGTGGCGCCTGTATCGCTGTGGATCAGCGGCGAGGGCGCGGAGGCGGAAGCCGCATGGGCCTTTGCGCAGGCCGCCAACGAGCCCGACAACCTGCTGTGGCTTCTGGACAATGTGGGCTGGCTGCCGAACCGTTCCGGCCTGGACTACAGCGCGATCCTCAAGGCCAAGCCGGCTTTGGCGGCGTTCGTCGATTATCCGGACACCTACGAGTTCTTCTCATTGCCCAATATCGGTCCGGTGGAAGAAATCCTCACCCGGACCGCGGCGCGGCTGACCGAGGCATTCGCCAATCCCGCTCTGGCGAGCGATGATGCAGCGATCGACGCCGTGCTGGTCGCCATGCAGGACGAGATCAACGCCCTGCTGCAACGTGAAGGGCTGCTGGCGGAATAAACCAGAGCTCCATGTGCCAACCTGCCTGGGATGGCCTCGGCCTCCCAGGCTCCATCAGCGGAGAATGCAATGCTGCGGCGCAAGAGATGGCTCTTTGCGATCCTCGCCATCCTGCCCACGCTGGCGCTCTTTGCCTGGCTGCGCATGTATCCCATTTTTGAGACCCTGCGGCTGAGCCTGCATAAATGGGACATTCTCTCCAAGAACAAGCCCTTCATCGGCCTGGCCAATTTCCAGGAGCTGATGAGCGACCGCCTGTTTCACGAAGCACTGCTGAACACCACCATCATTGCCTTCGGCGTGCTGATCATCACCATCCCCACCGCGATGGTGCTGGCGGCGATGATCCACTACCGGACGCGTTCGCGGGCATCGGGCTTTTACGAGACGGCTATCTTCCTGCCGCATGTGGTGTCGCTGGTGCCCGCAGCCATGGCCTGGAAATGGATTTTCGACGCCCGGCTTGGGCCGCTGAACGCCGTGCTGACCTTTTTCGGTTTCGAGCCTCAGGCCTGGCTGTTTGATCCGACCCTTTCGGTGATTAGCGTCATCGTGCTGTGTTCGTGGCAGGCGCTCGGTTATGCAGTGTTGATCTATCTCGTGGGCTTCAAGAGCCTGCCGGTATCCCTGTTCGAGGCCGCCAAGCTGGATGGCGCATCAGGTCCACAATCATTCTGGTTCCTGTCCATGCCGATGCTCAAGCCCATCACGCTATACGTGTCGGTGGTGACCCTGGTGTCCGGGTTCAACGTCTATGCCCAGGCCTTCGTGCTGGCCTCGGACGCACAGGGCGCGCCGGGCCGGCAGGTGCGCGTGCTGGTGCTCGACATGCTGGAAAACAGCTTCCGCAATTACCGCGTCGGCTATGCCGCGTCCGAGGCGGTGGTCCTCCTCGTTATCGTGCTGGTGCTGACGCTCATCCAGTTCTCCCTGTTGCGGGAAAGGGGGCGCGCATGAGTGCCAATCCTTCGACCCAAAGCGGCAAGCGCCGCCGCATGCGCAAGCTGCTCGTCGATCGCAGCATCGACCTCATATTGCTGGTGTTCAGCCTGCTGATGCTGCTCCCGTTGGTGTTTCTTGTCTCCAATGGCTTCAAGACGCCCCAAGAAATGCTCGCCTGGCCGCCCACCATTATTCCGGCCAACCCCACGATCGACAATTTCGCGGCCGTCCTGCAGGACACCCCGCTATTGCGCTGGATCTTCAACAGCATCCTGTTCGCGGTGCTGTCGACCCTGGCGATCCTGGCGACCTCCTCTATCGCCGGGTACATCCTCGCCAAGTTCCGTTATCGCTCGCTCAACGTGATCTTCGCCCTGGTGCTGGCGACCGCCATCGTGCCGTTCGAAGTCTACATGATCCCGCTCTATTTCCAGGCCCAAAGCATGGGCATCCTCAACAGCATCTGGGGATTGCTGCTCGGCTATCTGGTCATGAGTTTTGGCATCTTTCTGATCCGGCAGAACGTCATCCATTCCATTCCCGACGAACTGCTGGAAGCCGCGCGCATCGACGGTGCGGGTGAGCTCTGGATATTCTTCCGCATCGTCTTGCCGCTGCTGCGCGGTGCCCTCGGGGCGCTTGGCGTGTTGGCGTTCTTCCAGGCCTGGACCGCCTTTGCCTGGCCGATGATCGTCGCCACCAATCGCGAGGCCTATACGATCGAGGTGGGGCTGGCCCTGTTCCAGACCGGGTTCACCGTCGATCTGGGCCGCCTCAGCGCCGCATCGGCACTGGTGCTCATTCCCTCGATCAGCCTCTTCGTCATCCTGCGCCGCAACTTCGTTCAGGGCGTCGCCAGTACCGGGCTCAAGGAATGAGCGATCCGGCAAGCTTCATCGGCCAGGCAACGCAGACTTATGCCGATACCAATGCGACAAGCCTGCGCTGGCTGCTGGCCCGGCCCTTGCTGGGCCCGGGCTTTCTGAACAGCAAGCAGAACAGCATCACCCTGGCTGACTATGGCCCGGACGATGGTCTGCGCGGCCCTCAGTTCACTTATGGCTGGATTCAGGGCCGGGGCCTCGAAGCACTGGTGACGCATGCCGCGTTCTTCGCGGCGTCTGACCCCCAATTGGCCGCGTCCATCGATGCGGCAGCACGACCGCTCTACGGCATTCTGCAACAGCTCTGGTCAGCGCATGGCCATGCCTATTTCTGTTACGACACCAACCTCGAGCCGGTTGTCGCCGGACCAGATGGCGCCACTGCGCCGCAGGCCCGGCCGGCAGAAATCTACACCTATTCCGATATCTTCGTTCTCAAGGGCCTGATTTCTGCCGCAGCCCGCTATGACAGGCCGAGCCTTGATCACTACCTCGCCCAGCTTCCCGCGCTCATCGACGCCATTGAAGGCGGGCGGTTTCAGATGGACGAGCGGCAGGCGCTCTCGGCCGACACTGCCGGCAACCAGCCCGCCGATTTCGGCCCGCGCATGATCCTGCTCGGCGCTGCCGGCATGCTCAAGCGCATCAGCCGGCCCGACACTGCCCGCTTTGCCGATCGCTTCATCGCCCACGTCCTTGAGCACTATCTCGATCCCGCTTCGGGCCTGTTGCGCAACGTACCTGGATCGGATGCCTGCAATGTTGGGCACGGCATCGAATTTGTCGGCTTTGCCCTCGACCATCTGCCCCCCGATGCCAATCCGGCCCTGATCGAACACCTGCAGGCTATTCTCATCGCCTCGTTTAAGGCCGGCTTCCATGGACCGGGCGTGGCACTCACGGTTTCTGTCGCGACAGGTGAGCCGACCAGTCGCTACTGCCCGTGGTGGTCACTGCCCGAAACCATCCGCAGTGCCGCCTTGTGCCATGAGCGCACCGGCAACGCGCTCGTGCTCGATATCTGGCGCACGGCGCATGCGGCATTTTTCGATACCTATTGGCGCGGCGAGCCGGCAATCGCCTATCAAACGATGACAGGGGAGGGCCCCGTCGACTTCGTTCCGGCCACCCCCGACCTTGACCCCGGCTACCACACCGGCCTCAGCCTTCTGGCGGCCGTGGAAGCAGCCGCTCGCATGGGCGCGAACAGGGCCCCCAAAACCAGCACAGGTGCATAAATGGCTGCCGTAGAAATCACCAACGTAGCCAAGTCCTTTGGCCCCACGGACATCATCCGCAACATCAATGTCGAAGTGCCTGATGGCGCTTTCGTGGTGTTGGTGGGTCCCTCGGGCTGCGGAAAATCGACCCTGCTGCGCATGATTGCGGGGCTCGAAGACATCGACAAGGGCGAAATTTCCATCGGCGGTCGGGTCATCAACGACGTCGAGCCCAAGCACCGTGACATCGCCATGGTGTTCCAGAATTATGCACTCTATCCGCACATGACCATCGCCGAGAATATGGGCTTCTCGCTACGCTTGGCTAAGCAGTCCAAGGCCGAAATCAACCAACGGGTCGGCGAGGCTGCGCGCATTCTGGGCCTCACTGATTATCTCCAGCGCTTCCCCAAGCAATTGTCCGGTGGCCAGCGCCAGCGCGTTGCCATGGGTCGCGCCATCGTGCGCCAGCCACAGGTGTTCCTGTTCGATGAACCCCTATCCAATCTCGATGCCAAGCTGCGGGTGCAGATGCGCGGCGAGCTCAAGGACATGCATGCTCGCTTCAAGACCACGACCATCTATGTGACCCACGACCAGATCGAAGCCATGACCATGGCGGACCTGATCGTGGTCATGCGCGACGGCGTCGTGGAGCAGATCGGCACGCCGCTCGATCTCTACGACTTCCCGGCCAATATGTTCGTGGCCAGCTTCATCGGGTCGCCCGCCATGAATTTCCTCAAGGGCACCGTCCGCCAGCACCAGGGCCAGCAGATCTTCGAAACCGGCAGCGGCTTCCGTCTGCCCGTCCAGGCTGCTGCGGGAGCGCCTGAAGGCCTGACGGCAACACTGGGCATTCGGCCGGAACATCTGACGCTATCAAACCCCGGAGAGGGGATTGGCGGCAGGATCACCACCATCGAACCGACGGGTTCGGAGACCTTTGTCGTGGTGCAATTGGGGGAGGACCGGATTTCGGCTTTGCTCCGCCAGCGGCTGACCGCGAGCGTTGGTGATGAATTGTGGCTGGCGCCACAACCAGATACGACACATTTATTCGACAGCGCCACCACCAGGCGATTGGCCAGCACTGGCACGGTAACCGGCCGTGGCTGAAAAACTCGGCATTGGCATCATTGGCCTGGGCATGGCGTCCCTGCCGCATGCACGCGCGCTATTGGCGCTACGCGATCGGATCGAAGCCCTCCACGCCTTCAGCCCTTCGCGCGAACGTCGCGACGCCTTCGCTGCGGCGCATGGTCTTCCAACAACGGACACGATTGAAGCGATTTTCAACGATCGGCGTGTCGATGCCGTGCTGGTCCTGACCCCGCCCAATACGCATCTCGAAATCGTGCAAATGGCCGCTGCAGCCGGCAAGCATGTGCTGCTGGAAAAACCGATCGAGGTCAGCGTCGATCGAGCCGAGCAATTGGTGGATGTTGCCGATGCGGCGGGAATCATCCTTGGCATGGTGCTTCAAAACCGGTTCAGGCCCGCTGCCCTGAAACTCAAGACCATCATTGAACAGGACCGCCTCGGACAATTGGTCCAGGTGAGTGCCCGTACAAACTACTGGCGTCCTCAGAGCTATTATGACGAGCCCGGGCGCGGCACCTTGGCACGCGACGGCGGTGGCGTCCTGCTAACTCAGGCCATCCATAACCTTGACCTGATGGTCTCGCTCGTCGGCATGCCTGAAACGGTAACAGGCTTTGTTTCCACCAGCCCGGTCCACATCATGGAGGGAGAAGATGTGGCAGCGGCGACAATGCGTTTTCCCAATGGCGCCCTGGGCAGCATCACCGCCACCACCTGCGCCTTTCCTGGGCAGGCAGATGCCATAGAAATCACTGGAGTCGCAGGAAGCGCCACACTGGCGGGAACACACCTCACAGTACGGTCGCATGATGGCTCCAACATCGATTTTGAAGGCGCTGATGCTGGTTCCGGATCGGGGGCCGATCCAATGGAATTTTCCAGCCAGGCTCATCAAGCCCTAATTGAGGATTTTGCGGACGCGGTCGCCCGGTGCCGGAAACCGGTGGCCTGCGGGCGCGATGTCTTGGCGGTTCACAATCTGATCGCCGCGATAATCGAGTCCCACGGCCTTCCGATCCAGCTCAAGCATGGTTTGTCGCCACGATCCTGACTATTGCGTCGCTGGCGCAAAATCGACGGCGATTGAAAAAACCGCGTTAGGTAAGATAGCGCGAGCGCGCCATAGGTTCGGGCGACACGTTTTGTTAGTCGTAACGATTTCCGCCCGTCGCTAGCCAGACCGACAACACACGGGTGTCGGGACAGTAGCTACTCTTCTCGATCAGGTGGATGGCATGGCGGTACCCGCGGATTTCCAATTCTTCACCTCTGGAAAAGTTGCCGGCTCACGGAGATCTTGCCCTTTCGTTTATGCTTTGTTCTATGGTAGGCTGGGCGGCATAATGCGAGGATAATAGTGACCAGTCGTTCCGGCAGTGCCGATCTTCCGCTTCATGGTGGCCGCGTGCCGCGCTGGCTGAGCGAGCGCATGGCCAAACTCGGAGCGTTGATCTGCGAGGCCGTCGTCATCGAATACGGACGCGACGAGTTGTTGCAGCGACTGGCTCATCCCTTCTGGTTCCAGTCGTTTGGTGCCGTGATGGGGATGGACTGGCATTCGTCAGGGATCACCACCAGCGTCATCGGTGCCTTGAAACGCGGGCTGGGACCGCTGGAAAAGGAGCTCGGCCTTCATGTCTGTGGTGGTCGGGGCAAACATTCACGTAACACGCCCAGCGAGTTGATGGCGGTCGGTGACCGGGTAGGTTTCGACGGCGCCGCGCTGGCGACAGCAAGCCGGCTGGTCGCCAAGGTGGATAGCGCCGCGGTCCAGGACGGTTTCGATCTCTACCTGCACGGCTTCATCGTGGCCGACGACGGCAAATGGGTGGTAGTGCAACAGGGTATGAAGGGCGATGCAGGCTATGCCCGCCGATACCACTGGACCTCGCAGGGCCTGGGCAGTTTTGTCGAGCATCCGCACGCTGCCATCGAGGGCAAGGCCCAAGGACAGATCATCAATCTGACCGACAAGCGCGCCGATAGGGCACGGGCGGGCAGCGTTGATTTGCTGGCCTCGCTGGGCCCCGATGCAATCGTCCGCGAGGTCGGTCGCTTGCGGGGTAGTGCGAAACCGGTCGACGATGAGCCGCTGCTGCCGCACCTGGTGATGCCGGAGCACCATGACATAAGGCCACCCGATGTCCTGCTGCGGCGCCTGCACGGAAGCCTCGCCGCGGCGGCCGATCGCGGGCCGACGGATTTCGCCCAACTGCTGCTGGTGCCCGGGGTTGGGGCTCGCACGGTGGAGTCGCTGGCGATGGTCGCCGAGGTCGTTCACGGCGCGCAGCACCGTTTTTCCGATCCTGCCCGTTTCGCCATGGCGCATGGCGGCAAGGACGGGCATCCTTTTCCGGTTCCGCTAACCGTCTATGACCAGACCATCCAAGTACTGAAGAATGCCGTCGGCCGATCGCGCCTCGGCCAGGACGAGCAACTCGCCGCTCTCAAGCGCCTGGACGCGCAGGCCCGGACATTGGAAAGCACGGCTCGTGGTCCGTCGCTCAAATCCTATATTGGCAACGAACGGGCGCGCGCCCGTCAGTTTGGCGGACGCACAGTGTTCGACGACGTTCAACCTGCTAGCCACCCGACCAGAGGGGTATCAGGTCCACCTAACTAACGGTCTCTGAGGTTGCACAAGTTCTGAGGAGCCTCGATAAACCGACCTCCAAAAGTGAGAACCGGCTTGGCGCGGTGGCGACACCTCATTTAGGCGTAAGGCGGCGATTTCTTTGCGATTATCTGCCCCATTTCATAAATCGGTCGCCAACGATGTTCGCTCCTGGCCTACGGGGGGCGGGTCAGTCGACTACGACGGCTGCCGAATTCGCGAAGCAGTGGCACTGGGCGAAGTGGAAGACATAATGGTAACTCGACAGGTCACTTCTTCGCAGCAAACCGCCGCTAAGACTCCCACGCAGTCAGACCAGGGTGGCGATAGAGGGGTTGGTCACGACCTCGGTCAGATCGATCATCTCCGGACTTGCCACCTCGCTTCGCGCTGAAATCTCATCGCGATAGCACGATAGTCAGACCTGCATTGTCCCGGCGAGGTTATCGTATGTCTTTTTCAGCCGCTCTATGCTGAGCTTCTTCGAACTTGGTCACCCAACCAGCGCGCCCGTCTTCCTAACTTTACTTATTGTCGGCGTGCTCCAGCACATCAGCCATAATGGGGCGCCAGTTATCGCCTAAGGCTTTAAAGCGGGCGACGGTTGTGGGCGTCAGGCTTAGCGTGACGGTTTCCCGGTCGGCCTTTCCGGGCCGCCCGTTGTCATTCTTTGTCCAAGGCGAAAGGCCATGTGCCAGGGCGGCGCAGGCCAGAGCGACATACAGTGGGATATTTGCCTTACCATCCTCGTACCGCTGGGGAGTATTTCGCCCAAGGCCCAGCGCGTCACAAGCCTGCCTTCGGTTGAACCCCATATGCTCGCGCCAGGCCTTAAAATCTTCCTTGGTCATGGGAACGACCTGAGTATTCAATTTGCGTTGTCTCCGCTCATGTCGCGATCATAGGGCGTTGTGGATCGAGCATTGATCAGCACGTCGACAGCATAGGCTTTGTTAGGAAACCGTGTCGCGATGGCAGCCAAGGTATCCTGACCTTCATCGAGCTGGCGATACAGACCATCGCTGTCGCCCTCGGCCGTCCCGGCCACCACCTTCGCCCATTGCTTTAGCAGCACGCGATAGTTGGCAATAAACAAGTCCGCCTCGCGCTCTGTCGTCATAGTCGACTTTCTCCTTACGCACCGTTTCAAAGGGCAAGGTTACCCGTTCTCCCGTTTCGCGGGAAGGTTCCGCGCGGAAGGGGAGGTAGGCGAAATCACTGCGTGTCATACGTTGCGGAGGCGATGCCGATGGCTTTGACGGCATTAGCGCACTAGGGAATACGACCTCGCCGGAATTATCTGGCTATCCTTTCGGCCATAAATCGGCCCGGAGGCTTGCCGAGCGCGCCCTTGAACATTGTTATGAACGCGCTGACCGATTCATAACCGAGATCGTCGGAAACATTTTGCACCGTCGCTCCGGCCGACAATCTCTGCAGGGCAATGATGACATACAATTGCTGACGCCAGCGCCCAAAACTCATCGACGTCTTCTTGCTTACGAGCCGGGCAAGCGAACGCTCGCTCATGGCAACACGTTCCGCCCATTGCGCAACAGTGCTGCGATCTCCCGGATCGCCGATCAAAGCATTCGCAATCTGGATCATCGTCGGGTCTTCTGGAATAGGCAGGTGTAGGGCGGCGACTTCCATGCGGCGAAGCTCCTCCAGGACCACGTGCGCAATCATGTGTCGATGTGAATCGGTATCTGCATGGCTGTCTGCAGGAACGGCGGCCATGTGCTTGATCATCTCGATCAGCATGGGCGTCAGCGACAGCGTGCAACACTGCGCGGGCAGGGTGGTGACGGCCGGATCAACGAAGAGCAGGCAAATGCGGCCGTTCGCGCCCACGTGATTGGAGTGCGGGACGTTGCCGGGTATCCAAACGCCGCTCCCTGAAGGAACCATCCAAAGACCACCCTGCGCCCGACACATGACACCGCCCTGAAGCGCGATCACCAGTTGACCCTTGCTGTGCTGGTGCATGGGAAGCTCGGCTTCATGCTCCTTTACATCCACTGAAACCGCAAAGACGGGTTCCAAGGATAGATCGGGATCGAACGATGCGAGACACGCGTGAAGGGAGTCCATGTACGATTGGCCGCTTTTAAATACTAAATGGCCTAATATCTAAATTCAGCAGCCGACAATAGCTCTATTTGAGCAGGATCTCTCATGTCGGTTTTGAGCAAAATGTCATCTCGCGCCCATCCCCTGAATCCTTTTTGGATTATCGCCGGTATCCTCGTCTTCTCCACTACTCTGCGCGGCACCTTCACAGCCGTTGGTCCCTTACTCGACGTGCTAAGGGACACCTTCGGAATGGGTGCGAGCGAGGCAGGCCTTCTCATCACCCTGCCGTTGCTGGTCTTCTGCGTAGTGTCACCGTTCGCCGCGCTGCTGGCCCGCGAATACGGCCTTGAGCGTGCATTGCTCCTTGCACTGCTCGTCATGATCGGCGGGATCCTGGTAAGATCGGCAGGGCCCTCATGGGGATTGTTCCTTGGCACCTGCCTTTTGGGTGCCGGCATAGCGCTGGGCAACACTCTGTTGCCCAGCCTGATCAAGCGAGATTTTCCTGATCAACTCACGAAACTCACCGCGATCTACTCCATTGCTATGGGTATTGCCTCTGCGCTCGGTTCTGCAGCGGTCGTACCGCTGGCCCACAGTTTCAACTGGCAGATTTCGCTAGCTGCCTTTGTCGTCCTACCTGCTGCCAGCGTCTTGCTCTGGCTACCTCAGCTTTACAGACACACGCCTGTGTCGCCCGGCACCGCCACGCCTCCCCATGGCGGCGCGGTATGGCGTTCCCCTCTGGCTTGGCAAGTCACATTATTCTTCGGGGTCAATTCCTTCGTCTACTACGCTATCACCGCCTGGCTTCCCTCTATCCTGGTCGCCCAGGGCTTTTCATCCACCGAGGCAGGTTCACTTCATGGGATCATGCAATTGGCTACGGCTTTCCCAGCACTCGTGATTGTCCCTATTGTGCAGCGAGCAAAAGATCAGCGCGGTCTCGCCATTGGCCTTGCGGCATCAGGTCTAATTGCATTGGTCGGACTGCTCTTGATGCCTACTTTCGCGCTCCTTTGGGTGGTGCTCTTCGGCTTCGGCATCGGCGGCGCGTTCATTCTGGCCCTTGCCTTCATCGGGCTACGCACCCGGACCGCACAGCAAACCGCAAGCCTTTCGGGCATGACCCAGTCGATCGGCTATTTAATGTCAGCCACAGCACCGGTTTTGATCGGAGCATTGCGCGACAAGCTCGGGAGCTGGCAACCTACGCTTGTCGCGTGCATCGCCCTCTGCGCGGTGTTGGCGCTGCTTGCCTTAGGTGCCGGGCGGAGCCTGCAGATTGGCACCCAGTCAGCGTCTAAATCTTGAGTTCGCGACCACGGCTCCTAGGTCGACCCCTTTGAGCGTTGGGCCCACGTTTGTCATTTAGGCGCGATTGTCGGTAAGTCCAAGCAACGCCTAACTCGATGGAGGGCATACCGCATCTGCACCTTCCCGATGAATCCGCTGGTCGGGAAGGTGACCGCCTCGCGCACCAGCCGAAATTGGCGTGCGATAGCAGCGATGCGTTGCAGTTCTACGCGTGGGGTTGTCCGAGCGAGCCTGGCATCAACACAGGCGAGGCCGTGAACGACAACGACATCGCCGCTGCTGCAGTGCCATCAACCGATATCTGCCGCAATGCGCCTTTCCAGACCGAGGAGGGCGCACTCGTCACATCCGCGTCGAATAGTCGTAATTACTCTTGAGCAGCGGCTGGATGGCTTTCTTCGGTTCTAGTCAATGACGAGATTAATGCCCGAAGCGCTTGATTTTGTGCGGAATGGCGCTCCTCGATTAGGAAGGCTCCCAGCTCGTAGGTTTTGCGCTGTCCCCCGGAAGCGGCATTTGGAACGTGGCGCACCGACACGACGTCTTCTCCCGCAAGAAGCAGCCACCGGTCCCCGTTCTCGCTCGTATAAAAGGCTCGTTCGCCATTTTGCATCTGACTTCTTTCAAGGCGACATGCCTCACTACCAACGCTGGAGGGTGACTTTGGAAACATCACTGCAGCAGCATTGGCCATAAAGGCGTCATTTCGGCGAGAATGTTGCACCGGGACGGCCCGACCGGCGCTTAACGCGGGCGTTTTGAGATAATTTGGATCGTTAGCCACTTCCCCGCGTTGCTGTCACCCGTTTAGAGGCGAATTGGACCGATGTATGACCGACCGGATAGCTGTACTAGTCGTCGACGACGAAGTCCTTGTCCGGTTAGACGTGGCTGACCAGCTTCGAGACGTCGGATATGAAGTCCTCGAAGCTTCGAACGCCGATCAGGCGATCGAAATTCTCAATATTACACCTGGCATAAGGCTGCTGTTCACCGACATAGACATGCCCGGATCCATGGACGGCTTAAAGCTTGCTGCAGCAGTTCGAGATCGCTGGCCGCCCGTCAAAATCATTGTCACGTCCGGTCATCGAAACGTGGACATTGCCGAAATACCGGATGGCAGCATGTTCGTCAGCAAGCCCTACGCGCATCTGGCTGTCCTGCGGTCAATGCGCGAGCTGCTCTCCGCCTGATTGAGATTCAGCCTAAGTGCCTCGCTTTTCTCAACCCAAACCAGGAGAACTTACATGATGCTACCCAAAGGCACGACGGTTGCCGTCGCAGACGGCGAAAAGCTGAATCTGTTCCGCAACTCTGGCGACGAGGCCGGACTAAAACTGACACCCGCCAACCATCCCAAGGTCGATGGCGACGGCCAAGCCACCGGTTCGCGGCAGAGCAGCTCGGGCAATCCCGACGCGAGCCAATCTAATGAGGACGGCTTTTCTGCTAGCATCGTGGCGATGCTGAACAAGAGTGTCCTTGAAGGAAACGTTGAGGGTATAGTGATTGTCGCCGCACCACGGGCCCTCGGAGAAATGCGTAAGCACTACCACAAAGCCCTGGCCGCCAAGCTTCTCGGTGAGATCGCCAAGGACCTGACCGGCCACTCCGTCAGCGATGTAGAAGCAGCTATCCAATCGGTCTAGCCATTATCCAACACCAGGGAACGTGACGGTCACCTCCGGCCCAATCAGGGCCGCCAGCTCCGCAGCGTGCAGTTGGCCAGCCGGATGCAACCATGGGAGTCGGTCTTGTCGATCAAGGCCGGCTCTGGTGTGCCATGAATGCCATAGGTAGGCTTGGAAAAGGCAATCCACATGGAGCCGACGGCCCATTTGGACAGGGCGGGATTGTCAATACCTCGGTGTTGTCGCCCTGCTGGAAGTGACTGCCGGGTTGTAGGTTTAGTCGGGCATCGATATTGCCTGCTCAACCATGTAAACCTCCGTGGGGGACAGGTTGTCTTCGCTGGTGATCATTGCCGAATAGGCCGCAAGCAGTCGCCCAGCCACGTCATAAGCCCGCACCTGGCGCAAGTCTTGTCCGCCACAATCTGCGCGGCCTGCCCGAGCTGGTTCGTTCCCGTTATCGCAACGAAAACCATCGGGGCGGACATCGGCGGTGCGGGTGGTCTTTTATTGGGGACTTCTGCGTCACGGGCCCGGGTATGTCGACGCGAGCGGACGACTGCATAGCCTCTGAAGGTTGCGTTGATGGTTTGCACCTTACGCAGGGGATGGCGTGAACGTTCGTAACCTGCTCAAACGGTGGCTAGGAGGCGCATATGCCGCTGTTCGACGAAAGCCATCCACTTTGGGAAGTAAAAAATCTTAAGCGGGCGCTGCATGCCGCTGGGGTAGCGCTATGGTCGTGGACGGTTGAGACCGACGATTTCGCCATGGACGAGCGGGCCTTCGAGCTCTGGGGATTACCGGCAGAAGGCTCGGTGAGGTTTGAGGACCTCTCCTCACGAATCCACCCCGCCGACCGAGATCGGGTTCGGGCGGCATTCACCGCAACCCGCGCCCTCGTTGGCGCCTATGAAATCGATTTTCGTATCCTTCTCGGTGAGGAAATTAGGTGGATATCGGCCCGCGGACTGGGCAACGATGAGGGATTGCACAAGGGGCAAATGTCGGGCGTTTTTCTCGACGTTACCGGCCGCAAGCAGGCAGAGGAAGGTCACGAACTCCTTGCTGGCGAGATGAGCCATCGGGTCAAGAACCTTCTGGCAATTGCGGCAGGTCTCACCAATCTGACCTCGCGCTCGGCGACATCTGTTGCAGAGATGGCCAAGGAACTGACCAATCGGCTAACCGCGCTGGGGAGAGCGCATAATCTTGTTAGGCCTCTTCCGGATGAGCAAGGACGTGCCGCACTGTTGGGCGATCTAATTTCCGTACTCCTGGCGCCTTACGACGATACCGGGGCTTTCAGCGGGCGAATTCGTGTGGCCGTTCCCCGCATGGGAATCGGTGAACAGTCCGCGACAACCCTGGCACTGGTCATCCACGAATTGGCGACCAATTCCCTGAAATATGGAGCTCTTTCCGTCGAGTCAGGCATGCTGGATATTTCCGGGACTGCCACGGACGATGAAGTGTTTCTCGTATGGACTGAGCACAGCGGTCCGATGGTGAAGCCGCAGGCAGAAGCAGGGTATGGAAGCAAGCTACTCAACAGAATTATAACGGGGCAATTGCTCGGTTCCATAGAAACGGAATGGTCCGAGGGCGGCATCATCGTGTCCGTAAAAATGAGCGCCCAACGGTTGGCTGCCTAGGAACGTGTATTGTGCTCCTGAACGCTAGAACGATCCAAAACTGCTGAATGGCGGAAGGCGTCGCAAGCGGAATGTCGGCTTCTGGTGCCCGATCAACCACAGCTGCCGTGCCTTGTATCAGCGATCCGGCCGGAGGCAACTGGGCGCCTCCGAGGCTGACCCATCGCTTCTCGCGGCTCTGATCACATAACGAACGAGCGGTTGGGCCTAGGAGGCGATCCGCTGACAGAATGACTTGAGCTTTAATTGTTGACTATTATATTCATGTTAAGTAGATGTCGGCCGTATAGCCAGCCACCCGCCTGACCCGGTCAAGCCAGCAAAGCGTTATTCCTTTGGGGGCCTAAATGATCGGACATACCACGCGCGCCAGCTCGGCGGGCGACAGCAAAGCTGTGCGCAGACAGTCGTTGCGCGCGCTGCTCGGCAGCACAATCCTTGCTTCAGTGCTCATGTGCGGGGTCTCCGTGACCCTGGCTCAAGACAATATGAGCGGCACTCAGATAACCATGCTGCAGCGGCTAGTGATCACTTCAACGCGCACCTCTCAGCGACTGCTTGATGTACCTGCAACGATCACCGTAATCGGTCAGGATCAGATCAACGAACGGGTCGTCCGCGACATTCAAGATCTGGTGCGCAACGAGCCCGGCGTTTCCGTTGACCGGCAGACCTCGATTACCAATCCCTGGGGCCAGCTCACCGGCTTCACCATCCGCGGCATGAGCGGCAATCGCGTACAGATGCTTGTCGATGGCAGCCGCGTGCAGGAGCGCATCACTGACGGCAGCCGCGATTTCGTCGATCCCTTCAACATGAAGGCCGTTGAAATCATGCGCGGTCCGAACTCGGTGCTGATGGGCGCCGATGCGCTTGGAGGCACGGTAGCGTTCCGGACGCGCGATCCATCCGATCTGCTCGAAGGTTCAGACAAGCCATGGGCTGTCGAGGTGCGGACATCTTTCGACAGCTTCGATAATTCCTGGCGCAAGCAGATCACTGGCGCTTATGATTTTGGTCCCATGCAAGTGCTGGGCAGCTTTGGCCATCTCTCCGCAAATGAAGCCAAGCTGACCAATGCTGATCCTGACGGTGCGCCTTGGGCCGCGTGCCCGCGTCCGACCTACTTTCGTTGCGACCAGCTGTATCCAGCCGATACCAGTGCCTATAACGGCCTGGTGAAGCTTGTGATTGCACCCAATGCCGATCACGAGATCAAGCTGACCGGCGAACTCTTCGATCGCAATACCGTTATCCAGCAGATCTGGGATTCAGGTGCGAGGACGGGCGGCTATGTGAGCAATGCCTATCCGCGCGAGCTCGACATGACCCGCTACCGGCTCGCCGTTGAGCACAATTGGCAGGTCAATGCGCCGTGGCTCGATAGCGTCAAGTGGCAAGTTTCTTACTCGCCGCAGAAGCGCGTCACCAACAGCATCTCTTATCGCACTTATCCGACCCGCACTCAGACGGTTACCCAGTTCCGCGACTACAGCGAGCGCTTCCTTGAGGCCGATCTGCAACTGGTATCCTCGTTCGGTGTCGGTCCGACCAACCATACCCTGACCTATGGCTTCGACGGTGATATCGCCAGGAGTGACTATACTGGCACCAATACGACTTGGAGATCGGATGGCGTGATCACGCCGCCGGCCATCAATCAGGGGTTCTCGTTCCCTAAAGTGGAGACGGTGCGCGCCGACTTCTTCCTACAGGATGAGATCAAAGCCTTCGATGACCGACTGACGATAACACCCGGTCTGCGTCTGGCTAATTACACCATCTCTCCCGATGCCAGCTACGCCAGCCTTCCGGGTTATAAGCCGGGCGAAGTAAACAGCACCGAATTGATCAAGAAACTCTCAGTGCAATATGAGCTGACTGACAATTTCTCAGTCTACGCAGCCTATGGCGAAGGCTTCAAGATGCCGAGCGCCCAGCAATTGTTCCAGTCCAGCCTCGGCATCGGCACTACTGGTCTCGTCAACATCACGCCAAATCCCGAGCTGAAGCCGGAATCGGTCAGCAACTACGAAGCCGGTATTCGTGGCGAGTTTGATAAGGGCTGGTTCAGCGTGACCGGTTTCTATTCCAAATACGATAACTTCATTCGAGGCCTGCAGCCGCGGCCTGGCGCTCCCCTCGACCCCGCCGGCGATCCGACAGTCTACTGGTCCGACAACGTCGAGTTGGTCGACCTCTATGGTATCGAGTTTGGTGGGGAGTATGAGTTCTACGAGAACATCTTTGCCACTGCCAATCTGACTTGGCAGCATGGTTCGCAACGCGTCAGTTCGGGGGCGGCGACGACACCATTCGACGGGACCACCCCACTGACGGCCGTTCTTGGTATTCGCTACGAAATGCCGGAAAACGGTCTGAAGTTTGAACTGCTGACCACGCTCGCCTCCGGCGTCACCGAGCGCGCCGATCCCGCTGCCTTCAAGCCCGATGGCTATGCGCTGCTCGATGGCTACGTCACCTGGAAGCCCACGGAAAATGTGGAGATCAACTTCGGTGTCCAGAACATCTTGGACACTAGATATTTCCCCAACACGCTAACTGGCTACGCAGCCAACCAGACCGACATCGCCGTGCAGGGCCAGAACCCACTGGCAGCCCAGGTTGGCCCCGGCCGTACGTTCAAGATCGGGACCTCGGTCAAGTTCTGATCAGGCGATGCCCAGAGACATTCCAAACAACAGAAGGGCGCCCCGCGCCCTTCATTCTTGAAGGATTTTGTCGTGTTGCGCGCTCTCTCCCAGTTCTGGCGCCTGCTGAAACTTTGCATTTCAGGTCCCCGCGGTAAGATGGGCATTGCCTTCTTTGTCGCGATCGTCGTCCTGGATTTCGTCGGCATTGCCACCTCCATTCGCCTGGTACACTGGAACGGCGACTTCTATGGTGCGCTTGAGGCAATGAATGGGTCCGAAGCTATCAGGCAGGTCGGCGTTTTCTTCCTCATTGTGGCGGCGAACGTCTGTATTCATCTGATCGGGCTTTACCTCCGCAAGATGTTGCAGATGCGCTGGCGCCGTACGCTCACTCAGGGCGCCCTCGATATATGGCTCAACAATCGCGCCTACTGGCATCTCGCCAACAGCGCCGATAGCATGTCCAATCCCCAGAGCCAGCCGGTCGACAATCCCGACCAGCGCATTGCCGACGACTGCAAGTTCTTCATCGAGAAAGTGCTTAGCGAGGCGCTCGATCTTATCGGTCGAGTCGCCGGCTTATTCTCATATATCGTCCTGCTTTGGAGCCTCGCCAGCTTCCCGCTGTCGCTTGCCTTCATCGGCCTGCCGTGGGACGTCCCGAACTATATGGTCTGGGCCGCCTTTCTTTATGTCGCGCTATGCAGTCTGCTTGTTCATTTTCTGGGCTACCCGCTAAAGGGGCTGCTGGTGGAGCAGCAGCGCCGCGAGGCCAATTTTCGCTTCGCCCTGGCCCGCCTGCGCCTCAATTACGATGAAGTGGCCATGTCTGCCGGTGAACGGGCAGAGCGCGGCGTTTTCAACAGCCGCTTCGACGCCATCATCGCCAACTGGCGCAGGCTGATCAACCGCGATCTGATCCTAAGCTGCTTCACCTTTCCCTATTCCAGCACCGTGTTGCGCGTGCCGCTGTTCGTTGCCTTACCCGGGTACCTCGCCGGTCATGTCGCCTTCGGTGGGCTCATGTCGCTCAGCATGGCCTTCTCCAATGTTGTGACAAGCCTTTCATGGTTCGTCTTTTCCTATCGCGATCTATCTGATCTGGTTGCGGCCTCGTCACGCCTCGATGATTTTCTCGAGGCCGCCAAGGCAGCAGGGCGAACCGGTCGGCGCATCGCCCAGCACGACTCCTCCGATGGTGTTCTCGGCCTCAAGGGTCTTGCTTTGGAAACGCCGCAGGGGACCGTCATGCTAAACATCCCCGACTTCGCAATTACCCGCGGCGAAGCCGTGTGGCTGTCTGGTGCTTCGGGCCTTGGCAAGACTACGCTCATCAAGACGCTGGCCGGGCTATGGCCGCATGGCTCGGGGGAAGTCTTTACCCCCAGCGCTTCAATGATCGTCTTGCCGCAACGTCCCTATTTTCCCATCGGCGACATCCACGATGCTTTGGCTTATCCGCGTGACAAGCAGGACTTCGGTGCGGAGGACCTCGATATTGCCTTGGCCAAGGTCGGCCTTGGTGAACTGGCTGATGTGGAATTCGGCCGCTCCGATACCATGGCGGCCCATGGCCTGTCCGGTGGCGAGCAACAGCGTCTCGCGCTGGGCCGTTTGCTGGTCCACAGACCGCAATGGGCGCTGCTCGACGAGCCAACCTCTGGTCTCGATATTGCTGCGGAGACCGAGCTTCTCTGCATACTGCGGCGCGAACTACCCGACACCACTTTCATCATCGTTGCCCACCGGCCGCCACAGGGGCTCGGCTCCTTGCGTCACATCACACTCGACCCTGGCGCTTCGCCTGCGTCGCTTCTCCATCCTGATCTTCAACCTGCCTGACCTGAGACCATGACTGAAAACAATCCACGTGAGCGACTTCCCGTGCCGGCCGCCTCAGTAATTCGGGCACTACCCTCCATGGGCAAGCTAATGGTCACTGCAAAGCGCGCCGGCGCTACGCACGAGCGCATCGGCACGATCGAAGCTGTAACCGTTGACGATGGCTGGCTGGTTTGTTCCGGCGTCGAGCACGACAGTCGTATGGACCCATCTGCCGTTGCGACGATCATCGTTGATCGCACCAGCGTTATGGGCGAGCAGGCCTATCCGCGCATCGACTTCCTCGATGTCGATGCTGAATGCCTGTTCAGCGTCGTCGGATTTAACGGGCTAGAGCCTTTCGACGCCGCTCTAGCACAATTCGGTGCGGGGGAAGCCCTCCCCGAAAAGCCGGTCGAGCCGCGCGGAGAGCGACCGAATGTCGACCCGGAGGAGATCGGAACGCGACCCTTTAATTTGGCGAGGGACACGAAGGCGAATATTATGATCGCTTTTAGCCGTCCAGGCTTTGTACAGAAGTGGACGGGCATGGTGGAGAAGGTCAATCCGGCCATGGGCTTCATCAACATCATGCGCGCCGATTTCCACCTGCATCTCAAGGCCGGTACCGTGTCGGACTGGCGAGCTTCCGGCGACGGCACCAATATGATTCACGAGGCATTGGACCAGGATGGCGTGCCAACTGGTCTAGTCGTGCGCGGTCTGCCTGCCGCTATAACAACATGATCTCGCGTCCCATGCATGTCGTCGGTGGCTGGGTTGAACCAGCCAGCGGCACCGCCGCGAGGCATGGCGACCTGCTGGCGCGTGCCGCGCGCCAGCAGGTCGTGTTGCTCGGTGAGACGCATGATCGTTACGATATCCATCGCTGGCAGATGCATGTCTGCGCGGGCCTTCTAGCCTTTCGGCAAGATATAGCCGTGGGCTTTGAGATGTTCCCGCGGCGGGTGCAACCCGCGCTCGATCGCTGGGTGGCGGGTGAGCTGGACGTGCCAACGTTCCTGGCCGAAAGCGAATGGAACGCAGTCTGGCGCTTCGACCCGGCTCTCTATCTTCCCATCTTCGAATTCTGCCGCCAGTTCAAGCTTCCAATGCTGGCGCTCAACTGTGAACGCCCCCTGGTCACACGGGTGGGCAAGGAGGGCTGGGACGCAATCCCCGAGGCAGAGCGCGACGGACTGACGCCGGCAAAGCCCGCCACTCAGGCTTATCGCGACTACCTGTTCAGTCTCACTGGCGGACCACGCCCTGACCGGGAGGCCAAAAGTAGTGCCGACCCGGCCTTCGACCGTTTCGTGCGCGCACAGCAAACCTGGGACCGCGCATTCGCTTGCAATATTGCGCGCCACCTGGACCAGCCTAACCCGCCACTGGTCGTCGGCATTATCGGACGCGGTCACCTCGAATATCGTTACGGCACGCCGTTCCAGCTTGCGGACCTTGGCATAAAGGACTGCGCCGTTCTGCTTCCCAGCGACGACGACCAGCCCATGGCACCCAGCCTTGCCGACGCCGTTTTCCGTCTCCCGGGACCGCCCGAACGGGCGGTGCGCCCAAATTCTCGTTGAAAGAACCCAGTATGCTCAAAAAGATCGTCCTGCCCTTCGCCTTTATGGGTGCCCTGTGTATCGGCAGCGCGCTGGCCCAGGAGGTTTCCGCACCATCGGGCCTGCCGGGAGGTGCTGCATCGCTCAATGAGGAACACGGCGACTGGACGGTATCCTGCCGGATGGTCAACACCGAGAAACTCTGTGCCCTGTCCCAATCGCTGGCCGATACCGGCAGCGGCGAACGTGTTCTGGCCGTTGAACTAGCTACCCCCGCTCTAGACCAGATCGAAGGCATACTTTTATTGCCTTTCGGTCTGCGCCTCTCGGACGGCATTACGCTTAAGGTCGACGCCAATCCTCTCGGCACCGCCCGTCCTTTCCTGACCTGCATTGCCAGCGGTTGCATTGTACCGTTGGTCTTTTCTGCTAGTCAGATCAGCGCCATGCGTGCCGGCAAGGCCATGACCATATCAGGTGCAAGCGCCGACGTCGGCCAGCCAATCGAACTGACGGTGTCGCTCACCGGCTTCTTGGTCGCTTCCAACCGCTCCGTTGAGCTCAGCAACTAAGTTCTCGAGACTGCGGTAGCATAGCCGAGTGCAGGACAATACAACTTGCTGACAGAGTCCTTGCTATAGTCCTGCCGGGTGGCTGGCAGGAAAATCGGAGAAGGTGAGTAGCAGCGCATCCATCATATCAACTAGCGGACATGCGCTGAGCATGTTGAGCACGCTACGTCCAACCTGAATAGCCGCTGATGCCTTTAAGCAGGGCGATCAATTGTCCTTGCTGCCCGGTGCCGGTCTTGCGAAATATCTGCGCCAGGTGCGTGCGCGCCGTGGCCACGGAAATGCCGCGCCGCGCAGCTATCTCCTTGACAGTGTGTCCAGCAGACAGATCGCCGGCAATGCCGGCTTCCGCCGCAGACAGATCGAATAATCCGCGCAAGACGGTGTCCGACGGCAGGTTACTATCCACAGCGTAGCCGGTGACAGCAACCACGGCGGCGCTGCGATCGAAAATATCGCGGGAAGCCCGATGAAGCGGAATCACATGGATGACGACGGCCCGGTCATTCTCCGCCAGCCGTATGGGGAATGATCGGATCTGGGGCGCTGTGGGGCGTTCCGGCGCGGCAAGGGCCGCCTGAAGCATCCTGTCGATCACGCGATCCCGTGCCGCGAGACGCCCAAATGCGGCAGGACGCAGAACATCCCCCAATCGTTCAAACAGAGCATTAGCTGAGATGACGACGCCCGAATCTCCGATCACGCAAGCCGGAATTTGCAGTGCATTCATGGTAGCGACGCTGGCTTCGGCGCGCTCAAGCTTAAGCCGTGAGGCCATCAGGGCCGCCCGCGCAAGATGGGGGCGAAGGCCGTCGAGCAACGCCAGTTCCTGCGGTCCGAAATCCGGTAGACCACTCTGGCGCTCGAAGGTGAAGAGCGCCATCTCGCCATCGGCCATATCCACCACCGAGCCCACCTGCCAGTCGGCACCGATCTTTTCCATATTGTGGTGATACGGATTATCTCCGTTGCGCTCATGGTCATAGAAAAAATTCGCGCGCTCAAGAAAGCCAGAATACTGCAGTTTACGCAGCCGATGAGCGGGCGGGTTTTCATACCAGAAAGGTGTTTCAGCAAATTCGGTGAGCGTATCCACCACGTTCGGCGTTGCCGCGAATAGCGGCGGTAATTTCTGGTCGATGATCAACATGGCGCCCGAGTTGGCGCCGCTGGCCCGGGCAATATCTTCCAGCACACCCGCCCATAGTTCGGGCACGAACGCAGCCTCGTAAATCCGGTCAAGAACAGTCATCCGATGGTGACCTCACACCAATTTTCCATCGCGATTGCCTCATGGCCAGAGGCAGAAAAATCGCTGTCGACCATCCGTCTCCATTGTTCGGACATCGCGGAAAATCTCCTAAGGGCGGCCCCGAGTTACTGCTTTGTCGGATTATGCCCAAAAGCCGCCGGATCGCAAACGAGGTCAAAAATTGACATTGCGAGTTTAAGGGGGAATCGCAGCTTTCAGCCAATAGATGACGCTCTGCGGCTCAACCAGAGGCCCCGAAAATCTGAGCTTCGAAACACCCTCCGGTCGGCCGCAAAAGGTGTCTGCAAAATCTAAACCACCGGGAGCGGGGGCGGTGAATGGTTTCCACCCGACAAGAGTCGGCCGTCGAGTGTCCACCCAGAACTGCCCGTCCGCAATCAGCCCTGGTCGTTGACGTTAGCAGACCGCGCCCACGCATAGCGACCGAGGCGCTCACTGAGCCGGTCAATATCTTGGCTAAGTAGCAACCTGCGTGCAAGCCATTGGGGCGACGCACTTTCAACGGCCTGTCCTTTAGGAGCGGAAGTCACACGCCAAGAGCGCGCAGTAGCCGGCCCTTTAGTCAGGCGCGTCGAGAACCAGGCCACCGGGGGTAAAGTTGAAAACTTCGAGACGCATCTCGTCTTCATTCGGTTTGCTTGCAAGGATGGTCAGACTAGCCGGCCCAACAGGGATGATCCGTCTGGGTGGCAGGTCCAGGAACGTCTGCAGCAAAGCGCGGATAACACCGCCGTGGCACACGACGAGCAATCGGTTCGCATTCTCGAAAGCGGCCTTGGTCGCCGTAGCAGTGCGCGTTGCGAAGCTTTCCCAGTCTTCTCCCCCTTCTGGCGCAAAAGTGCCGGCGCGCCAGGCACGATAGGCGTCTGGCTCATCGGCAATGATCGTTTCGATCTCACGACCCGTCCATGCGCCCACATCGACTTCACGCAGGCCTGGTTCTTTGACAGCCTCGGGAAAGCCCAACAAGTCAGCGGTCCTGCGCGCGCGACGCAGGTCGGAGGTAATAACCCGGTCGGGGGCCAGTTTTGCGATGGTCGGCGCGAGCGATACGGCCTGCGCCTCGCCCGTTTCGGACAGCCCGATATCGGCCTGTCCTTGCAATCTGCGAGCGGCATTCCATTCGGACTCGCCATGGCGCACCAGCAGCAAGCGTTTCACGACAGTCGCTCCCCATTTTGCGCGAATAGCGCGGCAGGGATCTTCGGCACCGTGAAATGAACCTTGTCTCCGACCTGCCGACGTGGCGCGGCATCGACCACGGCAGTGAGCCGAAGTGCTCCCTGCGTGCCAGTCAGCATAGTGCGTCCGGCCACGGGACTGGCCTCGGCAAAGTCGAAGGCCATGCTAGCCGCCGAGGGCTCGGCGCTGGCGATGAGGTCTTCGGGGCGATACATCGCCAGCGCATCCGCCGGCAGGTCCGCGGCGCGTTCGCGTGGCAGTGACGATACCGGTATCAGATTGGCCGGCGGTGTGCCGACAAAGGTAGCGACAAAGGCAGTGGCAGGGTTGCGCACCAGATCCTCCGGTGAGCCGAACTGTTCGACTTTCCCGCCGTTGAGTACCGCGACATGGGTCGCCATGGTCATGGCCTCAACCTGGTCATGGGTGACGTAGACGGAGGTTGCTCCGGTCGCGCGGTGCACGCGCAACAATTCCGTGCGCATCTCAACGCGCAGTTTGGCGTCAAGATTGGATAAAGGTTCGTCAAACAGCAGAATGGCTGGTCGTGGGGCGATCATCCGAGCGATGGCGACACGCTGCTGCTGGCCGCCCGAGATTTCGTTGGGATAACGGGCAGCCAGCGCCTCAATGCCTAGCATGCCGAGCACGTCGACAACCCGAGCTTTGCGCTCTGCCTTGCTGATGCCGGCGATCTTGAGCGGCCAATCGACATTGCCGGCCACCGTCATATGCGGCCAGAGCGCGTAGGATTGAAACACCAGGCCCGCATTGCGTCTGGTTGGGTCGATCATCCAGCCGCGGTCACCATCGGACACAGTGTCCTCGCCGAATTGGACCTGTCCGCCACTGGGTAGCTCAAGCCCAGCCAGCATACGCAGCATGGTGGATTTGCCGCAGCCGGAGGGCCCGACTAGCACGAGGAAGGAACCTTGCGGCACAGAAAGGGAAATGTGGTCGACGGCCTGAAAGGCGCCGAAGGATTTGGTGAGATTGTCGATACGGATCATGTTGGTATCTTACGATTTGAGCCAGGGCTGCGACTTGGCCTGCAACTGGTTGGCCAGCAGGGTCGCCGCAATCGAGATCACGAGGATCACGACGGTTATGGCATTGGCGAATTGGGTGAACCCTTCCGAGGCGTAGCGATAGGCCAGCACGGAAAGGAGCGGTGTGGTTGGCGTAAACAGCAGGACCACCAGCGATAGGTCGCGCATGATTTTAACGAAGACAATCAATCCACCCGCCGCCAGACCGCGGCTGGCCAACGGGACAGTGATCGCCGATAGGCGCCGAAGGAAACCGGCGCCGGTCATGCGGGCGCTTTCATCGAGGTCGCCCGAGACCTGCTGAATCACGGCACGACCGGTCTGCACCGAGAAGGGCAGGAGGTAAGCCGTGCCTGCAAGAAGCAGGAGCGGGAACGTGCCGTAGAGGGCGGGGAAGGGGCCTATCGGAGCACCGAACAGCGCGATATATGCCGCACCGAAGGCGATGCCAGGTACGAGCAGCGGCAGGAAGCTGATTTGGTTGATGATCCCGGCCAGCGGGCCCTTGCCATCGCGTGCCAGCACAAAAGCGACGATGAGGCCAATGATAGTGGTCGTGATCGCCACAGCTATGCCCAGCCCGATCGTTAATCCCGTTGCGGAGATGATGAACGGATTAGACCAGATGCCGGCCTGACCCTGTGCGATCGAGGGATTGGAGAGACCGCTCCAATAGTGCAGTGTCCAGTTCGAAAACAGGGCGGACGAGGCCGGCGCGAGCGACGAGGCGATGAGAATCACGACCGGCACGACAGTGGTCACGAGACAGATCAGTCCGGCGATTGCCAGCAGCGGCAGGCGCGCGGCGCGCAGCTCGAACCGCTTGGCCCGGCCGCCCTTGCCCGTGATGGTGGCATAGGACCGACGTCCGGAAATGACCTTATTGCCCAGCCACAGGAACAAGGCGGAGACCACGATCAGCAGGATGGCGATCACATAGCCACGCGCGGTCTGGCCAACTTCGATAAGACCGTAAAGGCGCGTCGCCATGGTCTGCATGCGCACTGGCAGGCCAAGCAAAGCCGGGGCGGCGAAATTGGACACCGCGCCGGCGAAGGTCAGGGAGGCGCCGGCTACAACCGCCGGCAGGGCGACGGGCAGCACAATACCGAGCAGGATACGGCCGCGCTTAGCCCCGGCCATTTGTGCGGCTTCGACCAGGTCGGAGTTGATTGTGGCGAGCGCCGCAGCAATGACCGTGAAAGCCAACGAATAATAGTGGGCGATCAGCACGATCAGCGTTGGCACCATGCCCCAGGCCAGCCAGTCCGGAATGGTGAGACCCAGGCCCTCCAGAAACCCAGCCTGGCCACCGACGCGGGAATTACGGATCAGGGAGCCCCAGGCCAGCGAGGTGGCGAAACTGGGGATCATGAAAGGCAAAGTGGACATCAGCCCGATGGTGCGCCGGAACGGCACGTCGGTCATCACCACAAGCCAGGCAAGAAAGCCGCCAATCAGCACACAACCACAGGCGACGCCGACGCCCAGAATGAGCGTATTGCTGAGCGGCAGCCAGAGCAGGTTGCGCGATAGCCGTCCGCTGGTGACATCGCTCCACGCCACAATAGCGTCAGGGCCCAGTGTGTCAGCCAGGATGCGCAATAGCGGCGCCGCGACCAGCACACCTAGAATGGCAAGAACGAAGAGTTTGAGCGCCAGGCGCCCATTGATCTGGAAAGGCCGCGCCATTGAGCGGACCGGAGCGATGGACATGATGGAATGACCCCGTGGGCTCCCGGCCAGGCCGGGAGCCGTTGCAATGGGACTTACTGCAGCGACAGAACCAGATCGCCAACGTCCTGGCGAATCTGAGCTGTTGCCGCCGGATTGATTGACCAAGCGGCGAAGTCCGCCAGCGGCACGGCATCGGGATGGCTGACAATGTCGCTGCGGGTGGCGTAGTCGCCGGCCACGTAGAACGGCTTGAAACCATCGCCGCCGGTTTCACTCGCGTCGCCCATCAAAAAGTCGATGGCAAGTCGGGCGGCGGCCGGGTGGGTCGCGGTCGCGGATACGGCAAGCACCGCCGGGAAGATGATGCCATTGGCCGGCACAACTTCATTAGCCACCTGCAGGGCCCAGCCCTCGTCTTCATTGTCACGGCGGTCCGAATAAGAGGTGAAACCGACCGGGGGATTGTCCTGACCTTTTAGGCCAATGGCCGCATTTACGTCGTCGGTCGAGGAGACGAGGATAAGGTCGTTCTCGAACAGATCAACGATGAATTGCTGGCCGGCATTCTCGACGCCATCGTCGAGCACGATGGGCTGGCCGAACTCCGCTTCATAGGCGCTCGCCATCTCGTCAGCGCGCAACACGATTTCCGTCATCAAGTCGAGATAGTCGCCGCGCTGAAGGGGATCCACCATGATGACGCGGCCGGTCCAGTCGGGCGTGGTGAGTTGCCAGAGGTTGTCGACCGGGGGACCATCAGGATTGGCCTCCTCGTTATACATCAGCACCTTGGTCGACAACCGCTGGGCCAGCAGCGGGTTCTTCTCGCTGTCGTCAAGCAGGGAGACAACGCGCGGTGGGACATATTGGGTCACAAGACCTGGTCCAAGAAGCTCTGTGAACACAACGGGCGCATCGGAAATGTAAACCACGTCGACGCTGGCGATGCCGGCGCTGGCTTCCGCCTTGATACGGGTGATCTGTTCGGTCGAGGACATGTCGTGACTGATCATGTCGATGCCGGGATAGGCGGCTTCGAAAGCGGTTTCCACGGCAGCGATGCGGCTCGTGAAAGCGTAAACTGTCACCGTACCCTCAGCCTGGGCGAGCGGCAGTAGCTCTTCCGGCGTCATCGCGTCGAGCGCGGCCAGGGGCTGGGCGGAAGCGGGAAGGGCGAGCGCCATGAAGGCGGTCGAGAGCAGTAGCGTCTTGTGGTCCATCTATTTCCTCCTCAGGAACGGACGCGTCAGGCGTCCTGTTGGATGCACATGTTGTTGCATTATGTTTGCAACATGCATGTGAACTTGCAAAAATAGGATGTGCGAAATTTCCTCGATCGCACGTCGTTAGTCGAAGGCGTCAATAAGTTGCCCTAGAGCTTCGAGGTGCTGTAGCGAGGACTTAGGGTCTTCCTTAGCCATGCTCAGCACGAGCGCGTTGCAAATGGCCATGGGCACGGTGAGCGTCTGGAACGCCTCCTGCGATCCGGTCCGGGGGGCGAACAATAGGTGATCTGCGGCCGGCACCAGGGATGGGCCAACGCTGCCGGAAATGACAATCGAGGCAGCGCCCATGGCCCGAGCATGGTTCACCAAGGCGGAATAGTGTGTAGGTTGCCGCCGAAAGGCGAATCCAACGATGGCATCGGCCGATGACATGCCCAGTACTTGCTCGGCAAGGTCGCGACCCTCGCCATGCAGCATCACGGTGTCACAGCCCATCCGACGGAGACGACGATCGATCAGCACGGCCAGTGCTTCGGCATTACCGCGCGCAAATATGTAGATGCGCCGCGCTTTGATCAGGGCTCGTGCCGCGGCCATCACCTGTGCATCATCAATATAGCGCTGCAGCCCGGCAAGCGCCTCCATCTCGCGACCGACCAGATCGCTGACCAGTCCGGCGTCGCTCGCCTGCTGCAAGGTGTTGCGGATGCGCGTCGCCGGATCGGTGCGGACGATGAACTCTTCCTGGATCGCGGCGCGGAATCCGGCATAGTTGGGATAGCCCAGTTTCTTGGCTAGCCGCGATGCCGTCGCCTCGTGGACACCGATACGTTGTGCAAGCTCACTTGCAGTACCCAAGGCAATATCGCGCGGGCTGGAAATGACCTGTTTGATCAACAATTGTTCAGCTGGCGTCAGCGCCTCTGCAACTTCCTTGACACGCTCTAATACCGACATTGCTCCTCCATGAAAGGAGGCTAGAGTAATGCAAGTTTACACGCAAGAGAATTTTATATGCAAGTATTCTTGCGTTCGCCTTCTGAAGTGTGATCCCTCACGCCCTGCGCGCTATTTGTGTGCGCGTCGTAAATAGCTGGCACGTCCCCGTCCGGATGGGACCCTACGACTTCCACGATTTCGTATGGTCAAGCGGTAGTTCGAAGGGCAAAGCGACCCTTAATTTGGGTCCTCGCACCGTCCGAATGACATTGGCCATCCGCCCGCCCGAAGGCTGCCTGCGGCCGGTAGTCGAACGCGCAAACCCCATGAAGCGGACTGCCTACTTCGTTCCTACACCGGAACCGGGCCGGTAACTGTCGTCCCATTTCGGCAATCACCCAAAGCAGCGCCAAATGACCTCTGAAGCGGAGTTTTGTCTTCTAGGTGCTATGATCGGACAGTGTGGTCACTGCCTCTTGGTCACCTGCTATGAAGCCAACGCGCTGGTGCAGGCTGGTGGGGGTTGTTTGCAATGTGTCGGCGGCGCTGCCTTGGGCATTTTCGATGATAAAGCCGATCGGATTGCACTCGTAAAGCAGTCGCAGCTTGCCTTGAGGGCGGTCGGATTGGGTGGGGTAGAGGAAGACACCGCCCTGATGAAGGATGCGGTGGATGTCGGCCACCATCGAGCCGACCCAGCGCATGTTGTAGTCGCCGCTGTCGAGCCATTGTTGGATGGTCGCCGCGAGATCGGGTGGCCACCGGGATTGGTTGGAGACATTGGCGCTGATGACCCTGGCACCGGCGGGGATCGACAGACGGTCGTGGGTCAGGAGGAACTCGCCGCTTGCGGGGTCGGCGGTGAATTGCACGACTTGTCCCGGCAGGGCCAAGAGGAGGCAGATCTGTGGGCCATAGACGACGTAGCCGGCAGCAACCTGGCGGTGGCCAGATTGGAGAAAGGCGGTATCGTCGATAGTAGTCGCTGGCGCGGGCAGGATGGAGAAGATGGTTCCGACGGTGACGTTGACGTCTATATTGCTTGATCCGTCGAGCGGGTCGAACGCCACGAGGTAGGCCGCGTCGGGGCGCGCGAATACGATGGCGTTATCTTCTTCTTCGGAGGCGATGGCGGCGATGGCAGGATTTGCGGCGAGATGGCGCTTGCAGATATCGTTGGCGAGGACGTCCAGCCGCTTTTGGGTTTCCCCCTGCACATTGACATTGTCCAGACTACCGAGTGCCCCGGTCAGCGCGCCCCCGCGGATGAGACCGGCGATTTCGGTGCTGGCGTGCGCCAGATCAAGCAGGACCGACGCGAGAGCAGTTTCGGTATGGAGGGCCAGCCAGTGGGCTAGGGTGATGGAATGGGTGGTCACGGCAAATTCTCTATTTGTGTGCGGGAGCCGGTTGTGGCGGACTGGATGGCCGCAAGGGCTGTCGCCAGAGCAATGGCGCCGTCGCGTCCGGATGCAGCAATCGGGGCGCCGTTGCGGGCGGCCTGTTGAAAATTGTCGATGAGGGCGGCGTAAGGATCATGGTGCGCGATCGACAGGATGTGGGGGCCGCTCTGATCGTGCAGTGTCAGGCTGCCCGCGGGCCGGCCTGAAAGGCAGTCCTCGGCAATCAGGCGGCCGGCATCGCCGATCACTTCGAGCCGTGTCTGGCCAAAAGGCGCGTCGAAATCATCGTGGAATTGGGCTGACAGAGTGGGGCCGAAGTCGAGAATGCCCATAATGGCATGCGGCGGCTCGCCATTTGGGCCGGAAAAGGCTGCGGAGACCGATCGCGGGTCGCTTGCGAGCAGGAACCGTAGCAGGTCGATATCGTGGACCGTTTTGTCGAGCACTATGCCTGCGCCGGGGCCGCTAAGACGCCAGCCGCGCAAGTGCCCAGGCAGCCAGCCGGCATTGCTGATGATCACCGCGCGAGGCGTGCCAATCTGGCCCGATACTATGCAGTCGCGGATTTTGCGATGCACCGCATTGTGCCGCAGATGGTGGTTCACCGCCAGAATGCGGCCCGCCGCGCCGGCGGCTGCGATCATGCGACGGGCGTCGGCGAGATCGATGGCAATCGGCTTTTCGCAGAGGACATGGCAGCCGGTGTCTAGTGCTTGCAGGGTTTGGGCGCAATGCTGGGCATTGGTGCTCGAGATATAGACCGCATCGGCATTGGCCACTGCCTTAGCCAGATGCTGGGTGGCCAGCGGCAGGGCGAAATCGGCCGCGAAGGCCTCGGCCCGTTCCAGATTGCCCGACTGCACCGCGACAATGTTGCCGCCTGCCGCCCTGATCGCCGCGACTATGCGCTCGCGGGCAATGGTGGAGGCGCCGATCAGCGCCCAGCGCAAGCCCGTGGTCATGGGGTGATCGTGGAGAACGAAATCTCCATGCGGTGATCATAAATTTGTCCGGGGCGCAGCACTGAGGAGGGGAAGCAGGCCTCGTTTGGCGCGTTGGGAAAGTTCTGCGTTTCAAGCGCGAAGCCGGCATAGCGCTGGTAGAGGGCGCCGTTCTTGCCTTGCGTCGGTGCGTCGGCGAAGTGGTTGGCGGTATAGAGCTGCACGCCGGGCTGGTTGGAGCGCAATTGCATGGCGCGCCCGCTGACGGGATCAAATGCCTCGGCGGACAGATGCATGTTGCCGTCGAAATTGCTGTGACAGAGATTGTGATCATAGCCACCGCTGGGCCAAGCGGCGGCGATGTCGCGTCCTATTGGTTTGGCGGTGGTGAAGTCGAAGGGGGTGTCGGTGACACTGGCAATTTCGCCCGTTGGAATTTTGTCTGGCGTCACGGGCGTATAGGTGTCCGCAACGATGCGGAGCATCTGCTGCTCGACGCTGCCGCTCCCATGGCCTGCAAGGTTCCAATAGCCGTGATAGACGAGGTTGCAGATGGTTGGACGATCACTGGTCGCCTGCATGTGGATTTCGAGGGTTCCGTCAGGCCTCAGCCCGTAGTGGACGCTGGCATCCAGAGCGCCGGGATAGCCCTGATCGCCATCGGGACTGTGCAGGCGGAATTGCACGCTATTGCTTGTCTCGTCGGGATGAGCAGTCCAGAACCTTTTGCCGAAACCGGGCAGGCCGCCATGCAGGTGGTGCTCGCCATTGTTGCGTGGGAGTTGGAAATCCTGCCCGTCCAGCGAGAAACGGCCCTGGGCGAGGCGGTTGGAGTGGCGACCGCAGATGGCGCCGGCATTGCCGGGCTTGGTGACGTAATCGGCCGGATCGTCATAGCCGAGCACGATATCGTCGACCTGCCCATTGCGGTCCGGCCGGGTGAGGCGGGTCAGGATGGCGCCGAAGGTCATCACCTCGATGCTGGTTTGCCCGGCCGAGAGGCGATAGGCCTCGACGGGCTGGCCATCGATGCTGCCCAGGGTGATCTGCTGGATTGTGTTAGCTGACAATGCTGGCTCCTGTTTCGGCGCCGCTGGCCATGGAGCGGAGCTTGGAGAAAAGTTCACGGCCGCTGCCACGCTGGCGGCGGATGGGGGATGGCGCTGGCTCGCGCGCGGCAAATTCGGCGGGATCAACGAGGACGTCGAGCCGGCCACTGGTCGCGTCCAGAACCAGCATGTCGCCATCGCGCAGTTTGCCGATGGCGCCACCATCCTGGGCTTCGGGGGTGACGTGAATGGCGGCTGGCACTTTGCCCGATGCGCCTGACATGCGGCCATCGGTTACCAGGGCAACTTTGAGGCCCCGGTCCTGCAGCACGCCAAGCGCAGGGGTGAGCTTGTGCAGTTCGGGCATGCCGCAGGCCTTGGGGCCCTGATAGGGCAGCACGGCGATGAAATCGCTGGTTAGCTCGCCGGCCTTGAAGGCGTCGAGCAGGGCGGATTGGGTTGCAAAAATGCGGGCAGGGGCCTTGATAAGCTGGTGCTCTTCGGCAACCGCCGAGACTTTGATGACGGCCCGCCCGAGCCCACCTTCGAGCAGCTTTAGCCCGCCTTTTGGGAGGAAGGGCTTGCTGGCGTTACGCAGCACGGTTTCATCGGCGCTGGATGTGCCGGCGTCGCGCCACACCAGTTCGCCGCCATCAAGGAAAGGCTCGCGCGTATAGGCGGACAGGCCCTGGCCCAACATGGTCGTGACGTCATCATGCAGCAGGCCGGAATCGCGCAGGGTGCGGATGAGAAAGCCCATGCCGCCCGCCGCGTGGAAGTGATTGATATCGGCCGCGCCATTGGGGTAGGCGCGAACGAGGAGCGGGATGATTTCGGAAAGATCCGAGAAGTCATCCCAGGTGAGGATGATGCCGGCGGCGCGCGCCATGGCGATCAAATGCATGGTGTGGTTGGTCGAGCCGCCCGTTGCGAGCAATCCGATGATGCCGTTGACGAAGGCAGGGACATCGAGAATACGGGCGATGGGCGTGTGGTCCGGGCCGGGTTCGGCGAGGGCCACGGCGCGGATGGCGGCTGCCTCGGTGAGGGCGTTGCGCAGCGGTGTGTTGGGATTGACGAAGCTGGAGCCGGGCAGGTGCAGGCCCATGATTTCCATCAGCATCTGATTGGAATTAGCTGTGCCGTAAAAGGTGCAGGTGCCGGCCGAATGGTAGGATTTGGCTTCGGCCTCAAGTAATTCGGCACGGTCGGCCTTGCCTTCGGCATAGAGTTGGCGCACGCGCACCTTTTCCTTGTTGGGCAGGCCGGATGGCATGGGCCCGGCGGGCACGAAGACAGCGGGCAGGTGGCCGAAGGTGAGGGCGCCGATGACGAGGCCCGGCACGATCTTGTCGCAGACCCCGAGATAGAGCGCGGCATCGAAGGCGTCGTGGCTGAGGGCAATGGCGGTGGACATGGCAATCACGTCGCGGGAGAACAGCGACAGCTCCATGCCGTCCTGGCCCTGCGTAATGCCGTCGCACATGGCCGGAACGCCGCCAGCCACTTGCGCTACGGCGCCGGCCTGCCGAACGGACTTTTTGATCAGCGCGGGATAGGCCTCGAAGGGTTGGTGGGCCGAGACCATGTCATTGTAGGAGGTGATGATGCCGATATTGCTGGCGCGGGCACCGAGCAGGTCGCGCTTCTCGCCCGGCATGCAGGCGGCAGCGACGTGGGCAATGTTGCCGCAACTGAGCAGATTGCGCCGTGGCCCGGCCTCCAGACTCTCTGCGACCTGATCGAGATAGTCGTCGCGCGTGCCGGCGGACCGCTCCTCGATCCGTCTGGTTACCATGGCGATTTTTGTATGCAGCGCGGTCATCCACAGGCTCCCAGCCCGGAAAACCGGGCCATTTAGCGTCTCGTGAACTTGCTTGTAAATTTTATTGACTACATGTCAAGCCGTGACTATGGTCCCAACAAATAGCGAGCGGGCCGGCAAGGACCCGCTGAGGATTGCACCAAAAACTACAGTGCGAACTTGCTCCGAAGGCTGGGGCGGGGGCGTACAAGGTTGCCCGATTATTGGCCGCGAGGCCGTGGAGACGTGACTATGTCGACCCGCCGTATCGTGACATTGGGAAACGCCTTTCTCGATACGATCGTGTATCTGCCCGTTCTGCCGACCGCCCCAACCAAGATCCGCGCCACCGATGTGCGCCGAACCGGCGGTGGGATTGCCGCGACGGCCGCCTATACCACCGCCGTGCTGGGTGCCCAGACGGCTTATTGGGGCCGCCTTGGCCAGGACGATACAGGTGACCAGATATTGACGCGTCTTAATGCCGTTGGCGTGCAAACCTCTGCGGTTCGGCGCGTGCAGGGTGGCGTCAGCCCCATCGGCACCATTCTGGTGTCGCCGGGCGGCGATCGTATGGCCTTTGGCTTTATCGGCCGAGGCCTGGGTGATGCTGCAGACTGGCTGCCGCTGGACGAGCTTGATGGCGTGCATGGTGTGCTCGCCGATTATAGCTGGTGGGAAGGCGCTTCGGCGGTGTTCGTGGCGGCGCGTGAGCGGGGCATTGTGAGTGTGCTTGACGCCGATATCGGCGATATGGATGCAGTGCGCCGCTTGCTAGATTTGCCCGACCATGTGGTTTTTTCATCGGCCTGTCTCGCCCGGCTGGCCGATACCAGCGATATCGAGGCTGGGCTGCGCCATGCCAGTGACCTGTGCCGGGGCGTGGTGGCTGTAACCGATGGCGAACACGGCTTTTTCTGGCTCGATGGCGATGTTGTGCGCAATGTCCCTGCCTTTCCGGTCACCGCCATTGATACCAATGGCGCAGGCGATATTTTTCACGGCGCCTATACGTTGGGGCTAGCCGAAGGCCTCGATGTGGAAGGGGCCGCACGCTTTGCCGGTGCCACGGCTGCCCTCAAATGCCAACGCGGCAGCGGCTGGGAAAGCATTCCCGATCGTGCCGCCGTCAACGCCCTGCTCAATGGAAGCGCCTCATGAACATTACCCCTGGAAAACTTTGGGGCATACGTCGGCTGGCCGACGATCGGGGCCGCTTCAAGATGCTGGCGATGGACCAGACCGGTCCGATCGTAAACCCGATCAAGGCGGTGCGTGGGCTCGACCATGCGCCCTATGCCGATGTGTCGGCGGTCAAGCGTCTGCTGGGCAAGCATCTCGCGCCCAAGGCATCGGCCGTGCTCATCGATCCGCCGCTGGGCTATGCTGCCGCCGTCGATGACCTGTCGCCGCGCAAGGGGCTGCTGGTTGCCACCGAATGGGCGACCTGGGAAGTGACCGAGACCGGCCGTAAATCGCGCAATATCCCCGGCTGGGATCCGTCGGTCATCCGCCGCATCGGCGGCGATGCCGTCAAGGTGAACCTGTGGTACCGCTCCGATGTCAGTGCTGACGTGAAGGACCACCAACTGGCCTATCTCGACAGCGTCAAGCAGGCCTGCCGCGAGAACGATATTCCGTTCGTGTTGGAATTCCTGGTCTATCCATTCCCTTCAGAAACGCCCGAGGCCTTCGCTGCCCGCCGCGTCGAACTGGTGTTGCAGGCTCTGGGTGATGTGGACGCAATGAACCCCGATGGGGTGGATGTCTACAAGCTCGAGCCGCCCACCGAGGTCATCAACGTCCCCGACCCGCATGGGCCGCAAGCAGCTGCCGTGCAAGCCCGGTTTGACCAAGTGTCCGCCGGTGTCAGTCGTCCCTGGGTTCTGCTCAGCGCTGGCGCCACGCCGCAAGATTTTATTCGTTTGCTGACCTATGCCTTCCGGGCCGGCGCCAACGGCTATCTGGCGGGTCGGGCCATCTGGGCCGCCGCCTTCTCTCGCTTCCCCGACCTTGCCGCCATGGAAACAGCGCTGGCCGGACAGGCGCCCGCACTGATGGACGAACTCAATGCCCTGACCGATGCCCATGCCACGCCGTGGATGGACCATCGCGCCTGGCAGGACGGCATTAAGATGGCGCCATCGGGCGAAAACTTCGCGCCCGCCTATGGCCACTTCGCCCAGACCGGGTCAGTGGTGCCGCAATGAACCATTGGCTCGCAATGAGGCGGTTGGCATGAACCCCCTTGATTTCAGTGGCGTGCTGTCGCGCAGCGACCTTCTGCTTAAAGGCGTGTGGCTCACCGCCCAGATATCGCTGGCTGCCATGGCTTTTGCGCTGGTCATCGGCGTACTGGCCGCGGTGATGACACTGGCCGGTAGCAAGCTGCTGCGCTGGCCCGTCATGGCCTATGTGGAAGTCATCCGCAACACGCCCTTTATCGTGCAGGTCTTCCTGATCTATTTCGGCCTGCCGACTTTGGGCCTGCGTCTAGACCCAATCACGGCGGCCATTTTGGCGATGTCGATCTATGGCGGGGCCTATACCAGCGAGATTATTCGCGCCGGTATCCAGTCGATCAACAAGGGTCAGATCGAAGCGGGCAGGGCGCTCGGCATGTCGCCGCTGACCATCTTTCGCTACGTCGTGCTCAAGCCCGCTTTGTCCTCGGTGTTTCCGTCGCTGGTCGCCCAATTCATCCTGCTGCTGCTGTCCTCGAGCGTGGTCTCTGCCATCTCGGTGCCCGAACTCACCGGCACGGGCAATGACATCCAGGGGCTGACCCTGCGCAACATGGAAATCTACCTCGTGATCGCGGTGATTTATGTCGCTCTGGTTGCCGCGCTCAAGGGCGGGATGACCGTGTTGGAGCGTGTCTTGTTCCCCTTCAAGTTCCTGAGGCGCTGAGCGATGTTTCAACAGTTCAGCTTCAACCACGTCCTGTTCATGCTTACCGGCCTCGGCTGGACTATCGGGCTGGCCGCCATTGCCTTGGTGGGTGGGTCGATCGCGGGCTCGGTGCTCACGCTAATGCGGGTGTCGAGCAATCCGTTCCTGAGCCGCCTGGCCCAGTTCTATATCTTCATCGTGCAGGGCACGCCGCTGCTGGTGACGCTGTTCATCGCCTACTTCGGCGCCACCTATCTGGGCTTTTCGGTTGCCCCGCTGACAGCGATTGCGGTGGCGTTTTCCTTCTATGCCGCAGCCTTTCTCGGCGATATCTGGCGCGGCGCCATCCAGTCGGTTCCGGCCGGGCAACGCGAAGGGGCCCATGCCCTAGGCCTGAGCCGCGCCCATGCCATGCGCTACATCATCGTGCCGCAGGCCATCCGCATCGCGACACCCCCAACGGTCGGGTTTTTCGTCCAGCTCATCAAGAACACCTCGCTGGCGTCGGTCGTGGGCATCGTCGAGCTGACCCGCACCTCGCAGATCGTCAGCAATGCCACGTTCAAGCCGCTCGAGGTCTATCTGACAGCCGCGCTGTTCTACTTCCTCGTCTGCTTTCCCATCACGCTCATCAGCCGCAGTCTTGAAAAACGGCTGAGCGTTTGAACCATCATCACCGGAGGAGAAACCTGATGATCCGACTTGCCCGAAACCTCGCCTTTGCTGCCGCCGCAACGCTGGTCATGTCGACCACCGCAATGGCGCAGGCCGCCAACACGCTCGATGAGATCGTAGCGCGCGGCAAGATCATCGTCGGCATCTCGCTGTCGACCCCGCCCTATGGCATGACCGATGCCGACCTCAAGCCCGCCGGCTTTGACGTTGCCATCGCCAATCTGATCGCCCGTGATCTGGGTGTGGAACTGGAAATCCTTGATCAGGTGTCCCAGTCGCGCATTCCGAACCTCACCAGCAACAAGGTCGATATCATCGTCTCCTCGCTGGGCATCACCGCCGAGCGCGCCAAGACGATCATGTATACCAATGCCATCTATGTCGATGAGCAGATGGTGATCGCGCCGGCCTCGGCCGCCATCACTTCGCTCGACGATCTGGTGGGCAAGCGCGTCGGCGTTACCCGCTCCACCACCAATGATACCATCATCACCGAAAAGGCCGTCGAAGGCACCAATATCCAGCGCTTCGACGATGACGCGGCTACCAATCAGGCCCTGTTTGCTGGCCAGGTCGATGCCATTGTGTCCGGTGTGGCGGCGGCCAACGCCATCAATGCCCAGACCGATCAGTTTCAGCGCAAATTCGCCGTTCGTCAGTCGCCCATGGGCATTGGCGTGCGTCGGGGCGATGCCGACCTGCACCAGTGGCTGAATACCGAAATCATGCTGCTGTGGAACTCGGGCGAAATCCAGGCTGCCCAGCAGCAATGGCTCGGCGTGACCAACCCAGACCTGCCGCGCTTCTAGTCCTCCTCCGGCCCCGCATTGCTCCCCCATGTCACCGATGCGGGGCCAACCTCTCCCGAAAAAGGCTTTATCCATGTCCCGCATCACCCTTCGCCAGCTTCTCGATCATGCCGCAGAGCATCAATATGGCGTGCCCGCCTTCAGCGTCACCAGCATGGAGCAGATGCTGGCCGTCATGGCCGCTGCCGATGCTGTCGATGCGCCAGTCATTCTGCAGGTTGGCACCAAGGCGCGCGCCTATGCGGGCGATGTGATGGTCGAGCATCTGTTTGCCGCCCTCGAAAAGCTCTATCCCCATATTCCGATGGTGGTGCACCAGGATCACGGCAATAGCGAAGAGACCTGCGCCACCGCGCTGCAACACAAATTCAGCTCGGTGATGATGGACGGCTCGCTGCTGGCCGATGCCAAGACCCCGTCGGACTATGACTATAATGTTCGGGTCACCGCGTCAGTTTCGAACATGGCGCACTGGATGGGCGCATCGGTCGAAGGCGAAATCGGCGTCTTGGGTAAGCTCGAAAACCGCAATGACGAACGCCTGCTGACCGATCCCGATCAGGCCGTCGCATTCGTCAAAGCAACCAAGGTCGATGCGCTCGCTATCGCCATGGGCACCTCGCATGGCGCATACAAATTCAGCCGCAAGCCTGATGGCGATGTGTTGGCCATGGATCGGCTGGAGGAAATCCACCGCCGCCTGCCAGACACCCACCTGGTGATGCACGGCTCCTCATCAGTCCCGCAGGAGCTGCAGGACATCATGAACAAGTACGGCGCCGACATCAAACAGACCTGGGGCGTGCCGATCGAGGAAATCCAGCGCGGCATCAAGCATGGCGTGCGCAAGGTCAATATCGACACCGACAACCGCATGGCGCTGATCGGGCAGATCCGCAAGGTCATGCATGAAGACCCCAAGGAATTCGATATCCGCAACATGATGAAGCCCGGCATGGATGCTATCACCAAGCTCTGCAAGCAGCGGCTGGAAGAGTTCGGCACCGCCGGACACGCCGGCAAGATCAAGGTCATCACCATGGCGGATATGGCCAAGCGCTATGCGTCGGGCCAGCTCGACCCCAAGATCCAGTAACGCGCGACGACAGGTTGGAATTTTACAATGAGTGCAAGCGATAGCGTTGTCAGCGCCAAAAAGGTCAGCAAGTTCTTTACCGGCTTTCAGGCCCTCAAGGATATTGATCTGAACGTCGCCAAGGGCGAGACCATCGTGGTCTGCGGCCCCTCGGGGTCAGGCAAGTCGACGCTGATCCGTTGCCTCAATGCGCTGGAACAGCACCAGTCGGGTGAATTGGTAGTGTGCGGGATCGAGCTGACCAGTTCGCGTCAGTCCATCGATGCGGTGCGCCGCCGCACCGGGATGGTGTTTCAGAACTTCAACCTGTTCCCGCATATGACGGTCATCGAAAACTGCATGATCGCCCCGATGAAGGTCAAAGGCATGTCGCGCGACGAAGCACGTGCGACAGCCGAGCGGTTCCTCAAGCGGGTGCATATTCCCGAACAGGCCGACAAATATCCGGCCCAATTGTCCGGTGGCCAGCAGCAGCGCGTGGCGATTGCCCGGGCGCTGTCGATGAGCCCCGATGTGATGCTGTTTGACGAGCCAACCTCGGCACTTGATCCGGAAATGGTGCGCGAAGTGCTCGACACCATGGTGGAGTTGGCCAAAGAGGGTTCGACCATGATCTGCGTCACCCACGAGATGAATTTCGCCCGCCAGGTTGCCGATCGCGTCATCTTCATGGATCGCGGCACCATCGTGGAATCAGGGGCGCCGGAAGCCTTTTTCGCCAATCCCCAAACCGATCGCGCCCGGGAATTTCTCGCACAAATCCTGCATTAATTCGTTGAGCGCTGGGCGCCATCAAGCGCTTGGCTGTTTTCGAGATGGCGCACGTCCAGAACCGCCGCCCGGGCCTGTATGAGGTGATACTTCATGTAGCTCGCGGCGGCGTCGCTATCTTCGGCCGTTATGGCGTCGAGGATGCGGGTATGCTCCTCGATGATGCGCAGCCGGCGGCCCGGTGAACGTTCGCGCGCCAGCTCCAGCCCGATATTCATCGTTTCGGTGACTGGTTGGCGCAGATCGTTGAGCAGGTCACAGAAATAGTCATTGCCGGCCGCTCTAGCGACAGCGTCATGGAACTCGATATCTTGTTCCTGACCGCGCTCGCCTGACGCAATTGCGCTGCGAAGCGCCTCGATGGCAGCATGGGCGCGATCGAGATCGGCGCGAGTCCGCCGCAATGCTGCGAGGCGCGCGGCCTCCACCTCCAGAACGATGCGTGGTTCAAACGAGCGCAGGTAGCTGGAGAGTTCGGACGTGTTAGCCAGCTCGGTCAAGCGGCTTGAGGGCTGAGTCGAGACAAAGGTTCCAATGCCACGTTTGGATTGAATTAATCCATCAGTCGTCAGCCGGAGCAGCGCCTCACGAACAACCGGACGTGACACTGCGAAACTGAGGGAGAGTTCGGCCTCGGAGGGCAGTTTGTCGCCCGAAGCAAACCGGCCGGACGTGATCCCATCAAGAATCTGGCCGTACACCGTGTCTGCCAGACGTTCCTTGCGCGCGGGCTTGAGAGTGAGGTTCTGCATGCTCGGATTCTACCTCGTACACTGCCGCGCGACAATCAAAAGCAGGAGCTTGGTATTCATTAGCCGCCAGTCACTGTCGATCCGTCTGCTGTCGCTTGGGCCGTGCGCAGTCCCTGACCAGAAGGTCTGGGCTTTTTTGACGGAAGAGCGAAAGGGCAAGGCCCAAACCCTGCCTATTTCTCCCGCAACAAACGATGAGCCGCGCTCACCAACTCGCGGGTGCTGGCCACCGCGTCTTTTATCTGGCGCCGCTGCCTCTTGAGAGTCGCGACGGGCCGCGGCCCGAGCAGTTTGTGCCTCCTGTACGGCATCTCTTGCAGCCGCTCCAGTGCGGCCAATTTCGCGTCTAGGTCATCTCCCATAGGGACCAGCCTGCGGTGACTAGGCTTAGGCAACAACAATGCGGAATTGGCCGGGAGGTCTCGTTTCCAAAACATTGGATAAGAGGAGAGGCCTCCGCTGTGGCGGCGGGTTCAGCATCATGAAGTGGGCGAGGATCACCATGACAGCCGCCAGCATTCACATTCGGAACGCGGGCAGGGACTGGATTTACGCCGCCATGCGAGGTAACCGGCGGTGCCGCTGCAGCACTGTGCAGCCGAAGGGAAACAAATGAGCAAACTGCTCCGCCTGGCCGTCATTGTCGTGCTTGTGTTTGTCGTTGTACTTGGTGGCTTTTGGTACCGCTACGTGACCAACACAGAGAGCCCCTACCAAGAAGTCGGAATTGAGCTCAACAGCCGCATGCCGGAACCCATTCGCAAATGGGGGTGTGACAAGCTGCGGTCCAATTTTGCCAGCGCCGTGCCGCCTTACGGATGCTCCACTGGAGACGGTACAAGCTGGATCTAGCGCACCTTCGGGGGCATTAGTCGGTGCATTCTTGGGCGGCACCAGCGCATCATTCTCGTTCTTCAATGAGAGGGAAATCGGGAGGACAAGGATTTTGGGGGCTCGTTGCCCTCCCTAAGTCCTCCAGTTGAGCCAGCGGACCTAAGCGATAAAGACCCCAGGATTCCGGCAACAAAAAGCCCGCTGGTTGGGCGAGGAGATTAAGCGTCGACGAGGCGGTTTGGACGCCTGTATCCCCACCGACGCTCAACGGGAGGGCAAGAGGGCTCTGGCACTCTCCCTAAGCCCTTGGGGAAAGGCCTTTGGGTTCAATAGCGGAAATCGGAAAGACTCACCAGCGGCGGCTGGGGAAACCTCAAAGCTGTGCAGTCTGAGTCAGGTCATGTGGCGGATTGATCCTTCACCTGGGCCAGACGCAATGTTATGTCCCAATCCTCTCTTCAGAAAGGCGTATCGTGAACCGAGTGCTCTCCGTGATTGCCGTTTATGTTGCCCTTGCCAGCGCCAGCTACGCGGTTGGGCCTTCCTACGAGAACAAAGCTCTGGGATTTCGGCTCAGTACATTTCCTCAGAGTGAAAATATCACAATCTGCACCCAGGACGGTGGGGATTGCCTGACCTTCCTTCCCGTAGGTGACGGCAAAACCTATACGGAAGAAACCGGCAAGTGCACGTTGGTCATGGAGCACTTCCGCTATGATTTTGCGGACGGCAAAACCGACGATGAATTCATGCTGACACTGGCCGGTCAGGTGATCCAGGTCGTCGAGGGCGACGATGCCTGCCAGCTCCCGCAAGAGTCTCCGGCGCAAATGCGCAGCCTTACGGGCACATACATTTCCTGAGCCCCTTAGTGCTCTGAAATGCCCACCGGCACCAGAGCGACCGCTCGTTGTTCCGAATCCGTGGGCTGTCCGGCTGTCGTATTTTTGGAACAATCTCCTGTTCCTTATCTCTCGCCCGAGGAGGATTACTTATGTTCGCCAAGCCCATCACCGCGCTCGTATTCGCTTTCGCCCTTGCCACCCCGGCCTTGGCCGAGGATCAGGTTGTCGATGTCCCTAGGGACGATGCGCAGATGAATGCGGCAATGGATAAGGCGCGCGCCGCGTTGCCCGAGTTCTGGGCGCGCTTTGCCGACCCTGCCGCTAATGAGGCGGATTTTTCCCTCAAGCTAGGCATTTCAGACAATGTCGGCACCGAGCATTTCTGGTGCGGCGAGATCGAGGGCGATGCCAAGGCCGCTACCTGCGTCATCGCCAACGAGCCGGTCAATGTCCATACCGTAGCCTATGGCGAGCGCGTCGCAGTTGATCCCGAGATTATTTCGGACTGGCTCTATTATCGCGATGGCAAGATCGTGGGTGGGGAAACCATCCGCGTGCTTCTGCCCCGTCTCGAAAAGAAGGAAGCTGCGGCCATGCGTGCTCTATTGGCCGAACCGTGAGCGCCCTAACGCCACAGGCCGCAAATTGGCCTTTATCTGCCGATGATGTAGGTCGCGGATAGGAGTTGTCGATGTCTTTCCGACTTCAAACAAGCGCAGCGCTCGCAATCGCCACGATCCTTGTAGGATGCTCCAACACTACCCCGCCTGTCGCTCAGCTACCACCGCTAACGGACTGTGGGGCCTCCGAACTTCAGGATCAGGTCGGCCAGCCTGTGAGGGGGGCCTCAGCATCCGACGCCACAGTGGATGGCATTCCCGTAAGGTCGAAAGGGGACGTGCGAGTCATTGCTCCCGGTCAGGCCGTGATCCAAAACTACAGCGAAGATCGTTTGAACCTCGAAACAGATGCTTCCGGTAATTTGGTGCGTGCGAGCTGCGGTTGAACACCTTGGCAGATTGGCCAAATGGCTCGATCGCCATGCGGCAAGATCTGGCACGGACCCCGAAGCGGCTATCCGTTTGTCTTCTAAAATATACATTCCCAATAATAAAGGGATGAGCGGTGCATGTCGCTCAGGGCCTTGCAAATAGTGCCCGTTTCCAACGTGCGGCATGATGAAACCAATGATCTGTTAGAGCGCTCACGTGCCGGTGGCCGTAGTGCAGCTGCCCAATCTTCACGAAGGCGGCCGAGCAGAGAGCATTCCAAGGTACCGCCCGGCGCTGTTAGCTGCTGCGTTGCAACATCGAGAGTCAACCGGACCTCTCATCGTCTAACGATGATTGACCTCAAAACGGATGGGCATTTCGACAGGGCGCGCAGTCGGCCCGGCGGCCATCTGAAAATGATACGTCCACCATTGATATTTGCATTCGCACCGCTGCCCCTGATCCGCTCGGTCAAAGGAGCCATCATTGAACGCTGAGTGGGACGAGAATGCACCGGTTCTGCTCGGTCGGGGCGTGACGCATTAAGATTTCTGAACCTGGCGGTTAATAAACAGCGTAGGTTTCGCTCAGCTCCGGAGGAAAGCACGATGAGCACCAGGACGAGTGAAGGACGCGGACGCCTCTACGACAGCATCTTGGATACGGTGGGCAATACGCCGGTAATCCGCATTAACAATTTGGGCGTCGACAACACCACGATTTACGTCAAGGCCGAGTTCTTCAATCCGGCAGCTTCCGTTAAGGACCGCTTGGCACTCGCCATAATCGAGCAGGCCGAGCAGTCCGGCGCGCTGCAACCCGGCCAGACCGTCATCGAGGCGACCAGCGGCAATACCGGCATCGGTCTTGCCACGGTTTGTGCTCAGAAGGGCTATCCTCTCGTTGTAACAATGGCCGACAGTTTCTCTGTCGAACGACGAAAGCTCATGCGCATGCTGGGCGCCAGGGTGGTGTTGACGCCCCGCGCTCAGAAGGGTTTCGGCATGTACAAGAAAGCTGTCGAGCTTGCGGAAGCCAATGGATGGTTCCTTGCCCACCAGTTCGAGACTTCCGCCAATGCTGACATCCATGAGGCCACGACTGGTCGTGAGATCATCGCCGACTTCATGGAGCAGCGGCTGGATTACTTCGTCACCGGGTATGGCACAGGCGGCACCGTGACTGGCGTTGCAAGAGTCCTACGGCGCGAAAGGCCGGAAACCAGGATCATTCTGTCCGAGCCTGCGAACGCCCAGCTTATCGCCAGCGGTGACGTCCAACAGCGCCTTGAGGATGGCGCCCCGTCGATGAGCCATCCAGCATTCCAGCCTCACCCCATTCAGGGTTGGACACCCGACTTCATTCCATTGGTCCTCCAGGAGGCCATCAACAAATCCTACTACGATGAACTAGTGCCCGTAGCGGGTCCTGATGGCATCAAGTGGGCCCAGGAACTTGCTCGCAAGGAAGGTATTTTCACGGGCATTTCCGGCGGGGCCACGTTTGCTGTTGCTCGGCAGGTCGCGGCGCGGGCGCCCGCGGGATCGGTTATCCTATGTATGCTCCCCGATACCGGCGAGCGCTACATTACTACGCCGCTGTTCGAGGGAATTGGAGAGGACATGAACGAAGAGGAAGTGGCTCTCTCAATGTCAACGTCAGGATACCAGCTCTAGCGAAATCGATAGCCAGTTCTTTCCTTGCTCTTCGGCCAACGCCGGAGGGCAAGCTCTTGCTCAGGCAAACCTGCAGCCATACGGCGACGCACTACGTTAAGTGGGCAATGGAGCATCCGTCATGAGCAGCGATCCGCAATCTTCAAGCCCTGTTTGGCCGTCCATCTGGAGGGGAATTAAATGCAAGTGTCCACGATGTGGCAGAGGTTGGCTCTTTCACCACTACATCGAGCAGGTGGACTATTGTTCGGTCTGCAATGAACCCTTGGCCGCTTACAAGGTCGGGCTCTTTTTGCCGCTCATCGTGATAACCGTCATGGTTCATATCCTGGGCTTCGTGATGTTGGAGATGGAGCTCAGTGGTCGGGGCAGCCCCTTGATCTATCTGTATGTTCTTGTGCCGTTATCCGTTGTCGTGCCCCTCGCGATACTTCCGTCTTCAAAGGGCGGGATCATCGGACTGCTCTGGGCAAAGGGCTGGAGCGATGAGCAGGACCGATGATGCTGCCGATTGCGGTGGCTCATAAACGCGGCGTCGCCAAAGGTGACGTCCTACTCGTCAAGCTCACTACCATGATCGTAGCAATATCCACCGATTCTCAGCGGCGCAGTCTCGAGGGCGGGCCGGATGGAGCTCGGTCACGGGTCAGCGCGTCCGAGCGGTTTAGCTCTACCTAGTGCCATAGGCAGCGCCTGTGATTTGCGTTCCGCTCGCTCGATCATTGTGCGACGTATCGTACCGAAGATCGCCAATCCCCAGATGATGATCGTTGCCGCACCCAGCACACCAGCGATTGGACGGCCGAAGAAGCCAGCGAAATTGCCGCTGGTGATAATCATGGATGTCGTAAAGTTCGTCTCTACCAACGGTCCCAACACGATACCCAAAATGATTGGCGCGATGGCGAACTGCCGCCGCTCAAGGACATAGGCGACAATCCCCAGCACCAACATTATGCCGACCCCAAACATGGTGTTGTTGATGGAGAATGAGCCAACGATACAAAAGAGCAGGATGGCCGCGTTTAGAAGCGCCCTTGGCACTTCGAAGATCCAGCGCGCGGTACGGGCGGCCACGTAGCCAAGCGGCAGCATGAGGATATTGGCGATGACGAAGACCAGCATCACGGCATAGAAGTTTTCCGGATGCACCGTGAGCAATTGCGGGCCGGGATCCAGTCCCTTCATCACCAGCACGCCAACGGCGATGGCCGTCACCGCGTCGCCCGGAATGCCAAAGACCATGGCCGGAATCCACGAGGCGCTTAGGGCCGCGTTATTGGTTGCGCCAGCTTCGACAAGCCCTTCGGGATGGCCCTTGCCAAAGAGTTCGGGGGTCTTGGAGGTCTTTTTGGCCAGGGTATAGGTGACCCAAGCGGCCAGGTCGCCACCCACGCCGGGCAGGGCGCCGATCAGGCTGCCGATGATTGAGCCGCGGATCTGGTTCTTGCGATATTTCCAGAGCACCTTGAGCGTGCCCTTGAATGGGTTGCGGGAATTATCCTGGATGATAGCCGGGGCGCCGGTGCGGCCGGCCCGCATAATCTCGGCCAGCGCGAACATTCCGATCATCGCCGGGATGAAACTGATACCGCCGGCCAACTCGGTCAATCCAAAGGTGAAGCGCTGCGATCCCATCAATGGATCCAGCCCCACCTGGGCAATGAACAGGCCGAGCAGTAGCGACAGTGCGCCTTTGGCCATGCCACCCGAGGAGATGAGTGCGGCGCAAGACAGGCCAAGCACTGCCAGCCAGAAATACTCAAAACTGGAGAAGCCCAGCGCAAACTTGGCCAAGGCCGGCGCAGTGAACATTAGGAAAACGAAGCCGAAAAGGCCACCCAGTACCGAACCGATGACGCCAATGCCGATGGCAAGGCCCGCCTGGCCCTTTTGCGCCATACGGTAACTGTCTTCCACATAGGCGGCCGACGCCGGCGTGCCTGGAATGCGCAGCAGGGTGCCAGGCAAGTCGCCGGCAGTGATCGCCATGGCGGTGCAGGAAATGATGGCGGCAATGGCCGGAATGGGCGCCATATAGAAGGTGACAGGCACCAGCAGAGCTGTCGCCATGGTGGCGGTCAGGCCGGGCAGGGCGCCGACGAAGAGACCGAAAATGGCCGAGCCGGTAATGACAAGCAAGGTCTCGACATTGAAGACCAGCCCGAAGGCTTGCAGAAAGGCGTCCATGACTTACCCCAAAATTCCACGGGGCAAAGGCACCCGGAAGCCATAAGCAAACATGGCATAGATCGCGATTGCGGCCAGCGGACTGAAGACCAGCGCCGAGGGCAGCTTGCCCCCGCTCAACAGCACAATTGCGAAGGTGAAGAGAAGGCCGGTAATGAGGAAACCCAGCAACGGCATCAAGAGAATGCTAGCCAGTACGCATCCCAAAGTGCCCAAAACGAAGGGGCTGAAGAAATTGGGTGGCGCATAGAGCACCGCCTGTTCGCCCGACGACTCTTCGGGCAGCAGCGGCGCATCCTCGTCAGGCGTCAAAAGCCAGCCTTGGACGGTCAGAACCAAGCCAAAAAAGGCCATGGCACCGCCGGTGATAGTGGGAAACAGGCCGGGGCCCACAGGCAAACCAGGCATGGCGTGAATGGATAGCGCTTGGCTCAGAATGAATAGGCCGCCAAGAGTGAAGGCGGCGCCCAGGGCAATGTCGGGATAGTTTCTTGCTTTCAACGGACCCTCCTCCATGAGGTAGTCCCCCGGCCACCGGCCGGGGTTAGGCGATTATTGTGCGGTGATACCGGCGGTCGAGATGGCCGTGGCGAAGGCCTCACCGCGGGTCTTGAGATAATTCTCGAAATCGGCACCACCTTCCCAGACGACACCGTAGTTGCGGCCGTCCATGAAGGTTGCGAACTCTTCGCTGTTCACGATTTCGTCGAGCGCAGTCGAGAGCTTTGCCACGACGTCTTCCGGCATGCCCTTGGGCCCGCCTAGGCCGCGCCAGCCTGCGATCGAGAATTCAAGGCCAAGCGCGTCGGTGATCGGGGGAACATTGGGCTGCTTGGGATTGACCTCATTGCCCAGAAACCCGAGCGCACGGATTTCACCGGCATCAACCAGCGATTGCGCTTCGGGGAACTGGGAGACGGCAACGTCAATGGCGCCGGAGGCCAGCAATTGCAGCGAGGGCGTTGCTCCATCGGTGGGCACCCAGAATGCCTTGTCGGCGGGGGCGCCGAGCAGTTGCACCAAGCTCACCCACGACAAGTGGTTGAGGCCCCCGAAATTGGCGCCGCTGGCTTTGACGGCCGCAGGGTCCGCTTTCACCGCCTCGGCCAAATCCTGCATGCTCTGGTACGGCGAGTCAGCACGCACGAAGATGGCGGATGGATCGGCGTTGAACAGGCCGATCAGGGTGAAATCCTCATAGGTCATGTCGGCCGAACCAACAGCCTTGTACATGGACAATTCGGTAGTGATGATGCCCAGCGTATAGCCGTCCGGATTGGCCGCCTTGATGGCTTCGTGGCCGACGATGCCGCCACCCCCGGTCCGATTGTTGACGGTGATCGGCTGACCCAGCTTTTCCTCAAGCATAGTGGCGATGATGCGCCCGGTGGCGTCGGTGCCGCCGCCAGCGGCCCATGGAATGATCAGTTCGATCGGGCGATCTGGATATTGCGCCATGGCGGAACCGGCCATCATCAGCGTTGCAGCTAATGCCGCTGCGAGCGTTTTGACTGTCTTCATTTAACGTCCTCCCTTGAGGCCGGCTCGTTCGCCGGCGGCTTATGCGATCAAACCGTATCGCAAAATTACATACCACAATGTGGAAGTAGCATGGAGTGCGGCGTGAGACAACCGCTGTAGAGACGGCATTCTGAAAGTGGCTTTACCGTCAGTAGTCCGGTTTATCGGGCGGTTGCATTGACATCTCGCCGGACCTGCACGTAAAACGATATAGGAATTGTATTCCACAATATGGAATTGATGCTCACGTGGGCGCCGTATTGATGAGCAGCGCCTGAAATGCAGACAGACCGATTTTCGGGTCCGCTTTCTCGTAACAGAGCGGCCCATAACTGGAGGAAAGATATGACGAATCCAATCGCCCAGCAGGTGCGCCAGACGCTCACCGGCATCCTGCCCCCGCTGTCGATGCCCTTTGACGAAAATGGCAATCTCGTCAAAGGCGCGCTCAAAGCGCAGGTCGATTTCATGATCGAATCTGGCGTGCGCGCCGTTGTTGTTGGCGGCTCGACCGGTGAGGGGCACACGCTCTCCAACAGCGAATTTGTGGAGGCCATGACAGAAGCCTATGAGGCCACCGCCGGCCGCGTGCCTTTCGTTGCCGGCCTGATCGTGCAATCGACACGCGAGGCCATCGACCGGGTCAAGGCGCTGGGCGATATGGAGATCGCCGCGCTGCAGGTGACCCCGGTCCACTACCTTTTCAAGCCGGGTTTGGAAGCCACGATCGAGCACTTCCGCGCTATCTACGAAGAAACCAAGGTCCCGGTTCTGATCTACAACGTCATTCCCTGGAACTATCTCAGCGTCGACGACATGCTGGCGATCATGGATGCCGTGCCGGGCGTTGTGGGTATGAAGCAGTCTTCGGGTGATCTCAAGTCCGTCTCCGACCTGATCCTGCGCGCCAAACCGGAAAACCTCATTCTGTCGGGCATCGACGCTCTGCTCTATCCAGCTTTCTCGCTGGGCGCCCACGGCGCCATCAGCGCGCTGACCTGTGCTGTGCCCGGCGTGACGGTCAAGCTCTACAATGCCGTAGAGGCCAAGGATTACGAGGCCGCCAAGGATATCCACTTCCGCCTCAACGCGCTGTGGAATGCCATGCGTCATGACAATCTGCCGGCCTGCGTGAAATATGTGCAGCACCGCCAGGGTCTGCCTATGTTCCATCCGCGCGCACCAATGGAGCGGGTCAGCGACGCGCAGAAGAAAAAGATCGACGCTGCGCTTGGCCCGGTTCTCGAATTGGTCACGATACGCGCCCGTTCGGCCGCCTAAGTCTGCATCTACCGGCCGCGGAGCTGAACGCGGCCGGTCCCGCCCCGTAGAACACCCTGGGAGGACGAACTGAAAAAGCTGATCAACGATCCCGCCAACTATGTTGATGAAATGCTGGACGGGCTGTGCCTGGCCCACCCGGGGCTGGTTCGCGTTGGCAGCGATCGCCGCGCTATCGCGCGTAACACCGCCATTCGCCAGGGTAAGGTCGGGATAGTTTCGGGGGGCGGTTCGGGCCATCTGCCCTTGTTCACCGGCTATGTCGGCGAGGGACTGCTCGACGCCTGCGCTATTGGTAATGTGTTTGAAGGGCCAACCATCAATTCCTGCCAGGACGCCATCGCGGCCGCCAACGGCGGTGCAGGCGTACTCTGCCTGTTTGGCAATTATGGTGGCGACAGGATGAATTTCGAAATGGCCAGCGAATTCGCTGCCATGGATAATATCGAAATCCGCACCGTGCTGGGTACCGACGACATTGCCAGCGCCGCGCCACAGGAAGCGCACAAGCGCCGCGGCGTTGCCGGCCTGATCTTTGCCTACAAAACCGCCGGTGCCTTGGCCGAACAGGGCGCTGATCTGGACGCCGTCGCGGCCATCGCGCAGAAGACCGTCGATCGCACTAGGACTATTGGCGTGGCACTGTCGTCCTGCCAGATCCCAGGCGCGGCAGTCCCCAATGTCACCATTGCCGATGATGAGATCGAAATGGGTATGGGCATTCATGGAGAGCCCGGCATCTGGCGCAAGAAAGTCCGTCCAGCGGACGAATTGGTTGACGAAATGATCGCGATGCTGCTGGCGGAGAGACCCCAAGGCGCCAGCCGTGTATCCATCTTGGTCAATAGTCTTGGCTCTACGCCCTTCGAGGAGCTCTTCATTCTCTACCGCCGCGCAGCCCGGCAATTGGATGCGGTGGGTTTGTCTGTGGCGCGGCCCTTGATCGGCCCTTACGTCACCTCGATGGAAATGGGTGGGGCGTCCATCAGCCTCTGTTTCCTCGATGACGAAATCGAAACCTTGCTGGCCGCTCCGGCCGATTGTCCCTTCTGGCGGGTGGATTGAACCATGGCTATGACGCAGGAAACCCTCGCGACGGCTCTTGAACGGGCCAATACCCGCATGGACACGCTCGCCGACGTTCTCAATGCCGCAGATGCCAAATTGGGTGACGGCGATACCGGCACCATGCTGGCACGTCTCATTGCAACATTCGCCGCTGTGGACGTGCGCGCGACACCAGATCTTGGCACCGCTTTCATGGCTTTGGCCAAGGCCGGCGCCGCATCCACGGGATCGAGCCTGGGCACGCTGGTCATCACGGCGATGATGACGGCTGGCAAGGCGAGTGCCAGCCAATCGGCGCTGGGCTGGGACCGCCTGGGCCCGCTGTTGGCAGCCATCCGCGACGCGGCCATGGCGCGCGGCAAGGCCGAACTCGGTGCCAAGACCATTGTCGACGGGCTTGACGCCTTGGCGAAGAGCCTTGCCGGTGAGGAGGACCCCGCCACTATAGCTCAGATCGCGGACAGAACGATGCGGGCCGTGCTCGAAGATTTTCGCCCGCGTCCCTGCACCATGGGTCGTGCCCGAATGTTCGCCGACAGGAGCCGAGGCCTCGATGATCCGGGCATGCTGGCGCTGGCCGAATTGGTCTGGGCGGTGATAGGGCATGAGGACGCGCGTCATGCCGGCACCGCGTTCGCTTGAGGTGAGCGGACAAGTGAATTATGGGATGAACAACCTGTCGCAGGCAGCGCCGGCGGTTCCATTAAAGTTCTGAGGCCCAAGCAATGACCGATCCCGTCGACGCTGCCGCTCCGGCCAAACCCGTTCGCAGCGACGAAAGCCTCAAATCGCTGACCAAGGTGTCGCGTGTTCTCGAGTGCTTCACAACCAGCCGCCGCTCGCTGAGCCTGGCGGAAATCTGCACCAAAACCGGCTATCCGCGCTCCACCACCCATCGCCTTTTGGCCGCGATGCGCGAGGTCGGGTTCATCGAGCAGGACCGTGAACGCGACTTTTATCGTCTCGGATTGCGTCTCTTCGAATTGGGCAATGTCGTGCTGGCAAATCTGGAATTGCATCGCGAGGGCCGCGCCATCGTCGATGCGCTGCACCGGTTGACGGGCAAGCCCGTGCATCTGGCGGTGTTCGACGGCCTGAACGCCGTCGTTATTCAGCGCACCGAGACCGAGCCCATGCTGTCCAACACGATGGTAGAAAATTCGCCGGCCTATTGCACCAGCGTCGGCAAGGCCATCCTGGCCTTTCAGCCGCCGGAAATTGTCCAGCGTGTCATCAATGCTGGCCTGCAGCGTTTCACTGAAACCACCATTACCGATGCGGTCGCGCTTGAGGCCGAGCTCGAGACCGTGCGTCAGCGGGGCTTTGCCATCGACAATGGTGAACACCAGCCGGGCCTGCGTTGCGTCGGCGCACCGATCCGCGACCAGTCCGGCGCAATTTTTGCCGGCATCAGCGTCAGTGCGCCGGCCTGGCAATTGCCCATGACCGAAGTGGATGAACTCAACAAAGTGGTAATTTACCACGCCAACCTCATTTCCCAGAGGTTGGGCTACATACGCTGATTGCAGCATCGCCCCGCTCCTCCTCGAGTGGCTGGATGGTGTAGGCCGACCTTTGGGGCCGGCTTTTTCGTCAGGCGGGACCGGCAACCCCCACCGGCCAAATGTCGCGCAGGTTCTCGCCAGCCAAGATGCGCGTGCGGCAGCGAATTTCGGCCTCGCCATTAGCATCTGCCGCGTCGGCAATGACGCTCACCAGATCGGCCGGAATAACCACTACGCCGGTAACGTCGGCAAAGATCACATCGCCGGGCCGTACTTTGACGCCGTCAATGTCCAGTTCGACCTGGTAATGTGCCGGCTCCATGCGGCCCGACACGCCCACCGGGCTCATGCCCTTGGCAAAGAGCGGGTAGTCGAGCTTGCGTACCTCGGCCAGGTCGCGCACCGTGCCATTGACCACAGTTGCCGCTGCGCCCTTGGTCTTGGCTCCGCTCGACATCAATTCACCCGTGCCCGACCCCTCGGCACAGGAGGAATCCACCAGTAGAATGCCGCCCTTGACCACGGCATCGATAGCCCCATGATAGATATCTTGCGGCTGGCCGATGCGGGTGCTGGGTTCGTACCGCACGGTCGAAACCGGGCCGCAGATCACCTGTCCGGGATGCAGCACACCGAACTGGCTGATGCCCTTGAGATAGCCATAGGGGCCGCGGCCATCGAGCACGTCGTGGATGTCGCCCGAATACCATTTCGACAGGCGCTTGATCGCCGCCCAGTCGGTTTGGTTGTAGTCGTATGCGGCCATTTAGCTGTTCCGTCCCTGCTGTTTTGCGGCGCTGATCGCCTGTTGGAGATAGATGGTGGAATTATCGATGTGCTCGCGCATCAGCGCGCGGCTGGCCTCGACATCGCCCTTAGAAATGGCGGCATGGATCGCCTCATGTTCGGCGACACCTTCGGCCTGGGTCTTGCTGGCTTGCCGGCTGGTCAGCCGGATCACGTCGGTGATGAGGGCATAGAGATTGCCATAGACCGTCGAGAGGATTTCATTGCCCAGCGATTGCACCAGCGCTCGATGGAAATCCGCATCGGATTGAGCGTATTGAGCAAAGTCCTTGGCAGCGGCGAGATCGGTCAATGCCCTGGTGACATCGTCCGACAGCGCGCCTTCACCCGCCGCCAGCCGCCCCACCGCTTCCAGCTCGAACATGCGGCGCACGTCCATTAGTTGCACCAGATAGTCCGCGTCCTTGGCAAAAAGGCTGCGTACGGTTGTGGCAAGCGAGCCGAGGAATTGTCCGACATCATCGCGCACCACCTCGGCACGTTCGCCATGACGGCGGCGCACCAGTCCCTTGGTTTCAAGGATTTGCAGACCCTCGCGCACCGATCGCGTTGAGATGGCGAACTGCCGAGCGATTTCGGCTTCCGAGGGCAGGCGAGCGCCAACCTTGAGTTCACCCGACAGGATCTGCGCCTCAATGGCTGAGACCACCGAGACATAAAGCCGGTCGCGATCGGATGGAGATGGAGTCACCACGCGGTAAAGCCCCCGTCGACTACAACGTTGGAGCCGGTCATGTAGGAGGAGGCGTCAGAGGCGAGGAACTGGATGACCCCGTTATATTCACTCTTCTCCGCTTGGCGGCGCATCGGCACCCGCTCGAGAAAATTATCGACGAACTCCTTATCGAAGCTGCCGGTCTTGACCCCGCCAAACGAGATAAGGTTACAGCGCACGTTCTTTTCCGCCCAATACGTAGCGACGTAGCGCGTTAGGTTCACCAGCCCCGATTTAGACGCGGCATAGGACACAGCCTTGATGAAGGGGACACCGTCTCGCTTTTCGCGATAGGCATAGAGCGCCTGATTGGGCGATACGATGCCGTAGATCGAACCGACATTGATGATGCTGCCACGGCCCGCTTCAGCCATCTTAGTGCCAATAACCTGGCTGCACAGCATCACACCGGTCAGGTTCACATCGATGATGTCGTCCCAGAACTTTTGCGGATAGGTCTCGAAGGGGCCATTCTGTTCGGCGCCGCCATCGGGCTTGGAATCGATGCCGGCATTGTTGACCAGGATATGCGGTACGCCCCAATCGGTGATCAACTTGTTGGTTGCCACCTCCAGGGCTGCTTTGTCTGAAACACTCGCTTCATAGACACGAATGCAATTCTGCAGTCCCGGGAACAATTCATCGAGATTTTCCTGGGTGACAGGCCGACGGCTAAAGATGGCGACCTTGGCGCCAGCCTGGGCAAGTGAGCTGGCAAACTCTCGCCCCAGCTGCCCCAGTCCTCCGGTTACGACAGCGATCTTTCCTTTGACAGTAAACAGGTCAGACAAAGCTACCCAGCCTCCACTTATGACATAAGTCATATGTCATAAGGTAGGCAGCGGCAATTGGCAATTGTTCGATGCTAATTTTTCAAGTCTCGCGACCAAGCGAGAACCTGATTTCTCGAGGTCCACCGGCTACCGAGACTTGTTTTAATGTTCAACATAATCTATGTTCTGTTCAACAAAGGAAATCCTGATGGCTGCGCAAACACAAACGGCTGCAGATCGCGAAGCAAAAGTCGCGTCGACCCGCAATAGGCTCGTACTCGAGCAGGCGAAAGCCGCCGGCCTCCTCGGCACCGCGAAGAATACCCGGCTTTCGGGGCGCGTGCCCTCCGAGCTGATAGAGGCGGCCAAGAAGCGCGCTCATGTCACCTCGGACACGGAGCTGTTGGAACTGGCGCTGTCGCGCCTGGCCCTCGAAGATGACTTTGGCGCCCGCTTGGTCGGACGCAAGGGCAGCATCCCGGCGGACATAGATCTTGGGGTTTGATCTTTCCGAAACCCTCCGATCACTCAAGCCGCAAAAGTACACCGGAACGCTGGAGCGCAGGGCCGACGACGATCTCCCATGGGCTGTTGACGAACCCACGATTGGGGGACCGCTGTTTTTGGATACGAGCGTCTATTTGGATGTCCTGCAGGGGCGATCGCCGGTTGAAGTCGACGCGCTGCTGACCTACCGCCGATGCCACCATTCCGCTGTTTGCCTTTCAGCGCTCACTCATACCTTTGGCCGGCTCGACCCAAGGCATGCCTCTACGAAAGCTGTCCTCGCGACATTAGCGGCTACGGTAGAGGACATTCCGGACCACCGCCTCCATGCCCCCGATTCAGCGATCTGGGGACTGGCCGGTATGTTGGCTGGCTTGCTCTTCCGGCTGAGCAATCTGCCCAAGGGGGAGGGATACGAGCGCCGCTTCGCTAATGACGCGCTGGTGTTCCTGCAGGCGCGTCAGTTAGGGGCCAGCGTGCTGACCGGCAACGTCCGCGATTTTGATTTCCTAAACCAGATTCTGCCGGCGGGACGGATCATCCTCTATCGAGCTCCGCCGAGACGGCGGTCATCATGACCGTCGCGGTCGGCTCTCCTAGACGGCAACCAACGCTGGAGCATAAGCTCAAGTTTCTCGGGTGTGAGCGGGCGCGACAACAGGAAACCCTGCAACTGGTTACAACCCATTTCGCTCAAGAGTTCGCGTTGATCTTCGGTTTCCACCCCTTCCGCGGCCACCACGATCCGCATTGCACGTCCCAGATCAATAATGGAGCGTACGATACTGTCGATCTCTTCGTTTTGACCCAGTTGCGCTGTGAAAGAGCGGTCAATTTTGAGCTTGTCCACCCCGTGATTGCGCAGATAGGTAATTGAGGAATAGCCCGTCCCAAAGTCGTCCAGCGCTACCCTGATGCCTTTAGCACGCAAGAGCATCAACGTGGATTGGACTACGGGCGAGTTCTGAAGCAGTAGACCCTCAGTGACTTCAATTTCCAGCCTCTTAGGCGGGAGCCCCGTTTCAGCAAGAAGATTGAAAACTCTTCTGGCAAAATGCTCGTCACGGAACTGAATAGGTGAGACATTGACGGCGACCCACGGCACCGAGGATGAGGCGGCAAAGCGGCAGGCCTCCCGCATTACCCACATACCCAACTGATCGATCAGCCCGCGTTCTTCCGCTAACTCGATGAACTCTGCCGGAGACATCCTGCCGCGGCTGGGGTGTTGCCAGCGGACTAAAGCCTCTACGCCCGCGATTTCGCCGGCGCGGGTGTCCAGGAGCGGTTGATAAACTAGGTGTAAGCCTTCACCGGTGTTCAAGGCTTCACGCAGGTCCGTTTCAAGCAACCGCTTGTCGCGCACAGCCTCGCCGAGATTGTCCGCAAAAAGCTCGAACTTACCCCGCCCTCCAGCCTTGGCCTCATACAAGGCGATATCGGCATGACGCATCAGGTCTTCGGCTTGCGTCGCCATGTTCGAGGTAACAACGACACCAACACTGGCGCCGACATGAACTTGGCCTCCGTTCAGGTCGAACGCCAACGCCAGGGAATCGACGATTTTTTGACTTAGCGCGAGAGCTTCAGACGTATCGGCTACCGCGAATTGGATAATCGCAAACTCGTCGCCCCCCAGCCGTGCAACCGTATCAATATCATCCACCAGGTCTGTTAGGCGGGATGCTGCTTTGCGGATTAGATCGTCGCCGGCAGGATGTCCCAAGGTGTCATTGACGTGCTTGAAGCGGTCCAGATCAATGAAATGGAGCGCTAGTTTAGAGCCGTTTCTACGCATGTTGGCCAGCGCCTGTTCGAGCCGATCCTCGAATAATGCACGATTGGGTATCTTGGTAAGTGCGTCGTGAAAGGCCAGAAACGAGGCATGCGCTTTGCTGTTCTCGAGTTGAACTGACGTGCGCTGGAGCCGGCGCAGTAATAGGAAGACCGCCAACGCGGCCAGCGTCACGCCAGCTGCAACTGCGGGTCCCGTTTCTCTGATTAGCTGGTAGGCAGGTTCATCCGGGGTCCATGTAAAAAAGCCAACAATGCGCCCGTCCGCTGATAGAACGGGCGAGGCGATACGATCGCCGTCAGACCGGGCGACACGCTCAAAGGCGAGTTCGTTCACCTCAAATTTCTCGCTGATCGCCGCAGTCACCGAGCCATCAATGAAGCGGATCGAAATGTGCAGGTACTCTGTCCCTGAGGTTTGCGGTACTGCGTCGGTACTTGGAACGATGGGCCGCACGCTAACAATCGCGGGAGTACCATCGCCCAGCACCGCGAAATCTTCCTCGCCCATTCCGGTCACAGCTTCAGTTGAATTCGCCAATCCCTTCGAGGCTAAGGCCATTTGCGCCCTCAGGGCGCCAACAAGAGGAGCGATTGCGGCTTGGTCCGTCTCGAACATTGCTGGACTGACCAGTTTGCCATTCGCAACAGCACGAACGAGGCGGTTATCTGAATCAAGAATGTAAACCCGGTTGTGGCCGAAGTACTCGCTCATCCACTCGGCCAAATTCTCAGCGATCCATGCTTCATCGTTGGAGCGCAAATTCGTAACGGCATCGTCCCAGATGGCGGAACTGTCCTGCTCGATTGGCAGACGTTCGGCAATTTCTTCAAGCCCTGTCTGCACCGCCCGTGTTTCCCGGGCCATCGAACGGTCATCTATACGCGACGCTGCCCACCATCCGAAGGAGCCAAGCACGATGACTAACGCGGCAGCGAGGACGAGTGAGAGGGAGGTAATTTGCTTTGATAGCGAGGGCATTCAACGCTCGGCGTGAAACTAGCCAAATTGAACGTAAGCCCTAACCCTTCATAATTCGTGTGCCTGTCGGAGCAAACTCGTACGCAGCCTTAATCGCCTGTCTTCGCACGGTGAGCGCCGCATCGGCTCGGGCGATACCAGGTACCAGGGCCGCTTCGCGGGGATCGTTGTGCCTGCCATTGTCGGGGCGGACTGACTTGAAGCGCTCTTAAGTCATCTGCGACCCCATCGACGGGGAGCAATCGGCGCCGGTCGGTTGGAGCAATTGAAAATGCTGCTCCTAAACCACGGAACAAAATCACCCCAACACTGGTTGATTGGCACCACTCACAAAAATTGGACAGGCAAATGAACTCGATCATCTATCTCGTCGGCCTCGTCGTGATCGTAATGGCAATCCTCTCGTTTATCGGCCTCGCCTGAACGTTTCGAATAAGCAACACGGAGGAAGACACAATGGCACTTGATGCACCGGCGGGGATAACCGTCGTCGAAAACGCAGAAGCCACCAGGGACCAGTCATCTTATGTCGACTGGCCAGCCATCATTGCTGGCATTCTCTTGGCCTCTGCCATCTCCATCGTTCTTATTAGTTTCGGCTCGGCAGTGGGGCTAAATTTTCTGGACTTCAATGCCCGCGAGGGCGCGTCTCCGATTTTCATCGGAATTGCCGCCGCAACCTGGTTTCTTTGGGTGCAAGTTTCGAGCTTCATGGCAGGCGGCTATTTGACCGGCCGCCTGCGCCGCCGTTATTTTGATGCTACCGAGGCAGAAAGTGACCTACGAGACGGCGCGCATGGCTTGCTTGTCTGGGCGGGCGCAGCAGTCCTGGGAGCGGTTATCGCCATTGGCGGAATTGGAGCTGCAGGCAGCGCATTAGGCTCCGCCGCTTCGACAGTAACGGAAGCGGCCTCCAATGCCGCCGAAGGCAGTGTGGATCCTAACGCATACTTCGTCGACACCCTTTTCCGATCGGATCAGCCGGTAGAGGCAAATGTAGCGCGAGACGAAGCAGGTCGCATTTTTGCACAAGCCGCGCTTGGTGATGGCACACTGACTGACGACGACCGCACCTACCTGGCCAATATTGTTGCAGCGAATACAGGCCTGACCCCTGAGGAAGCAACGACACGCGTCGATCAGGTTATCGCGTCAATCGAGGCCGCTCGCCAGGAGGCTCTAGAGGCCGCACGTATCGCAAGAAATACGGGCATTATCGCGGCATTCCTGCTTGCTGCCTCGCTTCTCGTGTCCGCAATCGGGGCCTACTGGGCAGCGCAAAAAGGTGGCAATCACCGCGATGAAGGCACTCTTTTCGTTGAAGTCTTCCGTCGGTTCTAAAAAGGAAAAAACCTATGTTACGAGGAATTGGCCTGTGGCTTTTAGGTGTGCCGATCTGGTTGATCATCATCATCATATTCTTCATCAACTAGCGGCGATCTAAACCAAAATTGAGCTTATAAGGGCCCCTTTCACAAGTGGGCCCTTCTTGCTCCAGTGGCCAGCATAGGCAGCGTAAAATACCCGCGTCGGTCGGGCTTGATGGAATATGACGCTGGCATTGCCACGTTTTTAAAATGTCGCTCGGACTTAGACGTGAACCTCGTCCCCGCCGCGGTCCTTGCCCCGCAGACAGGCGATGCCAAGCGCCGCATAGAAAACAAGTACCAGGCCAATGACTAGCCATCCAGGCAACGGTCCAATAGCGGCGTGCCCAAGCATGGCCGCCAGAGGTCGCGCAGGATCAAGATGCGCCCCTGCCTGCAGGTCAGGAGATGCAATCTTGACAATCCAGGCGCAAAGCAAAATCAAAAACATCCAGATGTAGTTGCGGCGCAGGCGGCGGCGGAGCGCCAGCATCAGGGTAATCCTGAACTTGGGGTGGCGAAGATCCTGCGCCAGCATGACCAGCCAGGGCTCGGGACCACCACCTTGAGTATCAGCTGCAAAAAACTGACCGAAATAGTGGCGTTCAAACTGCCGAATCCGCATGCGGTAAACATCGTAAAAGCGGTACCGCCTTGCTTCAACGAACAACAGCAACAGGATAATGACCATTCCGAACAAAGCGAGCCCATGATGGGCGGACGGGGTCGAGAGCGAAACCGATAGGAGCGCCGCCACAACGGTGATCGACCAATTGCTGGTGAGATCGAGCCGAGCCCGCCAGGCGTTCATCCGCGTCATTTCGGCCCGATAATAGTGTGTCATCACCGTTGCGGCTTCTGACGAGCTGGTCGGCAGTGTCGGTGCCACTATGGAGGCGGGTTCGTCCATTGGTTGCATCTCGTTTCCGGTCGGCACTTGTCGCGCCGGCCCATGAGCTTTGAAGGGAAGCGCGGCTTCTGCCAAAGGTTGCACCACGGATCGACCGGACGACGAAAAATATTCTTTGAGCGGTCTATGCAAAATTAAGTTCTTCCGCGTTGACCGTGGCTTATGGAGCCCCGCCAATGACCACGCCCCAGATTCTCGCCTTCGGCATCATCTTGCTCATGATGGTTGCTTTCATTTGGGGGCGCTGGCGTTATGACCTCGTCGCCGCCGGCGCACTGCTCCTCGCCGTCGCTGTCGGAGTGGTTGCTCCTGGCGCCGCCTTTTCAGGGCTTTCGGACGATATTGTTGTGATCGTGGGTAGTGCGCTGATCGTCAGCGCTGCCGTGGCGCGCTCCGGGATTATGGAGGTGGCCGTCAGGCGGTTTGCGCCCAATGTCAGCACACCTCGAGCCCAATTGATTCTGTTGGTTTTAGTCGTCACCATTCTTTCGGCCTTCATTAAGAACATCGGAGCCTTAGCGATCATGATCCCGATCGCCTTCCAAATGGCTCGCAGCTCGGGCGTTTCGCCCTCGCTGTTTTTAATGCCGATGTCATTCGGGTCGCTGCTAGGCGGGCTTATGACCCAGATTGGAACGTCGCCTAACATCATCGTTTCCCGGGTCCACGAGGAACTCACCGGCACCCCGTTCAGCATGTTCGATTTTACACCGGTCGGCGCCACCTTGGCCCTAGTTGGCGTCGTGTTCCTGTCCATCTGTTACAAGCTGCTACCCGAGCGGACGCGCGAGAGCCTTTCCATGGATCAGGCGATTGAGATCAAGAATTATACAACCGAGGCGCAAGTAGCTCAGGATTCTCCAAGCGTCGGGCAGACGGTGAGTGCCATTCAAGCCCTTAGCGGCGGGCAGGCAATGATAATCGGCATCATTTCGGCCGCCGGCAAGCGACGCACGCCCTTACCAGACGCTATCGTGCAAGGTGGCGATCTGCTCTTGCTGGAAGGGGAACCTGAGGCCCTCGACAAAATGGTCGCGCAGGGCAAATTAGCCTTTTCCGAGCGCCGCGATGCCAAGGTTGCATCCGCAGAAACTGGCGTCGTCGAGGCCGTTATTGGGGAGCATTCGAGCCTGATCGGTCGCAGCGCGCGCGAGTTGACGCTGTTCGACATCACGGGCCTTAACCTCCTGGCGGTTAGCCGGCGCGATAAGCGGTTCACTGAGCGCCTTGGAGAGATCAGGTTTCAGAACGGCGATGTCATCGTTCTTCAGGGAAATCTGCGGGAGTTGCCGGAACTACTGCGCCAATGGGACTGTCTGCCGCTCGTTGAACGTAACCTGAAGCTTGGCAGCGCACGTAACGGATTGGCACCTCTCGTCATCCTGGCATTGGCAATGGGCAGCACCGCACTTGGCCTTGTCTCGGTGCCGCTCGCTTTCTTTGCTGCGGCCTTCTTGATGGTGGTCTCTCGCACCATTCCTCTGCGAGAGATCTACACTCACCTCGACGCTCCCATCCTAATCATGCTGGCAGCACTCATCCCGGTTAGTGACTCCTTGCGAACCACGGGCGCCACCGACCTTATCGCCAACTGGCTGTCGGAAACCGCTAGTGTGCTACCGCCATATGGGGCCTTGGCGCTCATTATGGTTGCCGCAATGGCGGTCACGCCGTTTCTGAACAATGCCGCAACTGTGTTGGTAATGGCGCCGATCGCAGCCACCTTCGCGACAGACCTGGGGTTTCAGCCCCAAGCTTTTCTAATGGCAGTGGCGATAGGGGCGGGGTCGGACTTCCTCACGCCCATCGGACATCAATGCAACACTCTCGTTATGGCCCCCGGCGGCTATCGATTTGGCGACTATTGGCGGCTGGGGCTGCCGTTATCGCTCCTCGTCGTTTTAGTGGCAGTTCCCATGCTGATATTGGTGTGGGGGATATGAGGCCAGTCCGGCGCAACTGGCGCAAGCGAGCGGAACTGGCCCGCAGGAGCCAGCGTTACCGGGCAGACTAGTCCGCTTCCGTCTTGGTTGGAGTCTTGTGTTGCGAACCGAGGTTCGGCTTTCAATGTTTGGTTTGGCCGGGACGTTTGGACCGGGCATGAGAACCGTTTGTCGCCCCACCAGAGCGGCGAAAGCAATTGAGCGCTCCTTCCCCGCCGTTGAGAAGCTTTGCCGATGACCGGTGCCTCCAAGATGCGCACCGGACTCGGTAGAGCATTCGGTGGCGCATTGGTGTTTTCACTGCCCATGCTGATGACTATGGAGATGTGGGATCTGGGCTTCGCCATGGAACGCTGGAAAGCCGTCCTGTTGTTGGCCGCGAGCCTGCCCATGCTGATGTTCTTGTCGCATTACTCCGGCTTCGAGCGAACTTGGGATTGGCGCGAGGATGCCCGTGACGTGGCCATCGCATATGGCGTTGGTCTGCTGACGAGTGCATTCGTGCTGGGTCTGCTCGGCATTGTCGGAGCGGGAATGAGCCTTTCGGAAATCGCCGGCAAAGTCGGATTGCAGTCCATACCTGGAGCGTTGGGAGCCCTATTGGGTCGCAGCCAATTCGGTAAAGACGCCAAAGACAGCCAGCGCGAACAAACCTTCTTCGGGGAGCTGGGTATCATGATGATTGGCGCACTGTTTCTTGCATTGAACGTGGCGCCAACCGAAGAGATGGTGCTCATTTCATATCGGATGACGAGCATTCACACACTCGCACTTATCCCCGCCACGCTGCTCATCATGCATGTTTTCGTTTATGCAACCGAATTCTCAAGTAGCACCGAGCTGACACCCGATACGCCGTGGTGGAGCGCTTTCCTGCGGTTTACGCTGGTAGGATATGCTGTGTCGCTGTTGGTGGCCTTGTACCTCTTATGGACATTCGGGCATCTGGACGGGGTAAGCGCCGGCAATGGGCTGCGGGTAGTCGTGGTTTTAGGCTTCCCGGCAGCCATTGGAGCGGCGGCTGCCAGACTGATACTGTAGAGGTGAGGATGACCAAGAAACCTACGCCGCGTAAATCCACGACTAAGTCGGCCACGGGTGATCGAGTTGAATGGACCCTGGCGAGCGCCGCGGCGCTTACCGTGCTGGGCCTTTTTGGCTATCTGGTCTACGACGCCTTTGCTGCGGGAGACGGCAGACCACGGATCGAGTTGCAGCGCGGCGAGATAAGCGGAAGCGGGCCAGTCTATCTCGAAGTGGAAGTATCCAATTCCGGCAGTGGCACTGCCGCGGACGTAGAAATCGAGGGCGAGGTCAGGACCGCGTCAGGCAAACCGGTCCTCGCGCATGCCACACTCGACTACGCGCCCGCGGAATCAACCAAAAGCATCACGCTCGTCTTTCCGGCTGGCACAAGTGGCGAGGCGGTAGAGTTGCGCGTTGCGGGATTTAGGGATCCTTGATCTCCTCGGCCAACCAAGCGGTAGCCGGAATTCTAGGTGTCAGATTAACGGACGCTTGATGATGCCGTGACAGACATGGAGCTCCTAAAGGACATTTCGATGCTCCGTGTTGTCGTAAAATCCGTGCTGATAACCCTAGCTGTGATTGTCGTGGGCCAGGTGATTTCCTACTCGGGCCGAATGGCGACTGGCCAGCCGTTTACCCCCTATGTCTTTTTCATGAACAGCTTCCTGCCGCTCGTGACGGCGCTGCCTGCCTCCCTGATTATTTTTTGGCAACAGCACCGCATTCAGCAGGCCCATCTCGCGCTAAAAAGGGCGCATGAGGAACTGGCCGTTCGAGCTGCTCATGACGGGCTAACCGGTTTGCTCAACCGAGAGACCTTTCTGGCGAGGTTGGGCGCGCCAGGCGCACTACTGCTAATCGACGCCGACAATTTCAAAGCGATCAATGATACTTTCGGGCACGCCGAAGGTGACACTGCATTGCGCCTTATCGCAGCAGCACTGCGGTCCGGCAGTTCCCCGAGTTGGATTATTGGACGGATAGGCGGTGAAGAGTTCGCCGTGTTTATCCCAAATGCGTCAGCTACTGAAGCTGCTTCCGCAGGCGAAAAGCTACGCTCATTAGTGGCCAACGTTCAGTTTTATCCGGTTCATTCCACCCCTTACCCCCTCAGCGTCAGTATTGGCCTAGCGGTCGGCACGGAAGACATAGATTTGCAGCATGCCTTTCGGCAGGCAGACGTTAACCTCTACGCAGCCAAAGCCGCTGGGCGGAATACAGTCGTGGCGTCCTCAGTCAAACCCCGACTAGTTAGCCACAGTTCGGTAGCTTGATTGAGTTGCGAGTTTTTGCAGCGTGTCCAGGTCGGTCCAAGACTGGGAGCGCCCCTGACTTCATCTTCCCCCCTGTAAGCCATTTGTCAGGAAGGTTAGTTAACCGAAATTGCCTAAGAATATTGCGTCGCCGTCTTTCTTTGAGCGCGGTGTATCAGTGATCAGAGGCCGCCATGTTCTCCCGTATTTCCGTTGCCAATCGCATCTTTGCTGCCTTTGGTGCGCTTATCGTCATTCTCACGGGTATCGGCACGGTGGGATATTACGGAGTGTCCAGCGTCGCCGGGATCTTTGAAAACTATTTGCACGCCGCGCGCGAGACCCTCGAGCTGAGTGACTACACCAACGATCTGATTGATCTGCGGCTCTCTACAGATGCGTTTTTTCGTGAGCCGGGGTCGTTTTCTACTGAAGAAATTGTCGCCAAGATCGAAGACGTCGGCACAATCGATGCTGATGGTTATGCTAGGTTTGAGGGGGATGCTCTAGCTCTTAGCGAGTTGGCCAAACTGGTGGAAACGGCAAAGGCTTACCAGTCGGTATTCGGAACTGTTGCCGTAGGTGCGGATGGTGACCATTCATCCGACCTGGCCCAGCTCGATGCTTTAGCGGAAAGCATGGCACAGAATCTCAAAACAGTGTTCGAACACGCCAAGGATGTTCAGAACACTCTTGGCCCGCAAGCTCTGTCGCGAATTGATTTTACAGAAGCCGTGGTCGTTATCAGTTCGGTTTTTGGCATCGTGGTCGGCCTAGCCTTGGCGTTTTTTACTGGCCGTTGGTTGTCCCGAGCTCTCAAAGACATGACCCAGCTTATGGGGGAGCTGGCACACGGCAATTATCAGGTGGCAATAAATAATGCTGAGCAGGATCACGAGCTCGGTCGGATGGCGAAGGCCTTGAAGGTTTTTCAGCAGAACGGTTTGGCGGTGCAATTATCCAACGCCGAACGCGCTCAGCGCATCCAAGAGGCCGAGTTGCGGGCAGCGACAATGGAGCGCTTCCAAACCTCGTTTGCACAAACCATTCAGGCCGCCGTTGGAGGTGATTTCAGTAGCCGCATTCGCGATGACTTCGGCGACGCTGCTCTCGACCAGGTAGCTGGCAACATGAACACAATGCTGCAAACCACCGAGTCAGCATTGGCAGAAGCCGGCAAGGTGCTTTCTGCGCTGGCGCGGACTGACCTAACGCAAAAAATGGAAGGCCAATATCTGGGTGCTTTTGCTGCCCTGAAAGGTGACACCAATGCCGTAAGCGAACGGCTTACAGAAATGGTTATCTCGCTGCGTGGCACCTCCAGTTCGCTCAAGGCAGCGACGGGTGAGATATTGACTGGCGCCAACGACCTTGCGGAACGCACGACGAAGCAGGCCGCAGCAATTGAACAAACGTCGGCTGCCATGGAGCAGTTGGCCGGAACGGTCAAGGAGAATGCTCAAAAGATCGAGCAAGCCGCAGGTCGCACTACGTCAGCGGCCCAGCTTGCCGAAGAAGGTGGCCAAGTCATGGGCCAAGCCAACGAGGCCATGGAGCGCATTACCAGCTCTTCTAGCAAAATCTCCGACATTATCGGGCTGATTGACGACATCGCTTTCCAGACCAACTTGCTTGCGTTGAACGCGTCCGTAGAGGCAGCCCGGGCTGGAGAGGCCGGCAAGGGTTTTGCAGTAGTTGCTGTCGAAGTACGTCGATTGGCACAGTCTGCAGCTCAAGCATCCTCAGACGTGAAGCATTTGATCGAGCAGAGCACGCAGGAGGTCAGCGGCGGAACTAAGCTGGTTTCACTGGCAGCCGACAAGCTCGAGGCGATCCTGCGAGCCGTCCGAGAAAACAATGAGCTTATGAAGGCTGTATCAAGCGCCAGCACCGAGCAGAGTTCGGCCATCGGGGAGGTCACTTCTGCCATCCGCCATATGGACGAAATGACTCAGCACAATGCAGCGCTTGTTGAACAAACCAACGCCGCTATCGAGCAGACCGAGGCCCAGGCAAACGAGCTAGATCAGGCCGTTGCGATATTCCGTGTGAGCGCGCCAGCAGTGACGGCGGTTAACGCACTCGCGGCACTACAATCTGCCAGCAAGCCAGTGCTACGACAGAACGCACAGAATGCCACGCGGACGTATCTGAGCCGTGGAAATATCGCTGTCAAAGAAGAGTGGAGCGAGTTCTAACCTGGTGCTGAGACCGTGTTCGCCCATCGTTGGACTTGGGTCCGATGCCCATGCTTGCTATCGCAAGCACATGTAGACCGCTCTGGCGGCTGGACGCTCAGCGAGCAAAGTTCTAATCCAATAGCGCGATCCAAAGACAGACGCATCGGACCGAGGACGGCAGTCCGCTTTAGATCAAACGACGAGCCATTTGGTGTTTTCGGCGAGGGCCCAATGACGGTTCCGAAGGATTACCGCCGCGCCTCGGAGCAATTCGACGATTTGCTAAAGGATGCGGCGGTTGAAGCCGGCCTGGAAACGCGCAACCAAGCCTACACCATGCTCCAGGGTGTCCTTCAGGTTTTTAGACGACGGCTGGAAGTACAGGACGCGATCAATTTCGCACAAGTGCTACCACCCCTAGCCAGAGCGCTCTTCATTGAGAATTGGGAGCCTGGCCAGGCTTTGTCCTCAAATTGGGACCCGTCGGCTCTGTCCCGGGAGGTGCAGCAATTGCGTGTTCATCATAACTTTTCGCCGAATACGGCAATTCAGAATGTCGCTGCTGCACTGCGAAAACACGTCGATCAAACGGAGTTCACTAAGTGCTTGGCGCGCTTGCCACCGGAGGCGCGGGCATTCTGGGAGGAATGAGCATCTGCACCGCACACTGATCAATAGCGGCAACTCGCCGTCACGAACGCAGCACACCGCCTGGTTCTCACAGAGCACATGAGTTTCCTGGGCCGCCTAGGAGTTGTTGCGGCATAGGACATTGCCTCCTCAGCAGGGAACACACGAGCCTAGATTGGCGTTTGCCTGGGGACTGAAGGAGGCGACCATGGCACCTCGGCCTTATTGGAGAGGTTATCTGAAACTGTCACTGGTTACCTGCGCAGTGACTTTGTCGCCCGCGATCACCGAAGGCGAGAAAGTCCGGTTTCACACGCTCAACCGCAGGACCGGCGACCGCATCTATACGCGCTACATCGATGCCGTTTCAGGAAAGACCGTCGACGAAGACGATCAGGCCAAAGCCTATGAGAAGGGGGAAGACGACTACGTGATCCTTGAGGACGAGGATCTCGATGCTGTTCAACTCGAGAGTGCCCGCACGATCGATATCGATGAGTTCGTGGAGGCGGACACGATCGAATGGGTCTATTTTGACAGTCCCTATTTTGTTGTGCCGGCTGACGAGGTCGGTGAAGAGGCGTTCACGGTCATTCGGGAGGCCATGTCCGACAGCAAGGTCGTGGGGATTTCTCGGCTCGTCTTGGGCGGCCGCGAGCGCGCCGTTATGCTGCAGCCTTGGGACAAGGGAATTGTCCTTTGGACACTGCGCTATGGCGATGAAGTGCGCGAGGAAGATGAGTATTTCAAAAGCGTCCAAGCTCAAAAGCCTGAAAACAAGCTGCTGTCGATGGTTGAGGAAATTATCGAGCAGCGGACGGTGGCATGGTCAGACTCTATGGTGAAAGATCCGGTTCAAGACCGGCTCCTCGAAATCATCAAGTCCAAAAAGTCTTCCAAGCGCAAGGCCACGCCCAAGAAAGGGGCCGAGCAAAACGCCGAGCCCAAGGACAATGTGATTGACCTGATGTCAGCTCTGAAAAAGAGCTTAGAGGGAAAGGCCAAGCAGAACCGCAGGTCTGACGGTTAACTTGCCTTTCTGCGCGCCGCTGCCCGTTTCGACGCTGTGGTGCTAGACCTCTTTGCTGAAGCCGCCTTCTTGGGTGCTTTCTTGTGATCCTGCTCTTGTTTGCCGCCTGCGCTCAGGCGGAGTGCTTCGAGCAGATCATTTGCCTTGGTGGGCTCAGGTGTACGGAAAGGGATGATCTTTCTGCCCTCGATTTTGGCGCGCACCATCTCCGTCAAGGCTTCCTCATATCGATCCTCGAACTTGTCCGGTTCGAATTTTCCGGCCTTGGTTTTGAGTATGTGTTGCGCAAGCTCTAGCATCTCTGGGTCGATTTTTTGCTTGGAGATGCCGCTGAAAGCCTCGCGTGACGAGCGCACTTCGTAGTCGAAGTTCAAGGTGGTCGCGATCAGACCCTTATGATGGGCGCGGATCAGAACTGGCCGTAGGCGGCGAAACAATACGGTGTGCGCTATTGCGGCAGCCTTCCGATTGCGAAGCGCTTCGCGGATTAAGACGAAGGTCTCCTCTGTCGCTTCGCTCGCCGGCAATAGATAATAGGGGCGGTCGAAATAGGTCTGGTCGATCTGACCGCAGGCTATGAATTTGTCGACCGAGAGCACCTTGTCGCTATCGGGAACGGCGGCCGCGATTTCTTCTGGCTCGAGCACGACATATGACCCTTCATGGGTTTCATAGCCTTTGACCTGATCGTCCTGTTCCACAGGTTTATTGGTCTTCTCATCAACATAGACCCGGCGCAGACGATGACCGGTCTTCCGATTCACCATGTGCAGGGCAATGCGCTCTGAGGTGGTTGCGGCGGTGTACATCTTCACCGGGCAGACAACTTCGGCAATTTTTATTGCTCCGGTCCAAATCGCGCGTGCGGCCATTTCATCCTCCAGTCGAGGTGAAACGAGGTGGCGAACGAGCCGTTCCCCTCGACGGTACTAACGCCGTACAGCGGCATGGGGTGTTCCGGGCGGTTACATCGAGGCGGATCAGGTGGTTTGGGAAGGCAACCGAAAAGCGGCGGATCGGCCACCCTCCCAAAGGGCGTTATGCCCCGCCAAATAATGCGGCGGTGGTGGGTCAGTTGCGGGATTAACGCCGAGCAGCCGGCAAGACGATTACGCTCCGTGCCGCGGCAGCGATGGTGGGGAGGCCGTTGCAGCCGCGATAGCGTCTTTCATCCACTCGAATGATCCGTCTGGCCCTGGGCAAGTGGTCGAGCGGAAGGAAAGGGTTGCGCGCCGGCCTAGTACCGAAACGCTTCACAAAGGATCGGCTTGCCACTGTCTCGGCCGACGAGGCGCGAACCGATCGGCGGCTAAATGCGCTTGAGGTAGCCAACCGCAAGGATGGACAACCTTGAATATCGGTCGGGCACTGATATTCGGATCATTAATTGCCCGCAGCGCGTTCAGGACGCTTCGCGCTTTGCAGCCCTGACCCTCGGGTCAGAGCTTTTGCGTTTAGGCGGGAGAGCGGCAAGCGGGGGCTGGCCACCCTCCCTAACCCTGGCAGGGCTGTTCGGATATCTGGCGACCCTTTGGGCCGTAGGCAAGTTCCAAGCGCTCGTGATCGCTTACATTTTACCCAGCAGCATTCGCGCTGTTTGCAACAACTGGCGAGCGCTTGCGATCTCCCGACGTATCTCTACCCGCCTGTCATGAAGCATCTTCGCATTCTTCCGGGCTTCCGCCCGCGTCGAAGCAGCCCTCAGCATGGCCTCGTCTGCTGCTCGCAGCGCCGCGTTCAATCTGTCTTCGAGGTCGTCTGCCAAACTCATGCCCACCCAGTGCGGACTAACTTACTCGAAGAAATGCCCAACAGGCCAGTGAGGTGCCACGGAATAACATGGGCTAGTCCCGGACGCGGATGGGGTCGTGGGCTGATCCTGTCTGGTCATAGCCAAGGCAACGAGTGCAACCCTCCGCATAACCGCATCGCCGTCATCGCATCAGTGCGCTGCTAAATCACAAGCCGCTCATAGCCCTATTGTGTAGGAACTATTGGTCGTCGCTTTAGCTTTGCCCCTCGTAAAGAGGAGCATAAACATGAACTGGTGGTCTGAAACTGCGGTGCTATGGCTTCCTGTCGCGGAACAGCCCTATCCCGCTGAATTTGCCGATCGGGCTCGTCCTGGATCAAGTGACTTTTACTATTATGCTCTGGACGCGTTCGAAGCTATTTCACAGCGTCGGACACGCGAGTTTGAGCGCGAACCTTGGGCCTATGTCTTTGATAGCCAACAAATCCTGTCGCCTGCGGAAATCGACCAGTTAATGGTTGAATGGCGAACGCAGGCTCAAAACGTGCGGAAAATTGGACTGGCAGCCGCTGCCCCTAGGCAATTTAGTCCTCGGCTCTGAGGGTGTCGGTATAGGGAACCAAGCTGGGCGGTACCGGGTTTAAGATCCGCATTGTGTTTCCTGGACGTTCGCGATGTAGCCCTGGCCGGAAGGTCGGGGCTTTTTGCCTTAGCCTCTCGCAAGCTGCCCCATCCCAAGGTGGCCAGCAAGTAACCGTTGAGCAGCGATTTCGGGTGACTCATTTCCAACCGCAACGGTCAACATGCGTCCGTCGATGGCCACGTGGACGATATTATATTCAATGAAAAATGATGCCCGGTGAGCGTTGCCGCACCTGTCACGAACTTCGATGTCATAGACAGTGTTATTACTGAAAAAAGCACTCGCCATCGCCTCGCCTCAAACTTCGACAGGCAAGAGTTAGGACCCAGTCCTCAGAATGCCGGGGCAGTTGGCTGTCAGCGCCGGCATGCCGCAGACCTTGGGCCGACATTAAGGTTGAGCGTATACTTTCGGCTCCGATGAGTCGATGACGTTGAGCGCCTCCGCGCGGGGCATGTTGGCGGCAGTCTTGGAAATCTTGCATTGAACGGCAACGCCGATCGCGGCTGCCATGCAGGCGGGGGCAGCCCTGTCCATATGGCAGAGAGGGCAACCCATTATTGGCTTATTGGTAGCTGGTTTGACCCGGCTCTAACGGCGCATCGGGGATAGCCCCCTGACCTTGCATCGAAGTTTGACCCGGCTCCGGAGGAGCATCGTAGGTTGTTCTGGGGCCTGAGAAAGTAGTTCTGACCTGGCTCCGGTGGAGCATCATAATTCGAACTTGTGCTGTTGCAGCCGGCGAGCATGACGGCCGTGCCAGCTACCATTGCCAGAAGGCGAAGATTGTTTTGCATTGAAAGCGACCTTTTAAAAAGTTGGCAGGTACAGTCTCGATGCGAACACGAGAATGTGTTCAGGAATGGGCACGCGGCCCAACGAGCCGGCTTTGTGGTCTTGCTTTGTCGGAGGATGCTAGTCCTGCCCGGTCGCGCCCCAGTCGATCCTCCCCGCCGGCTGCACCGACATCCGGGTGATCCGAGATTGTGGAGCGCGGCGCCGGACCGCCGAGATCGTAACGGAAGCCCTGCAGCCGCTAGCGGGATCTGTCGCTTGTTTGCACGGGCCGAGCTGGCGAGCAATTCCTTAAGTACACGAAGACGTTGCAATAGGGACCATATTGTCTAGCCGTTTTGATCCAGCGCATAGTTGCGATGGTTCGATTCGAGCCAGCTATTAGCTTTGGGGACGAATATGGGCGGCGGCGCGTTCGGAAATCGGCACTCTGACGAAGAAGTGTTTCTCACAAGCGTGTGCCCAGCCAGCAGTCTGCCTTCGGATGGCCTACCGCTAAACCACGGTCGCACGAGGCGAAACTTCCGAGCCAACTTGCTTCGTTTGCTCTTGATCAGTGCCTCGGCAGGGACGCTTCTTTGCCTTTCCACGGGGTTGGCATCGGCGCAAGTCTGGCTCGGTACGACGAACAACGATTGGACTGTAGCCACAAACTGGTCGACCGGCGCCGTACCCGTTGCCGGCAATACCGTCCGCATCGGTACGACTTCACCGTATCCGACCGTCCTTGGCGTGGCCGGGCCCGTTGTCGGCACCACCGGGCAACTGTACGTCGGCACCGGCAATCTGACAATCCAGAACGGCAGCACGCTTACAAGCAACGGGGCCGAGTTTCACATCGGCAGCGTTGCCGGGAACAATGGCACAGTCACGGTCACCGGAGCTGGATCGCGGTGGCTTACATCCGGCGCCGGGATCGAAATCGGCGCTGGCGGCACTGGTACGCTCAACATCCAGGACGGCGCTACAGTTACTAGCCAATCGACCGTCAGTCTCGGGACCTTGAGCGGTACGGGCACCCTCAATATTATAGGTGGTACCCTCGAAACTAACAATGTCTTGCGCAGTGGTGTTGGGGGCCAAGCCAATTTCGATAACGGGATTCTGCGTGCCAGGATAAATAACAACTTCTTCCTCTCCGGTTTCACGCCAGGAATGCTCAATATTGCTGGCGGCGGTCTGACCTTAGACACCCAGGCTTTCACCCTAAGGGTGGCCTCTGTTTTTTCAGGCGTCGGCGGGTTGACCAAGACCGGCACCGGCACACTAACTCTCACGGGATCCCAGCTCTATGCGGGTCCAACGGTGATCCAGGCCGGCACGCTTTCCCTGACTGGTAACGGCTCGCTTGCCGCGTCAAGCCGGGTGGTCGCTGACGGGACCTTCAACGCCTCGGGTATCACGGCGGCGGGCACGAGCATTCAGAGCCTCGCCGGAAGTGGCGCGGTCACGCTCGGTACCAAGAACTTGACGATCACTGATGCAAAGAACGACGTGTTCTCCGGCATCATTGCTGGCGCGGGCGGGCTGACTATCTCCGGTGGCACCCAGACGCTGACCGGCACCAACACCTATGCCGGACCGACCATCGTTCGGGCGGGAACTCTGGCGGTCAACGGCTCGATTACTAGCGCGACGAGTGTGGAGGCCGGCGGTACGCTTGGCGGCACCGGCACGATTTTTGGCGATGTGACCAGTGCGGGCATTGTGGCGCCGGGCAATTCCATCGGCACGCTGACAGTGGCGGGAAACTACATCAGCAATGGCGGAGCGCTGGAGGTCGAAACCGTGCTGGGAGGCGATGCGTCGCCCACCGACCTGCTGGTGATCACCGGCAATTCTATCCTTGGCAGCGGCCCGACCCAGGTCGGCGTCGTTAACCTGGGCGGCTCGGGGGCTGCCACGGTTGAAGGCATCAAGATCGTCGATGTCGCAGGCATTTCCGATGCTGGCGCCTTTGCCTTGCTGGGGAATTATGTCTTTGAGGGAGATCAGGCGGTCGTCGGTGGCGCCTATGCCTATCGGCTCTATCAGAATGGGGTGAGTACCCCGGCTGATGGCGATTGGTATCTGCGGTCCACGCTGACCAATCCGGTCATACCACCGGGCACTCCGCCGGGTACGCCGATCCCTCCAGCCACGCCGCTCTATCAGCCCGGCGTGCCACTCTACGAGAGCTATGCCAATGTGCTGCAGAGCTTCAACGCGCTGGGCACGCTGCGGCAGCGGCTGGGTGGTCGAGCTTGGTCTGGAGCCGGGGTGATCGAGACCGATCTGCCGCAAGGCAATCTGGGTGCCTGGGGCCGCATCGAGGCGAGCCATGCCAAGTTCGATCCCCAAACTTCGACCAGTGGCGCCAGCTACGATGTCGATCTTTGGAAATTGCAGGCTGGTGCCGACGGCGTACTCTACCGTGGCGATGCCGGCAGCCTGATCGGCGGCGTCTCGCTCGAATATGGCACGCTCTCTGCCGATATTGCTTCGCCGCATGGTGACGGCTCGATCAACAGCACCGGTTTCGGCGTGGGCAGCGCGTTGACCTGGTACGGCAGCACCGGCTTTTACCTCGACGGCCAGGCTCGGGTGACCTGGTATGACAGCGATCTATCCTCCAGCACCGCCGGCCTCAACCTCGCCACCGACAATGGCGGGTTCGGTTATGCCGTCAGCATCGAAGGCGGACAGCAGATCGCGCTGGGACCCAATTGGTCGATCACTCCGCAGGCTCAATTAGCCTATTCAGACGTCGATTTCGATAGCTTCACCGATGCCTTCGACGCTGCGGTCTCGTCGGACAACGGTCAAAGCCTCAAGGCCCGCTTGGGCATCTCGGTGGACTACCGAAATGAGTGGACGGACGAGGCCGGGCAAGCCGCCAGCGCCGATCTCTACGGTATTGCCAATCTCTACTATGACATGCTGGATGGCTCCCACACCGATGTTGCCGGGGTCAAGCTCGCCAGTGAGAACGACCCGCTCTGGGGCGGCGTAGGCATTGGTGGTTCCTACAATTGGGGCGACGGCAAATACGCGCTCCATGGCGAGGCATCGCTTAATACCAGCCTGCGCAATTTCGGCGACAGCTATGCCGCCAAGGGCACTGTCGGGCTCAGTGTGAAGTTCTAGCGCCGGCTCCGTGCCGGGGAACCAATCTGGAGCCAGCGAGGTTTAGTGCTCATCGCGTTGCTCGTGACGCTCGTGTGACGCGTAAGTCCTGACCCTCGGGTCAGGACTTTTCCGTTCAGCGGAATCGTGAGCGACGTGGGCAGTGGATCAATTCGCCGCCGCGCGCCTTTCGGCAATGGCGTCCTCGATCATGTCTTCGATTGCTCAAAAGTACTTACGATCATCAGGTCGCGCTCCTCCTCGGTGTCTCCGTCCGGAGCGGGCAGCCTTGAGTGTGAACTGGCGGAGCTGATGGTCAACACGGAGGTAAAACCCCGCATCGAAACGAACTGGCCCGCGTCGCTTCAAAGGTCCACCAGGAACGTCTCCAGATAATGGATATAGCGGGTCGTCAGTTCGGCGCTTGAGCGGTTCACTGTGGCTTTCATCGGTCCCTGGTTAGTGACTTATCCCCGAAATCCTCCGCCTCGCCAATGAGGTCAATCTTGTCTGGACAACAGGAGGAGACGCCATGAGCCGAGATGTGAAACGAACGGTTGCCCAATTCTTGAATGGAGTGGCTCTTGCCATTTTAGCCGCCGGCGCCATTGGGCCAGTGGCCATGGCCAATGCGACCTTGCCGTCAGTCATTGTTGCCATCGCTATCTCCGTCGGCTTACACGGTCTTGCGTTGTTTGTGTCCGCGGCGTGAGCCTTGCGAAGATTCGAACAGCACAGATGACGGTTACCTTGAAAAGAACTGTGTGGTAGCGGGACTTGTAATGGAGAGTTTTATGAAGCGTCGTTTTGCGTACGTACTGATGGCTATAGCCAGTGCGTCGCCCGCATGGGCACAGGAGAAAACTGATCTTGCATCCTGGATAGGGGAATGGACCGCTGGACCCGAACAATTCATCACTATCAAGGCTGATGGTGACGCCCTGCTTATTGAGGGAAATGCCACCTATGGCGCCGAAGATCCGGAGAAAGCGGCCATCGGCGCGATCAATGTCGGAGACTTCTCCGTGTTGGTGCCCGCAGGTTGGATCGAGCAGGGCAAGGTCTCCTTCGGTGTTGGAGAAAATGGACCTCTGCGGATCGATGATGCGGATGAGTACGATTGTGTCGTCAACATAACGCAGTCTGGCCAGACGCTTGAGGTCTCGGACAACTACATGTGCGGCGGGATGAACGTGACATTTGACGGCACCTATTCCCGAAAGTAGGTGCTGGTCGGGGACGACGATCTCCGTGGCTCGACTTTAGAAAGGCTTCTCCCTTGAGAAGGAGGGGGAAGCGACCGTTCTGTCAGAAGCCAGCAACAGCTTGCTTGGAGCCTTTCTGGGATGGCCGGCTCAGGCAGTGGTCGAGAAGGCTAATATGAGACGGTTTTGCGTGCATACTTTGCAGCAGTGAGGACAGCGGCACATACGATTTGATTGTATGGGGCTGTTGTCCCACGGGTGTCCAATTTTCGGGGAGTGTGAGACCATGCAGGCCGGCCTCGCGATCCCTGGCCTGGCGCTCTCGCCTGTCATGGCTAAAGTTGCAGCTTTGCTGATGGTGGCGGGGCGCCAATTGGAAAAGGGCGCCTGCTAGGTGACTACGGATCGGTAGCAGGCGCCGCCCCGGCGGAAGGTGATCCAACGAGGCCCCTGTCTCATATCACTGATGCTTGGGTGGACCTACGGATTGTAAACACAGCCTCGCTCACGCATCCATGCCTCAAGTTCCCCCTTGATCGCCTCGATCCGGTCTTTTTCCGGGGTTGCATGCGCGCCGTGTGCTTCCAAGTATCGATGGCACCCAAAGAGCATTGTCGAGACTGTATAGGATTGGTCGAACGCTGAAAGTCCGCCCGGCTGGCTGTCCAAGTGGTCTCGCCAACGGATGATCGCTGACGCGAAATTTTGGGGCATATATTACCTCGAACAGAAGGCCAGACCTGACAATGTTGAATCAAGCGCCGGCCATTACCGCAAGATGATTGTACCGGACATTGGCCGAAATTCTCCCTCTACTTCCTCGGTCTGACATGATCGGCGTTTTGGGCGACGCAGTGGCGCTACTAGTTTGGCCGTACGTCACTTGGTTCCTTCTACCGAAGGGCTGCAGCGTCATCGTCGCCAGGTACGGGGGACAGGCAGAAAATCACACACGAGATCGGTAGGCGGCATGATTGGTGAGTTACCGTCCGTGCAGATGCCTAAACTTGACATGTTGTATCATAAAATCTAGTCCGAAGACTTGCGCGCACGCCGTCAGGGTTGGGTCATACACGCAGCCCCCAGGGACGAATAACCAAGCTCAAGAAAGCACATTGATGAAAACGCTCATTGCTCTGATCCTTGCGGTTGCCATTAGTGTGGCGCCGACCGTTGCTCAGGAAACCCGCAGCGTC